>NZ_LMFL01000024.1:0-33057 GCF_001426805.1 Brevundimonas sp. Root1423
GCCATGCTCCAGCCGACCATCCCCGGCTGGAAGGCCGAAACCATCGGCGACGACATCGCCTGGATGCGCTTCGGCGACGACGGCCGCCTGTACGCCGTGAACCCGGAGGCCGGGTTCTTCGGCGTCGCTCCCGGCACCAGCCGCAACACCAACGGCAACGCCCTGGCGACGATGGCGACCAACACCGTCTTCACCAACACCGCCCTGACCCATGACAACGACGTCTGGTGGGAAGGCCTGTCCAGGGAGGCGCCCGAGGGCCTGACGAACTGGAAAGGCGCCGCCCATGACGCCGCGTCCGGCGAGCCGGCCGCGCATCCGAACGCGCGCTTCGCCGCCCCGGCCAGCCAGTGCCCGACCATCGCGCCGGAATGGGAAGATCCCCGGGGCGTGCCCATCGACGCCATCCTGTTCGGCGGCCGCCGCGCCTCGGCCGTGCCGCTGGTGACCGAGGCCTTCGACTGGGAGCACGGCGTCTTCATGGGCTCCTCGGTGGCCTCGGAAGGCACCGCCGCGGCCGAGAACGCCATCGGGACCCTGCGCCGCGATCCCTTCGCCATGCTGCCGTTCTGCGGCTACAACATGGGCGACTATTTCGCCCACTGGCTGTCGATGGCCGGGAAGACCGAGGCGGCGAACCTGCCGCGCCTCTACTTCGTCAACTGGTTCCGCAAGAACGAGGACGGCCAATTCGTCTGGCCGGGCTTCGGCGACAACGCCCGCGTCCTGAAGTGGATTTCGGAACGCCTGGACGGCGAGGCCGCGGCCGTCGATACGCCGGTCGGCCGTGTGCCGACGCGCGAGGCGCTGGATCTGACGGGCCTGACGCTTTCGGACGCCGACCTGTCGATCCTGCTCGACGTCGATGCCGAGGTCTGGGCCGAGGAGGCCTCGCTGATCCCGGATTTCTACGCCCAGTTCGGCGACCGCCTGCCGCAGGCCCTGTGGGACCAGCACGAGGCTCTCACCGCTCGCATTGACGCGAACCGCGCCGCCGCGATTGCTGCGGAGTAGGCTTGCATTCCAGTCGCGGGGGGTCGATCTGGTCGCCCGTGACTTCTTCCCCGGATGTAATCGTCATCGGCGCCGGCGTGCTCGGCCTGTGTTCGGCCGCCGAGCTGGGCGCGCGGGGGCATGCCGTCACCGTCATCGACCCCGGCGGCCCCAATGCCAGCTCCGCCGCCGCCGGCATGATCGCCCCGGCGCTGGAAAGCCTGTCTGACGACTCCACGCCCGAGCGGGCCGCCTTGCTGAAGCGCGCCCGCGACCGGTGGCCGGGCTTCGCCGAGACCTTTGGCCTGACCCTGCATCGCGACGGCGTCGACTGGCGCGGTCCCGACATCCCCGCAGCCCTCACGCGCCTGGCCGCCATGGGCTTCGCCGCCAGCCGCAGCCCCGCGGGACTGACCTCGCCCGAGGACTGGCGCGTCGAGGTGGCGACCGCCCTCAAGGCGCTCGCCCGCGCCCCCGGCGTCACCGTCATTCGCTCTTCCGTGGCGCGCCTGTCCGCCGATGCGCGTCGCTGGAGGGTCGAGGCCGAGGACGGGCGGACATGGTTCGCGCCGACGGTCGTGCTCGCCACGGGCGTCGCGGCCCCGCTTCCGGGCTTGCCCGAGCGGGCCGCCGCCGCCGTCGCCGCCGTCGAACCCTTTCGCGGCCAACTGACGCCGGTTTCCGCTCCCCCGCCGCCGCGGACGCTGCGGACTCCCGACCTCTATATCGTCCCCGCCGCCGGGGGCGTGGTCATCGGGGCCACCATGGAGCGGGGGCGCCGGGATATCGAACCGGACCTGGCCGAGTCGGCGCGCCGCGTGACGGCAGGCCTGGCCCTGCTTGGCGCCGCAGGCGAGGCCGGGTCGCCACGGGTGGGGGTCCGGGGCGCTTCGCCGGACGGCCTGCCGCTGGCCGGTTCCGCCGGCGAGCCAGGCCTCCACCTGGCCCTGGCCCCGTTCCGCAACGGCTGGCTGCTGGGGCCGCTGGTCGCCCAGGTCGTCGCCGACGGGGTCGAGGGCAGGGCGCCCGTGGCGGACGCCGCCGCCCTCGACCCGCTCAGGTTCGCCTGATCAGTCTTCCGGCAGGGTGAAGCGCAGGTTGATGCTGACCCGCGACCCCTCCGCCGCGCCGTCCACGGTGCGCGGGTTGACCCGGAAATGGCGCGACAGGCTCCGCGCCGCGCCACCGAACCCGTAGCCGGGCGTCTCACGCGTGACGCTGCAGTCCGTCACCGCTCCCGTGGGCAGGACCAGACAGTTCAGCGAGGCCGAGCCTTCGACCTCCGCCTGGAGCGCCCGCTTCGGATAGGCTTCCATCATCTGGGCGGCGGACGGCTGGCGCGACCAGCTGGGGTTCCGGATCAACGGCGCGGGCGTGTCCACCGGTTCGGCGGAAGGGCTGTCAGGCACGACAATGTCGACGGGCCTGTCCATCGTGAACACTGTCGTATCGCCGACTGGCTTGTCGGTTGAGGCCGTCGGCAGGGTCTCGACCGGCGTCGTGGGAATCGGTGTGTCGTTGACGTTGGGGTTCGGCGCCGGAGGGGTCTTCGCCTCGACCGGCTTCGGAGGAGGAGGCGACCGCCGGAAGATCACTTCGATGGGCTTTCTCTCAGTCGGGACGGCCACGGCCGGCATCTCGAACCGCTGATAGTAGAGGGCGACTCCCAATCCGGCGTGAGCCGCCACCACGATCCCCGTTGCGATCCAGGTCGCGCGGGAAAACCGGGGTCGTCTGCGTTCGTTGAAATCGAGCGGATGCACCAGTCCGGGTCCGCCAGCGGTCGTCATCATCATGGCCGTCACTCCCTGTCTCTCGCCGTCCCCACAGCGTCCCACGGGGAAGTTGAGCGCTGGTCTTGCGGCAAGTTTTGGACGAGCGTGGCCATGGAAACGCCACCGGACCGCGCACCACCGGCCAGGGTTAAGGGACTGTGGACGTTAATCCTGGCGTTAGGATTTGATTAACCACGGTCCCCCAGCCTCGTGACTCATGAACATCGGAGCGATTCCTTCCTCTGGCGGAGTCGAGGCGGCCATCCGGCGCGCCTCGAACGCCACTGGCGTGGACGCCGATTTCCTGGTCCGGACGGCCCGCCGCGAAAGCGCGATGAACCCGTCGGCCAAGGCCCGGACGTCATCGGCCGCCGGCCTGTTCCAGTTCATCGAACAGACCTGGCTGGGTACGGTGAAGGCGCACGGCGCCAAGCACGGCTACGGCCAGTACGCCGACCTGATCTATCGTGGCGGCGACGGCCGCTGGCGCGTCGAGGGCTCGGCCCGCAACGTGGTGCTGGACCTTCGCTTCGATCCCCAGGCAGCCTCGACCATGGCGGCCGAGCTGACCGCCTCCAACGCCGCCTATCTTCGCGGCCGGTCGGGCCGTGAGCCGGGGGCCGGGGACCTCTACGCCGCTCACTTTCTCGGACCGGCGGGCGCCGCCCAGCTGATGGACGCCATGGACCGGCGGCCTGGAAGTCCCGCGGCGGCCATCTTCCCCGAGGCCGCGTCGGCCAACCGGTCGATCTTCTATCGCGACGGCCGGCCGGCGACGGTGGCCGAGGTTCACGCCAATCTGCAGCGCAGCGCCGGCGACGGGGCGCCGGCGGCCGCTTCCGGTTCCGGTCAGACGGCCCCCGATCTGACCGAGCGGGACCAGATGCTCGCCGCTCGTCTGGATCGGCTCAAACAGGATCAGAGCCTGCTGGCCTTGCTGCTGGGACAGGACGGCGAGGGCAAGAACGGCGGTTTCGGCGGCGCTTTCGGGCCGGAGGCGGAGACGCGCATCTGATCGCGAATCCGGTGATGGTAAACCGCCCGTTAGGGATGACGGGTTGATGTTGCCCGGCAACTGCCTGGATCGCCCATGACCGCCTATCGCGCCCGTCTGACCGAAATCGACATCCATCGCCTGATCAAGGCGACCGATGAGGACGAGCGCGCGGCTGCGGCCCACAAGCTGTGCCGCAGCATGGACAAGGCCCCCCTCGGCGAGGACGACCGGGCGGCGGCGCAGAAGATCCTGCGCATGCTGTCCCAGGACGCGGCCGAACTGGTCCGCCGGGCCATGGCGGTGACGCTGAAGGCCTCGGACCTGATTCCCCGCGATGTGGCGCGGCGCATGGCGGCCGACGTGGACAGCGTGGCCCTGCCGATGATCAATTTTTCGCCCGTCTTCACCGACGAGGACCTGATCGAGATCGTACGGGCCGGGTCGGCCGTCCGGCAGGTGGCTGTCGCCAGCCGTCCGAAGGTCGGCCGGGACGTGGCCGGGGCGGTGGCTGAAGTGGGCTGCGAACAGGCCGTGCGGGCACTGGCGGCGAACGACAACGCCGATGTGGCCGAAGCCGCCCTGGGGCGCTGCATCGACCGGTTTGGGGCCTCGCCCGAGATCGTGGCGGCCATCGCCTGGCGTCAGGTGCTGCCGTTGACGGTGACCGAGCGACTGGTCGAGCTGGCCTCCGACGCGGTGCGGGAACACCTGGTCACCCGCCATGCCGTCGCGCCGGAGACGGCGATCCGCCTTTCCGCCTTCGCGCGTGAGCGGGCCACGGTCGATCTGGTCGATCAGGCGGCGAGCCATGCGGACCTGCCGCTGTTCGTGGCCAGTCTGAACGCCCGCCGCACCCTGACCCCGTCGCTGCTGCTTCGCGCGCTGGCCCGGGGGCAGATGACCCTGTTCGAGCACGGCGTGGCCGAACTCGCCGGAACCCCGCTGGCTCGCGCATCGCTGATGATCCATGACGCCGGCCCGCTCGGTCTCAAGGCCGTCTATGATCGCGCAGGCCTGCCGCCGCGTCTGTTTCAGGCTTTCCGCGCCGGGGTCGACACCTGGCGCCAGCTTCAGGCCGAGGGGGTGGATACGTCGGGCGACGACTTCCGTCACCGGATGCTGGAACGGTTCCTGACCCAGCGGCCGAACGCGCCGCGAGAGGATCTGGCCTATCTGATGGAGCGGCTGGACCACGATCCGCTGCCCGCCAAGGCCCGGCTCACCGCCGCCGCCTGACGGCAGAACGCCCGCCGGTCAGGCGGGCGTTGACTTCGGCCGGAACGGGCCGGTCAGCCCAGGTGTTCGGCGACGCGGGCTTCGAGGGTTTCGGCCAGGACCCGGCCGACCGGGTGGTCGTCGGTCTGGATCTGGTCGCGCACGACAGCCTTGATGGCGTCGATGTGGGCGTCAAGGATGACGACCGGGGCGGCCATGCGTTTGACCGGGTCGTCCATCATCCGGCAAAGCGAGCCCGCCAGACGGGTCACCAGCGGATACTGATAGGTCGTGCCAAGGCCCTTCAGGTCGTGGGCGCGGAAATACAGCGCCTCGGCGGTCTGGGGGTTGTAGCCTTCACGGCGGATGTCGGCCTGGGCGCTGTCCAGCTTGACGATCTCGTCCTGCAGCCACTGGCCGAACTGGGACGACATGGCCTTGAGAGCGGCTTCCGCCTTGGCGATGGCCCCGGCGTCGATTCCGCCAAAGGCTCCGCCGACCTTCATGCGAAGGGTGTTCGGCGGACGAATGACCTGGGCCGGGTTGCTCACGGCGGACTCCTGAAGTGGATTGGCGGCAGTCTGGGCCTCTGTCCCTAAAAAACCGTGCACGGCCTCAGGAGGCGAATTGTTCGGCCAGCACCCGCTCCTCGAACGATCGTCCGGCGTCGAACAACATGGTCAGGGCGATATCGCGGCGTTCCCGGACCTCGACGCGCGCGACGCGGCGGACCTCGAAACTGTCGGCGGTGGCGCTGACCGGCCTCTTGTCCGCCTCCAGCACCTCGAAACAGACCTTGGCCTGATGCGGGAGCAGGGCCCCCCGCCACCGACGCGGGCGGAAGGCGCTGATGGGAGTCAGGGCCAGCACCCGCGAATCCAGCGGGATAATCGGGCCGTGCGCCGAAAGGTTATAGGCCGTCGATCCGGCCGCCGTGGACAGCAGGCAGCCGTCGCAGGACAGCTCCTCCAGGCGCACGCGACCGTCGACGCTGATGCGCAGCTTGGCGCTCTGACGGGTCTGTCGAAGCAGGGAAACCTCGTTGATGGCCAGCCCGCTGTGGACCTGGCCGGCTTCGGTCCAGGCGTCCATTTGCAGGGGGTGGATCACCGCCCGCCCGGCGCCCGCCAGTCGTTCCCGCAGCCCTTCCTCGCCATAGTCGTTCATCAGGAAACCGACGGATCCCCGGTTCATCCCGAACACGGGGATGCGCCGGTCCATGACCGTATGCAGGGTTTCCAGCATGAAGCCGTCGCCGCCCAGGGCGACGATGACCTCGGCCTGGTCGGGCTCGACGGAGCCATAGAGGGACGCCAGCCGTTCCCGGGCGGCCTGCGCCTCGGGTCGGTCCGAGGCCACGAAGGCCAGGCGCAGGTCCGGATCGGGGAGTTCGCTCACCCGCCCACGCAAGCCGAGCCGGCCGGCGAAGTCAAACGGCGGCTTTGAGTGCGCGGTGACTATCGGCGACCAGCACGCGGAACGCGCGTGCCGCGGAGTTGGCGGACAGGGCGCCGCGCAGCCAGACCGCGTCGCCCCTGTCGCCCGGCAGGGACTGGTTGAGCTTGCGCAACTCGGCCAGCAGGGTCGGGAACACGGCGCGGTCGATGCCGACGGCCGCGCATGCGTAGTAGAGGGCTTCCGGCGTCGGGGCGATCAGCGCCCCGCGGATATCCCCGGCCGCGAAACCGCCCAGGGCGGCCAGGCCATGGACGAACAGGCTCAAACGCTTCTCGCGGACGGCGCGGATGAGGAAGCCGGCCCGCAACTGTCCCGCGGACTGCAATTTGTCGATCAGCCGCCGTTCCATCTCGTCCCGGTCGGGATCGTCCTGCGGGAGGACGTCGTCCGCGCGCGCGTGGCGGATCACGCCTTCGACAGCGTCGTAGACCGCGGCGCCCAGCGCCTTTTCATCGACATTGAAGCGGGCGGAGATCGACTGCCGCAGCGCCGTGCCGACCCAATGGTACATCTGCTCCGCCAGCTCCTCGGTCAGGCGCGGATGGCGCGTCAGCGGCGCCCGGAGGGCGGCGATACGGCGCGAATGGTCGACCAGCCGGCGAATGCCGTCGGCGCTCAGCTCGGCCGTCCGGTTGGTGGCCAAGGCGGTCAGCACCGCCGGCTCGCCGCGCTCGATCACCGCGTCCGCGACCCGCCCGCTGATCTGCGGACGGCGCGCGATCGCGATCTTGTGCTCCAGCGACGACTCGATCATCACGCGCAGCAGGTCGTCGTCCTGCAGAATGGGACTTGCCGCGAGAATGGGGCGGGCGATTTCTATCTCGTCCAGCGCGAGGACGTTCACCAGCGCCGCGGGCGCCCAGTCGGCATGCGCCAGCTTCTCGGACAGGACCTTGCGCACCTCCCGCTCGGCCTGGCGAGCGAGGGTCAGGAAGATTTCACCCAGAACGGGCGAGAGTTCGCCCGAGGGCGGACTGGCGTCGCACAGGGCCACGACGCCCAGCAGAAGTCGTTGCCGCGCATCCGGAGTGCTGTTGCGAGCCAGGTTCAGTAGCTCGCTGGCCCGAGGAAGGGCGGCCTCGGAGCGGACGGGGGGGACCAGTTGAACGAGGACCACGGACGTCTCCGATGAACCGACGGGATTCGACGTGACCCATCCTGGGACGACGGGGCTAAGAGGCGGTTAACGGAAGCTGAATCTTGACGTCGGCGTCGCCCGGCGCGAGCGTGCGCCACCACAGGGAAAGCGATCATGGCCGACGGCGCGACAGCAACGCTCAAGTCGAGGGTGTCAGAGGCGGAGTGGAACGCCCGCGTCGAGCTGGCGGCGCTTTACCGGCTCGTCGCCCTGCACGGCTGGGACGACATGATATTCACACACATCTCGGCGCGCGTCCCCGGGCCCGAGCGCCATTTCCTGATCAACCCGTATGGCTGGTATTTCGAGGAGATGACCGCCTCGTCACTGGTGAAGGTCGATCTGGACGGGAACATCGTTCAGGAGACGACCAGCTTCATCAATCCGGCCGGCTTCACCATCCACTCCGCCATCCATGCGGCGCGGGAGGACGCGCATTTCGTCATCCATCTGCACACCGTGGCGGGCGTCGGCGTGGCGGCGCAGCAGGAGGGCCTCTTGCCGATCGGCCAGAACGCCTGCCTGCTGCAGCACCAGGTCGCCTATCACGGCTATGAGGGGCTGGCCCTGAACCTGGAGGAGCGTGAGCGGCTGGTGGCGGATCTCGGCGACAGGCCGCTGATGCTGCTGCGCAATCACGGCACCCTCGCGGTCGGCCAGACGGCGGCACAGGCCTGGATCGGCATGTTCTTCCTCGAGCGCGCGTGCGCCCAGCAGGTGGCGGCGCTGTCGGGCGGGCGGGAGCATGTGCTGTTCGCGCCCGATGCCGCCCAGGCCGAGACAAAGGAGCAGGGCAGGGGGATCGGCTTCGTCTCCGCCCTGGCCTGGCCCGGCGCGCTGCGGATGCTGGACCGGAAATCCCCGGGCTACGACGCTTGAGACCGGCCGGGGGGCTGCTGTTCGGACTGGCGGCTCTCGCGTGCGCGGGGACCGCCGAGGCGGGCCCCTGGACCCAGCCCGGTGGGCAAGGGCAGGTGATCGTCAAATACGAGGATATGCGAGCCGACCGCGGCTTCGACATGGACGGCTCCCTCGCCGACCTGCCGGCCGAACGCCGCGACTCGGCCTTCAGCCTGTTCGCCGAATACGGCGTCACGGACCGGTTGACGGTACAGTTCAAGGGCGACTGGCAATCGGGCGAGGACGCCTTCATCGACTATGAAGGCCGCGGTCCGCTCGAGATCGGCGTCACCTGGCAGGCCTGGCGCGACGACCGCGCCGCCGTCAGCCTCTACGCGGGCTATGCGGACGGCGGCGAGGGTCGAAACGCCGGCTACGCCGCCCCGGGGCAGGGCGACAGCGACTGGGAGCTGCGGGCCTCGGTCGGGCGGTCGTTCGGCGGATCGGGCGGGCGCTGGGGTTCCAGCGGCGGGTTTGTCGAACTGCAGGCCGCCCGCCGCATGCGTCAGGGGCTGCCGGACGAGACCCGGGTCGACGCCACGGCCGGCGCGCATTTCGGTGACGACTGGATGGTGCTGGCCCAGGCCTATGGGGGACAGGCCGACGACGCCGGCCCCCGCTGGCTGTCGGTCGAGGCCTCGGTGGTCCGCGATCTGGGCGACTGGAGTCTGCAGGCCGGATGGCGTCAGGCGATCGCCGGCCGCGAGACGCCCGAAAGCGGTGGACCGGTCATCGCCCTGTGGCGCCGGTTCTGACCGCGACATTCCGGCGCGGCTCGCGGCGACGGAAACGCAAACAGCAGCCGTTACAGGGACTCTAGTTGCGTCGACGGCGTCAGCCGCTAAGTCGGCTCGTCCCATCGCCAGAGAGCCCTCCGCGTGATCAAACGCCACTTCTTCCTCGCCGCCGCCGCCGTCCTGCTGGGCCTGATGGTCGTGGCGGTCATCCTGCGCATGGCCTTCGCCGGCGACGAGAAGGCGGGCGGGGGTCCCGGCGGCCGGGGCGGGCCCGGTGGCGGGCGCGGACAGACGGTGTCCGAGGCGGTGGTCGGCGCGCGCTCCTTCACCGACGAAATCCGGGTCCTGGGCGTGGCGCGCGGCCGCCGGTCGGTCAACATCACCTCCTCCACCAGCGAACTGATCACCCGCGTCCTTTTCACCGACGGCCAGAGGGTCGCGGCGGGCGCGCCCCTCGTCGAACTGCAGGCGCGCGAAGAGGACGCCGGCATCATCGAGGCTCGGGCCCAGGTGGCCCAGGCCCAGCGGCAGTACGACCGCTACAAGGCTCTGGCCGACCGCGGCATCGCCCCGCGCGTGACGGCCGAGGACGCCGAAACATCGCTGGCCACGGCCCGGGCCTCGCTGAACGCCGCCCAGGCGCGCCGCGGCGACCGGCTGATCCGGGCGCCGTTCGCCGGTGTCCTGGGTCTCAGCTCTGTCACGGCGGGCACGCTGGTCAATCCGGGCGGGATCATCACGACACTGGACGACATCGATGTCGTCCGCGTCGATTTCCCGGTGCCGGAGCGGTACCTGGGCGTGCTGCGGGCCGGGACGCCGATCACGGCGACGATCGACGCCTATGCCAACCAGGTCTTCACTGGACGCATCGCCCTGATCGACACCCGCATCAACGAACAGACCCGCGCCGTCACGGCCCGGGCCGAAATTCCCAATCCCGGCGGACGCATCCGTCCCGGCATGGCGGTCCGGGTCGCCGTCCAGCAAGGCCAGCGCACCGCGCCGGCGGCGCCCGAGGCGGCCGTGCAGTACGAAGGCGACGGGGCCTTCGTCTATCGCATCGCCAAAGGCGACAAGGGCTCGACCGCCCAGCGGGTCGAGGTCGAGACGGGCTCGGTCGAAGGCGGATTCGTGGAGATCGTGTCCGGGCTGAACGTCGGTGATCGGATCGTCGGCTCGGGGCTGAATCGCATCCAGCCGGGCGCGCCGGTCAGCGTCGCCGGCCAGGGCGGACGTCGTCCGGCCGGCGCCGCTTCCGCAAGGGGCGCCGCCCGATGATGCTGTCCGATCTCGCCGTCCGCCGCCCGGTCTTCGCGGCGGTGGCCGCCATCGTGCTGTGCGTGATCGGGGCCGCGGCCTTCTTCTTCCTGCCGGTACGCGAGCTGCCGGATGTGGACCCGCCCATCGTCTCGGTCAGCACCAGCTACGCCGGCGCCTCCGCGGAGGTGATCGAAAGCCGGATCACCGAGCCCATCGAGCAGCAGATCGCCGGCATCCAGGGCGTGGAGCGGATTAACTCGTCCAGCCGCGACGGTCGATCCAACGTCTCGATCGAGTTCTCGCTGGACCGCAATATCGACGACGCAGCCAATGATGTGCGCGACCGGGTGTCGCGTGTCGTCGGGCGCCTGCCGGATCAGGCCCAGCCGCCCGAGGTGTCCAAGGCCGACACCGACAGCCAGCCCATCATGATCCTGTTCCTTCGCTCCACGACCATGAATCGACTGGAGCTGACGGACTATGCCGACCGCTATCTGATCGACCGCCTGGCGACCGTGCCGGGGGTGGCCCAGGTCCAGATCTACGGCGAGCAGCGCTATGCCATGCGCATCTGGCTGGACGCCGCCGCCCTGGCCGCGCGGGGTCTGACCGTCAACGATGTCGAAACGGCCCTCACGACCCAGAACGTCGAACTGCCGGCGGGCCAGCTGGAGTCTGGCCAGAAGGATTACACCGTCCGCGTCGCCCGCACCTACGCCCGCGCCGAGGACTTCCGCCAGCTGCCCATCGGCACGCGCGGCTCCGGCGGCGCCGCGACCGCCCAGACCGGCGCGGCCTCGAGCGCGACGGCCCTGCCCAGCGGCGCTTCGGGCGCCATCCAGGGCCAGTCCGCCTATGTCACCCGACTGGGCGACATCGCCCGCATCGAGGAGGCTCCGGCCGAAGATCGCCGCCTGTTCCGCGGCAATGGACAGGACCAGATCGGTCTGGCCGTCACCCGTCAGGCCCAGTCCAACGACCTGGCCATCTCCAGGGGCGTCGAGGAGATGCTGGAGCAGGTCCGCCCCAGCCTGCCGCAGGGCGCCGAACTGGTCGTCGGCTCCGACAACTCGGTCTTCACCTCGCACGCCATCGACGAGGTCTGGATCACCATCGGCATTTCGCTGGCGCTCGTGGCGCTGGTGAACTTCATATTTCTGGGCAGCATGCGGGCGGCCTTCATTCCGTCGATCGTGGCGCCGATCTGTCTGCTGTCGACCTTCATCGTCCTGGCCCCGCTGGGCTTCTCCCTGAACCTTCTGACCTTGCTGGCGCTGGTGTTGGCCATCGGCCTGGTGGTGGACGACGCCATCGTCGTGACCGAGAACATCCAGCGCCGCCTGGACCATGGCGAGCCGCCGCTGGTGGCCGCCGAACGGGGCACGCGGCAGGTGTTCTTCGCCGTCGTGGCGACGACCATCGTTCTGCTGGCCGTGTTCGCGCCGCTGCTGTTCCTGCCGGGCTATGTCGGGCGGCTGTTCGTGGAGCTGGCCGCGGCGATCGCGGCGGCCGTGGCCTTCTCGGCCTTCCTGGCCCTGACATTGTCGCCCATGCTGGCCTCGCGCATTCTGAAGCCGGCTTCGGGCGGAGGCTGGCTGGCGCGAAAGGTCGATCGCGCCATGGAGGCGCTGCGGAATTCCTACCAGAATTCGCTTCAGGCCTTGCTGGGCAAGCGGATTGCGGTCGTCGGCGTGGCGGTCCTGGTTCTCGGGGTGGCCGGCGGCGCGGCGGCCATGTTCTTCGCCCTGCCCAACGAACTGGTTCCGGCGGAAGACCGCGGCCGCGTGCAGATCCGGGTCCAGGGGCCCGAGGGCGCCGGCTTCGACTACACCCGCAGGATCATGATGGGGATCGAGCCCATCCTCGCCGAATACAAGGCCAGCGGCGAGGCGGACAGCTATCTGATTTCCGCCCCCGGCTTCGGCGGCGGCAGTTTCAACTCGGGTAACGGCAGCCTGATCCTCAGCGACTGGTCGGAACGCGACCGGGCCGCCGACGAGATCGCCCAGGAACTGAATGGCAAGCTGCGCGGCCAGACCGACGCCCAGGTCAACGCCTCGGTTCCCGGCGCCTTCCAGCGCGGCGGCGGCAACTCCAACTCGATCGAAATGGTCGTCACGGGCGCCGAATACGAGGACATCTACAACTGGCTTCAGCCCGTCCTGGCGGCGTCGCTGGACAATCCCGGCTTCTCGCGGCCGCGTCTGAACTATGAGCCCAACGCGCCGCGCCTGCTGGTCGACGTCGACCCGGAAAAGGCGGCCGCGCTCGGCGTGTCGTCCCAGGCGGTCGGCCGCACGCTGGAGACCATGTTCGGCTCACGCCGGGCCACCACCTATCTGCGCGGTGGGCAGGAATACGACGTCATCCTGCAGACCCAGAGGGACGACCGGCGCAGCGTGGGCGATCTGGAAGCCCTGTATGTCGCCACCGGCTCGGGGCAACTGGTGCCACTGTCCGCCGTGGTCACGACCCAGACGTCGGGCGATACGCCGGACCGGCGGCGGCTGGACCGTCAGCGGGCCATTTCGATCTCCGCCGACCTCAACCCCGGCACGACCCTGGCCGACGCCACGGAATTCATGACCCGGGTGTCGCGCGAACAGCCGCAGGGCGTCGTCACCACCCAGTGGGGCGGCGCCGCGCGCGACCAGCAGGAGGCGGGCGGCGCGGTCGCGGCGGCCTTCGGCCTGGCCCTGCTGCTGGTCTTCCTGGTGCTTGCGGCGCAGTTCGAAAGCTGGATCACGCCGGCGGTCATCATGCTGACCGTGCCCCTGGCCGCGGCCGGCGGCCTGTTCGGCCTGATGATGGCGGGCTCGAGCCTGAACATCTACTCGCAGATCGGTCTGATCATCCTGATCGGCGTGGCGGCCAAGAACGGCATCCTGATCGTCGAATTCGCCAACCAGCTGCGCGATCAGGGCCGGTCGATCCATGACGCGATCATCGAATCCTCGACCCTGCGCCTGCGGCCCATCATCATGACCTCGATCGCCACGGCCTTCGGCGCCCTGCCGCTGGTGCTGTGGCAGGGCGCGGGCGCGGGCAGTCGACAGACCATCGGCGTGGTCATCTTCGCCGGCGCGATGTTCGCGACCCTGCTGACCCTGTTCGTGGTCCCGGTGATCTACGGCGTGCTGGCGCGCTTCACCAAATCGCCCGAATACACCGCCCGCAAGATCGAGGAATGGGAAGCCACCGAGGCCACCGCCAACGACGCCGTGCCGGCCGCGGCGGAGTAGTCAGGCAGCCGGTGGCGTGTAGCCGGTCTCGACCTTCAGATACGCGATCACGTCCCGACGGTCGGTCGCGTCGGGTATGCCCGGGAAGCTCATCTTGGTTCCGCGCAGGAAGGTGCGCGGATTTTCCAGCCAGTGATCCAGACGCTCGGCGTCCCAGACGAAACCGGCGTTCCTCACCGCGGTGGAATAGTTGTATTTCGGCTGACTCCCCGCAGGCCGCCCGAAAACGCCGTACAGATTCGGGCCCGTCATGTTCGGTCCGCCCTCGGCGACGGTGTGGCATGAGCGGCAGCGGGCGAAGACGCGGCGGCCATTCTCCAGATCGGCCTGATGATAGGGCGCGGGCAGGGCGGCCAGCAGGGCCGCCTTTTCCGCCGCCGTCGGCGCGGGGTGTGCCGGGGCCTTCGCCGGGCTTGTTTCCTCCTCGCCGCAACCGGCAAGGGCGAGCGTGGCGAGCGCGGTCAGAACGAGGCGGGTCATGGGGGTTTCCGGTGACATCCGCCCTTGATAGCCGAACCTCGACGCCCGGCAACCGGTGCGGCGTTACGTCGGACTGGACGACAGCCAGTCGCACCTGATAATCACTGTCAACAGGCGCGGAAAGCCGCGGCCATGGTTGCGAGCGTGATGTCGGATATCCTCAAACTGAGTCAGGCCCGGCGAGGCGATCGCGGCGTGATTGTCCAGGTCGGCGGTCACGGCCCCGCGGACGAGCACGGTCTGGAGCTGGAGCGCCGGCTGCTCGAGCTTGGCTTCGTCGAAGGCGCGCGGGTCGAACTTTTGCACGAAGGCCTGTTCGGCCGTGATCCCATCGCGATGAAGGTGGACGACATGCGCGTGGCCCTCCGCCGGCACGAGGCCGCGAGCCTGACAGTCCGATTCGAAACGGTCGCCGTCACGGAAGCGGCCTTTCTTCCGGAAGAGGCCGCCGCCTGATGGATATGGCGGTACGGAGCGCGCGGGTCGCGCTCGTCGGCAATCCCAACAGCGGCAAGACCGCCCTGTTCAACGCCCTGACCGGAGCGCACCAGAAGGTCGCCAACTACGCCGGCGTCACCGTGGAGCGGAAGGAAGGACTGATCCGCGCGCCGGACGGCCGCGCCCTGTCTGTCCTCGACCTGCCGGGCACCTACTCCTTGCGCGCCCGCAGCCCCGACGAGGAGGTCACGCGCGATGCTGTCCTCGGCCGTCTGGCCGGCGAGACCCCGCCGGACGTGATCGTCTGCGTCGCCGACGCGACCAATCTGCGTCTTATCCTGCGCCTGGTGCTGGAGCTGAAGGCGGTCGGCCGCCCGATGGTGCTGGCGCTGAACATGTACGACATCGCCCAGCGTCAGGGCCTGCGAATCGACCTGGACCGGCTGTCCGCCGAGCTGGCTGTCCCGACCGTCACTACGGTCGCCACCCGCAAGCGCGGCGTCGACGAACTGATCGCCGCCGTCGCGGGGGTGGTGGACGCCGCGCCGCAGATCGCCGCCAACGCCTGGGCGGCGCCCGACGCGGACGCCCTGCGCTGCGCGGCGCGCGAGGCCGAGCGGATCATGAAGGCCTGCGTCCGTCCGCCCGAACGGCCGGACACCCTGACCGGCCGGATCGACTCGGTCCTGCTGCATCCGGTCGGCGGCCTCGTGATCCTGCTCGCCTTGCTGTTCGTCATGTTCCAGGCCGTCTTCGCCTGGGCCACGCCGTTGATGGACGGCATCGAGGGTGCGCTGGCGGCGCTGGGCGCCGTGGTCGCGACGGCGATCCCTGACGGGATCTGGCAGAGCCTGATCGTCGACGGCCTGATCTCGGGCGTCGGCAGTGTTCTGGTCTTCCTGCCGCAGATCCTGATCCTGTTCCTGTTCATCATCCTGCTCGAAGATTTCGGCTACATGGCCCGGGCGGCCTTCCTGATGGACCGGATCATGGGAGGAGCGGGCCTGCACGGCCGCGCCTTCATCCCCCTGCTCTCCAGTTTCGCCTGCGCCATTCCGGGCATCATGGCGGCGCGGGTGATCGACTCGAAGCGCGACCGCCTGACCACCATCATGGTCGCACCCCTGATGACCTGTTCGGCGCGCATCCCGGTCTACACGCTGATCATCGCCGCCTTCATCCCGAACCGGCAGGTCTGGGGCTTCGCCAGCCTGCAGGGACTGGTGATGTTCGGCCTGTACGCCTCGGGCATCATCAGCGCGCTCGCGGTCTCGTTCGTGATCCGGAAGGTGTTCTGGAGGGGGGCGGTCGAGCCCTTCATGATGGAGCTGCCGGCGTACAAGGTCCCCGACATGAAGAGCGTGCTGTTCAACCTGTGGATCCGGGCGCGCATCTTCCTGGAGCGGGCGGGGCGGATCATCCTGCCGCTGATGGTCGTGGTCTGGGCCCTGGCGACCTTCCCCTATCCGCCGGAGGGCGCGACGGGGCCGGCCATCGACTACAGCTTCGCCGGCATGATCGGCCACGCGCTGGAGCCGATCTTCGCGCCGATCGGCTTCAACTGGCAGATGGTCATCGCCCTTGTGCCCGGCATGGCCGCGCGGGAGGTCGCCGTGGCGGCCCTCGGCACCGTCTACGCCGTGGCCGATCCGGAGAGCGCCACCAGCCTGCTGGGCGCCACCCTGGCGGCGCAGTGGTCGCTGGCGACGGGTCTCGCCTTCCTCGCCTGGTATGTCTTCGCGCCCCAGTGCGTGGCCACCCTGGGCGTAGTCAAGCGCGAGCTGAACTCGTGGAAATGGATGTGGGTCATGGTGGCCTACATGTTCGGCCTGGCCTATCTGGCCGCCTTCGTCGTCTACCGGATCACGGTCGCCCTGGGCGGCGGCTGACCCGGGGCGATGGTGCCGGCTGCAGGAATCGAACCCGCGACATCCAGTTTACAAAACTGGCGCTCTACCAACTGAGCTAAGCCGGCCGCCGTCCCGACGGGCGGCCCTTATGCTGGCGCGGCATGAAGGACGTCAAGATACCGGATTCGGCCCCGGGGCGACCGGCCGCTCGAGCGGCGCGTTGCGATTGGGGCCGGTGGCGGAGAGGGTGGGATTCGAACCCACGGTGCCCGCAAAGGCACGCCGCATTTCGAGTGCGGTACATTCGACCACTCTGCCACCTCTCCGCGGGGCCGTAGGACGCTTGGTCGAGCGAGCGGCTTCTCTAATGGGCNAAGGCACGCCGCATTTCGAGTGCGGTACATTCGACCACTCTGCCACCTCTCCGCGGGGCCGTAGGACGCTTGGTCGAGCGAGCGGCTTCTCTAATGGGGACCGGGCCGCGCCGCAAGCGGGCGGTTGAGAAATCGCGTCAGCGCTGCGCGGGCAGCGGCAGGCCGAGGGCCTCGCCGGTCGAAAGGTCGCCGTCGATGACGCGGAAAAGTTCGGCAGGGCGGCCGCCGGTCGCCGCGGAAAGGCGGCCCGTGGGCTCGACCAGGCCGGTGCGTTCGACGCCGCGGCGGAAGTTCTGCTTGTGCAGGGACAGGCCGGCGACGGCCTCGGCCGCGATCTGGAGCTCGGACAGGGTGAAGGCGGGGGGCATGAGGTCGAAGAGGACGGGGCGGTATTTCAGCTTGCTGCGCAGGCGGCCCAGGCCGGTGGCGAGGATCCGGCGGTGGTCCGAGGCCATGGCGCGGCCGGGGGCGCCGGGAAGGGGCGGGCGTTCCTGATCGCGGGCGGCCTCGGCGACCAGTCCGGCCTCGTAGAGCAGTTCGTAGCGGTCTAGGACCTGACCCTCGTTCCAGCGGTGGGCGGGGGTGGTGGCGAAGAGGGTTTCGATGCGGGCCAGGCGCCGGGGATCAGCCCCGGCCCAGGCGGTCAGCCCGGCGATAAGGGGGGCGACGCAGGCGGGCGCGCCGTCGCGGCGGTCTTCCCAGGGGAAGATTTCGAGCACGGGGGTCCAGCGGGCCTCGGCCTGGGGCGCGTCGGCGGCATCGGCGGTGAGGGCCAGATAGCCGACCGAGACCTCGCGGCGACGTTCGGGACCGGGGGTGGCGCGGGGGCTGGCCCGGCCCAGGTCGCCGAAGGTGTAGAGCTGTTCGACGAAGCCGAGGCTGAAGCCGGTCTGGGCGGTGACAAAGTCGCGCAGGGCCCGTTCGAAGGTGCGGTCACGGGCCGGGTCGAACGGGCCGAAGGGCAGGGCGGCGGCGCCGTCCTCGCCGGTGGTGGTCAGGACGCAGGCCTTGCGGTCGCGGAGCGCGATGACGACGGCCGAGAGGCCGATGCGGACGCCCTGTTCGTCCGGACCCGCCATGGCTATTCCGTATGCCAGGCGTCGGGGGCGGGGACGACGCCGGTGGCCTCGGCGAGGACGCGATAGCGTTCGAGGTAGCGTTGCTGGGCCACGGGGGCGGGCAGGGGGTCGATGACCAGGTCGTAGCCGGCCGGCGGGGCTCCGAACAGGGTCAGGCCCTCCTTCCTGCTGAAGCCCGCCAGCTGGGTGGCTTCGAAATAGGCGCAGGCGACGTCGGCCTTCTTGATCAGGGTCTTGATCTCGACCGGATTCTTCGGCGGGAGGCCGAAGCGGAGGTGGATGGCGCCCTCCAGCCGGGCCTCGAAGGCCTTGTAGTTGACGCCCAGCGCGGCCTTGAAGGGCGAGATCATGTCGCCGATGACGTATTCCGAGGCGTCATGGAGCAGGGCGGCGAGCCGCCATTTCGGTTCGAGGCCCGGCTTGATGTGGGCGGCGATCTCCTCGACGACGCAGGAGTGCTGGGCGACGGAGAAGGCGTGTTCGCCGACGGTCTGGCCGTTCCAGCGGGCGACGCGGGCCAGGCCGTGGGCGATGTCCTCGATCTCGATGTCGAAGGGCGAGGGGTCGAGCAGGTCAAGGCGGCGGCCGGACAGCATGCGCTGCCAGGCGCGCGGCGGTTTCGCGGAAGGGCGGGGCTTTACGGCCAAGGTCTGATCCTGCTGTCGTGGGCAGGGTTGGTGACGCATCGGGGCGATGCGATCAAGGGCGAAGCCGGGCCGCCGGGCCGCTTATTCGCCGACGTTGAGGGTGACCAGGTCCTTGGCGTCCTCGAAGGCGCGGTTGCGGTTGGTGTCCCTGGAGCGGACCGCGGCGACAACCAGAGGCCCGCCGACCGGGCCCCGGGCCTCATAGCCGACCAGGCGCCAGCCCGATTCCGAGTCGCGGCTGTCGGTCAGGATCCAGCTGGCGCGGGTGGCCTCGCCGCTGGCGCTGGTGCGGATTTCGGCGGCGTTGTTCAGGGCGTTGACGCTGACGCTGTCGCCGCTTCCGCCGCCCGCCGGCGAGGAACCGGTGACGCGGGTCGCGCCGTCGCTGTCGCTGGCGTTGATGTGGAAGCCGCCGATGCGGACGCTGGCCTGATCGCCCCGGGTCTCGATGTGCATGCCCGGAAGGCGAACGGAGGCGTCGTCGCCGGCGGCTTCGATCCTGACGCCCGGCGCCCGGACGGAGGCGCGGTCGGCGGCGCCGGCGGCGCGATCGGCCTGGGCGGCGGCCTGGTCCGCCGCGCCCGCGGCGGCGTCGGCGGCCACGGCGGCCGTATCGGCGGCGGCCTGGGCGGCATCGGCGCGGACGCGGGCCTTTTCGGCGTCGGCCGAGGCCCGGAGCTCGGCGGCGGCGGCGGGCAGCGAGCCCGACAGGCGGGTTTCGAAGGCCTTCAGGGCATCGGCGGGATTTGTCCCGTCCAGGCTGACGAGATGCAGGCTGACCTCGGCGCCCTTGGGTCCGACATAGGTGCAGACCTTGCCGCCGTCCTGGGCCGAGCCCTTGCGGGTCAGGGAGCCCATGGTCTGGGGGCATTGCAGGGCGTCGACGACCTTGAGCACGCCCTTGGCGTCATTGTTCTCGGTGCGGGTCGAGGAGATGCGCACGGAGTCGCCGTCGCAGGCGGACGTCAGCGCGGCGAAGGCGCAGACGGTCGGGATGAGAAAGGGACGAAGGGTCATCGTCGGGAGTCCTTTACGTGGTCTCATCCTGAGCGGGCCGGGCCGATAATCCAGTGAAATCGCGGTAAGGCGGGTGTTCAAACCGGTCCCCTGATGTGTTCAGCCGCCGGGCCGCGCGCCTTCGCGACGGCTGAGGAAGGCGAGGCGTTCGAACAGGTGGACGTCCTGCTCGTTCTTCAGCAGGGCGCCGTGCAGGGGCGGGATCAGCTTGTTGGGCGACTTTTCGCGCAGGGTTTCGGGGTCGATGTCGTCGACCAGCAGCAGCTTGAGCCAGTCGAGCAGTTCCGATGTCGAGGGCTTCTTCTTCAGGCCCGGCGTGTCGCGGATTTCGTAGAAGGTCTTCAGCGCTTCCGAGACGAGGCGCGGCTTGATGCCGGGGAAATGGACCTCGACGATGGCCCGCATCGTCGCGTCGTCGGGGAAGCGGATGTAGTGGAAGAAGCAGCGGCGCAGGAAGGCGTCGGGCAGTTCCTTCTCGTTGTTGGAGGTGATGATGACGACGGGGCGGACCTCGGCGCGGATCGTCTCATCCGTCTCCTGGACGTAGAATTCCATGCGGTCGAGTTCCTGCAGAAGGTCGTTGGGAAACTCGATGTCGGCCTTGTCGATCTCGTCGATCAGCAGGACGGGGCGTTCGGGGGCGGTGAAGGCCTCCCACAGCTTGCCGGGCTTGAGGTAGTTGCGGACGTCGTGGACGCGTTCCTCGCCCAGCTGGCTGTCGCGCAGGCGCGAGACGGCGTCGTATTCGTACAGGCCGTTGTGGGCCTTGGTCGTTGACTTGATGTGCCAGGTGATGAGGGGCGCGTTCATGGCGCGCGCGATCTCATAGGCCAGGACGGTCTTGCCGGTGCCGGGCTCGCCCTTGATCAGCAGCGGGCGTTCGAGGGCCACGGCGGCGTTGACCGCGATCTTCAGGTCGTCGGTGGCGATGTAGTTGGAAGTGCCTTCGAAACGATCGGACGAACGGGACATGGACGGCTCCGGCAGGGGTCTGGTCCGGGTTAGCGAAGGCGGAGCGGGTAAACAACGATCATGTGGATACAGAGGCGGCCTCGTCTTCCTCGTTGGCGCGGCGTTCAGCGGCTTCCAGCTGGAACAGGGGCCTGGAGAGGACGAAGTCCTCGATATCGACCGGATGGCCGGCGCGGACGATGCGCAGATACATTTCCTCGCGGTTCGACATGGGCTCGTATTCGCCGGTCGGCAGGCCCTCCAGGCGGATGAGTTGCAGCGCGCGGATGACGTCGCGATCGGTCAGCCGGGGTGATTTGCAGCGGGGCACGGGTTTCCTTTCCATCAGGCATGGGTCGACGCGCTCTGGCGAAGGGCCGCCAAAGCTGGGGAGGGCGCGGGGCGACCGGGCTCGCCCGGTGCTTGTGTGTTTTACCGTTTCGACGAGACAGCCGCCCCGCGTCGTCGTTTTCCACGCGCGTGCCGGCCGCCGGCCCTGTTTGGGCCTTGCCGACGCCCGGACGGTTCCTTGCGGTCCCGGACGGGGGGAGACGTGCGGAAACATCAAGCGCCGCAGAGGTCCCGCACAAGAAGCGCGCGGCGAGCAGGCGGACGCCATCCATCGACGTCCTCAAGGACCCCCGGCGTAAGCGCCCCCGGGCTTCATCGCTCGACCACAGCCCGCCGACATCGAGGAACGTGGATCCGACGCCCTCCCCACCGACGGGATGGACAAGATTATGAGGGGGTTTTCAGGGGTGCTGACAATTCCGTTTGGGAAAAGCGTAAGCAATTGAAGGGGCGGGATATTTTCTCGCCAATCCGACTATAGATTCGTGATCCTTCCCCCATTTCGGGGAAGGTGGGCGGCGAAGCCGCTCGGATGGGGGCTCGTTCCGGCGCAACGATCATCGAAGGGCGCCCGCAACCGGCAGCCCCCATCTGTCTCGCTTCGCGAGCCACCTTCCCCCGAAATGGGGGAAGGGCCCACCTTAGTCTGCCCGGCGGATCAGCTCATCGGCCAGGTCGGCCGTCAGATAGCCGTCGGCCAGACGGCCCGTGGCGATCTGCCAGCGGCGCAGGGCGGCGCGGGTGTTGGCGCCGATGACGCCGTCGACGCCCTGGGTGTCGTAGCCGAGGGCGGTCAGGGCCCGCTGGGCGCCAATGCGCTGGTCGCGGGACAGGGGGGCGTCGTCGGGCCAGGTCGCCACCAGACCGGGCTTGCCGGCGATGCCGTCGGCGGTCAGGCCGATGGCAAGGGCGTAGGAGACCGAGTTGTTGTAGCGGCGGATCACATAGTGGTTGGGCAGGGCCAGGAAGGCCGGACCGCGCGCGCCCTGTGGCAGGAGAATGGTCGCCTCTTCCAGCGCCTCGGCGTCGGTCGGGGCGCCGCCGCGGGCCAGGGTGACGCCCCGCCCCGCCCAGTAGCGCCAGTCGTGGCGGGGCCCCTCGGCCTCGGCGTAGTCGAAACCGGAGGGCAGGACGACCTCATAGCCCCAGGCCTGGCCGCGCTTCCAGCCGGCCTGGGCCAGCAGATTGGCGGCGGAGGCGAGGGAATCGGCGTCCGAGCCCCAGATGTCGACCTTGCCGTCGCCGCTCTGGTCGACGCCGAGGCGCAGATAGTTGTCGGGCATGAACTGGGTCTGGCCCATGGCGCCGGCCCAGCTGCCCTTCAGCCCCGCCCGGTCGCGGCGGCCGTCGACGACGATGTCCAGCGCGTCCTTCAGCTGGGCCTCGGCCCAGTCGCGGCGGCGGCCGTCGAAGGCGAGGGTGGCCAGCGAGCGGATGACGTCATAGTCGCCCTGGACGGCGCCGAAGCTGCTCTCATTGCCCCAGATGGAGACGAGAATCTCGGCCGGGACGCCGAACCGCTGAACAACGTCCCACGGCACGCGGTCGGTGCGCTGGCGGCCCTGGGCGATGCGGGTGGCGGAGACGGCGGACTGGATATAGGCGCCGGCGGGCCGGCTGAACTCGGGCTGGTTGCCGTCAAGGCGGATGACGGAGGGGTCGGGAGTCAGGCCGGCCAGCTCGCGGGCGTAGGCGTCGCGGCGGACGCCGCCGTGGCGGGCCAGGAAGCCCTGTTTCCAGCCTTCGAACCCGGCCTGGTCCGCGGGCGCGGGCGTCGGCGCGGCCGGCGTGGGCGCGGAGGGACGGACGGGCGCCGGCGCCGGGGTCGGCCGCACGGGCGGCGCCTCCGGCAGCATGGGGGCGCAGGCGGCGACGGAGGCGATGAGAATGAGTCGAAGGCTGATACGCATGATGTAGCTGTAGAGTCCCCGGCGGCCGCCCCGTCATAACAAGTGCGCGAGGCGGGAAGCGTTGCTGCAATAGCGGCGCCATCCCCTGGTTCGCGTGCGAGATCTAGCGCCTCAGGATTTTCTCCATCGCCTTGCCCCTGGCCAGCTCGTCGATGAGTTTGTCGAGGTAGCGGATCTCGCGCATCAGCGGCTGTTCGATGGTCTCGACGCGGATGCCGCAGATCAGGCCGGTGATCAGGGACCGCGCCGGGTTCAAACTCGGCGCCTCGGCGAAGAAGGTCCGGATGTCCGACTTCTTCGCCAGTTGGGCCTCGAACGCTTCCCGGGTGAAGCCCGTGAGCCAGCGGATGATCTGGTCGACCTCCTCCTTCGTGCGTCCCTTCCTTTCCGCCTTGGCGATGTAGTGGGGATAGACGCTGGCGAAGCTCATCCGGTAGATTCGGTGGTCGTCGGTCACGATCCTCTCCATGCCGGGCGTCCGGGTCGCAGTCTGCCGCAACCGTGGGCAAAGTCACCTCAGTCGGCGGTTGACGATTCCGGGAAGCCTCTCTATACGCACCGCTCCGCCGCAGGTTCTTCCCGCGGCTTTTCTGTTTTGCTTTGCCTCAGGACGACGACCATGAAGGTCCGCAGCTCGCTCAAGTCGCTCAAGACCCGCCACCGCGACTGCAAGGTCGTGCGCCGCAAGGGTGTTGTGTACGTGATCAACAAGACCGACCCGCGCTTCAAGGCGAAGCAGGGCTAAAAGGTCTTCCGCGCGCCACAGCGCGGTTCGAAAGTTTCAGGGCTGCGGACTTGTCCGCAGCCTTTTTCGCGTCCGTCCCCAGGCATCGTTGAGTCGCGCGCCCGGGCGTGGTTAGCGTCCCTCATATTCTTTTCGCCCTGTCGGCCCCAGGCCTGTTTGAGGGCATTTTATCCGGAGTTCTCCCTTGGCCGACGACGCTTCCTTCGATTCCTCGCCCGACGTCCTGACCTCGGCCGCCCAGGGCCGGCTGCGCACCATCATCGANGGCTCGATGGTCATCTGCACGGCACCGGCTGCGCACCATCATCGAGCGCATCGAGCGTCTGGAAGAGGACAAGGCCGCCGTCATGGCCGACATGAAGGAGGTCTTCCTGGAGGCCAAGGGCGAGGGCTACGACGTCAAGATCCTGCGCAAGGTCATCCGCATACGGAAGCAGGACAAGGCCAAGCGCCAGGAAGAGGACGCGATCCTGGACCTGTACCTGTCGGCGCTCGGCGAGATCTGACCCTGAAGCGAACCGGCTTCGGCGGGGGCAGGGGCGGCGCGAAGAAGCCGCCTTCCAGTCCGTTCGAGGCCGAACGCAAGGCGGCCCAGCGCGCGGCCCTCAATGCTCTCAGACGCGCCCGCCGCTCGGCAGAGAAGGCGGGCGTTTCGCTGTCCGAATGGGAGGGCGAGTTCATCGACTCGGTCAGCGAGCGGGTGAAGACCCACGGCCGCGCCTTCGGCGACCCGGAACTGGGCGCGCCGGGCCAGGCCCTGTCGGCGATGCAGGGCCGCAAGCTGAAGGAGATCGCCGCCAAGGCGAAGGGCGAGACGCCGAAGCGGCGGTGGGGGCGGAAGGCTTCCCCGGGAGACTGATCACCCTCCCGGCCGTCATCCTCGGGCTTGACCCGAGGATCGGATGTCGGCCCGCACGGCGCGGCCGGGATGGCTCGGGCCGTTGAAGACCGCCGTCCCCGGATGGGCGCCGGACGGTCCGGCCCCCGGGTCAAGCCCGAGGGTGACGGACTGTGGTGGGCGCGCCCTAGAACAGGATCTTGCGGAAGGTCAGGCTGACGGTCCGGCCCTGGGGGTCGAGGTAGTCGGGCTGGTAGTTCAGCGGGGCGTCGCCGGCGCTGGAGGTGACCTCCAGACGGCTGTCGAAGATGTTCTGCACGCCGAGCTGGACGCGCGAACCCTTCAGCCACGGGTATTTGGCCACCCAGGCGGCCTGGCCGCCGAGGTCGACGAAGACGTTGAGATTGATCGTGGCCAGGTCCGAGAAGGCCAGGTCGGGGCCGGTTCCGCCGTCGACGCGGGTGCCCTCGCGCCAGTTGGCGTTGAGGAAGGCGCCCATGCCGCTCTTGAAGACGCCGGCCTGGCCCTGGATCTCGTTGCGGGGCGTGCCGCCGCGGCTGCCGGTGGCGGAGCCGTCCAGCAGGTCGAGCACGGGCACGCCGTCGGCGATGACGATCTCATCCTGCAGACGGACCGTGTGATAGACCGAGAGGTTGAAGCGGCCCTGGCCGGGCTGCATGCCGCCGCCGCGACCCCCGCCGCCGCCCATGCGCATCTGGGGCCCGCCGCCGCCGGGGCCGCCGCGGGGACCGTCGCCGCGGGGGCCGTCGCCGCCCTGACGGATGATCATGGGCGCGCCGAGGCCGGGCGCGGGGCGCGCGCCGCCGGGCATGCCGGGCAGGGGCGTGGCGGCGGGACCGGGCTGGCCGAAGGCGCGGGAGTAGTTGAAACCGGTGCGGATGTCCTGACGCTCGAAGCGGTCGAAATTCAGCGGCCGGGCGTCGAAGGAGACCAGATTGCCGGCCGGGTCGCGGTTGAAGCGGTCAGGCAGGGCGGCCTCGAGCTCGGGGGTCAGGGTCGGGAAGGCGGCGATGGCGTCTTCCGTCAGGCTGTAGGTCCAGGTCGACTGGATGCGGAAGTCGGTTTCGGACCAGGGCTTGAGCGTGGCGCCCAGCTTCCAGACCTTGCGGTTGTCGGAGTTCAGGTCGGGATTGCCGCCGTCGATGCGGGTGACCAGAACGGTCTCGCCGGCGGGGCCGGCGGCGAAGTCGAACACCGGCGCGTTCGGGGTCGAGATGGTCGGATCGTTCAACTGCGAGATGGTGGGCGCGCCGTGCTCGTCGGTGTAGCTGACCAGCAGGGACAGGGGCTCGATCGGCGACCAGTTGACGCCGAAGCCGAGGGTGGACAGGCCGCCGAAGTCCGACAGCTCCTCATAGCCGACGTTGAAATTGGCCGACAGGTCGCCCAGCGCCGGGAAGACGCCGGTGCGGCGGCTGGCGATGGGAATGCCGAAGCTGGCCTGGCCGTTGAAGCGATCGCGCGACTGCGAGCGCTCGGTGGTCAGGCCCGAGCGGACGCTGGTCGAGTCCAGCGAGCGGGTGTCGGCGCCGAAGGTGAAGGTCGAGGATATGCCGCCGGCCGGCAGGTCGAAGACGTCGCCGTTCAGCACCGCCTCGGCGCTGAGCACCTGGGACACGGAGTTGGCGGTGTCGTCGGGCAGGCGGGTGAAGTCGGCGGGGGTCAGGGGGCCGAACGGATTGGCGGCCCCGTCGTTGGCGGTCAGGCGGGTCTGGAAGGGCGTGGTCCCGAAGCCGCGGCCGGTCAGGGTGTCCGTCTCGACGCGGTCGTAGGAGCCGGTCAGGGTCCAGCGCCAGTCGTCTCCGATATAGCCGTCGAGAATGCCGGCGATCCGCCCGGTGAGGGTGTCGGTCTCGCGGCCGAGGGCGTCGGCGTCGTCGAGGTAGCGGTAGACCAGCACGTCGCTGGCGAAGGGCGAGAAGGGATTGCCGTCCGGCAGGGTCAGGACCACGCCGGGCAGGCCGTTGAAGCTGCGGCTGGAGACGTTCTGCAGATTGCCGCTGATCGTTCCCTGGGTCGTGCCGTTGATGTCGCGCTTGACCGTGCCGCGCACGGTGGCGCGCTCGCTGGCGGACAGCAGGGTGCGGTACGCGCCGAGGTCGCCGGTGCGCGGGTCGCCGGCCGCCTGGGCGAAATTGGCCAGACTGGGCGCGCCGCTTCCGGGGACCGGATTGACCAGGACGGGCCGCCCGACCAGGACCGACAGGGCGGGGTCGATCTGGGGGTCGCAGGGGGCGCCCGAGGCGGGGCTGCAGGGAACGCCCGAGCCGCGGTACGGAAGGCCCGAGATATTGCCGATCAGGTCGAACGGAGTCGCGCCGGGATCGCGGACGATGTCGCGCTCGGATTCATACAGCGGGGTCGAGCGTTCGTATTCGGCGTCCATCGACCAGCGGGTGGCCCCGGCGATGCGCAGGACGTTGCCCTCGATCTCGGCCACGGTGCGGCCGCCCTGGGTCGGGGCGCGGCCGGTCAGTTCGCCCGAGACCGAGCGGAAATTGGCCTTGAGAACGAAGTTCACGACCCGCTGGTCGGCGCGGTAGCCGTACTCCAGCGCGACTTCCTCGGGCAGGATTTCGGTGCGCTCGATGGCTTCGGTCGGAATGCCCTGGATCTCCTGGAAGCCGGAGATGCGGCGGCCGTTGACCAGCAGCACGGGCTGGCCGTCGGCGCGGCCGCGCGAGCTGCGGGTCAGGGGCTCCAGATAGGTCAGGAGTTCGGCGATGTTCGAGGCGCCGTAGGCCTGGATCTGCTCGGGGGTCAGGGTGACGTCGGGCGGGATGTCGGAATTGACGCTGCCGCGAGGGCGCGCCGCCGTGGTCACCACCGTGCCGAGGTCATAGGCGTCGGGGTCCGCAGCGGCGGGCCGGGCCGCGGCCGGCGGCGTCGCCGCGGGCGTCTGCGGGGCTTGCTGCGGGGGCGCGGCCTGGATCGCCCCGGCCATGAGTCCGGACAGGGCGGTGGTGACGAGGAGCATGCGAAAGGCCTTCGGGGGAGGACGACGAAGCTGCAACGTGGCCCGGTTCTGTTTCCGTCGCGTTGCAGTGGGGAAACCGGGGGTTGCGGTCAGGCGCAGAGCACTCGTCTTCGGGGTTCCGGCGACCGCTGGCCAATGAACTTTTGGTCAGACTTCGGGCTTTGCCAAGACGGCGCCGAATTGCGGCCCCCCCTGGCCGGGCCTAGCCGGCCTCCCTGAGGCTGCCCTCCAGGCCTTGCTCGCGCACCTTGCGGTACAGGGTGGAGCGGCCGATGCCGAGGCGGCGGGCGATTTCGGACATGTGGCCGGCGTAGACCTCGATGGCGTGCTGGATCAGGTCGCGCTCGATCTCCTCCAGGGTGCGCAGGTGGCCGCGCTCGTCGAGGATGCGGATGGGCGTGTCGGGCAGCGGGGGGAGGTCGATGTCGGCCGGGCCGGATCCGGCCTCCGGGTGATCCGCCTCATCGTCGCCGGCGAGCGGCGTCGCGCGGCCGGAAATGGCGGGGAAGTCGTGGGGCTGCAGGAACGGCGCGTCGGCCAGGACGATCGCGCGATAGACCGCGTTCTCGAGCTGGCGGACGTTGCCCGGCCAGTCGAAGGCGCACAGCAGGGCGAGGGTTTCCCCCGTGCAGCCGGCGATGCGCTTGCCTTCCTCGATGTTGAAGCGGGCGACGAAGTGATCGACCAGGGCCGGGATGTCCTCGCGGCGTTCGCGCAGGGACGGAGCCTCGATCGGGAAGACGTTGAGGCGGTAGAACAGGTCCTCGCGGAAGGCGCCCTCGCGCACCTGCTGGGCCGGGTCGCGGTTGGTGGCCGAGACGATGCGGACGTCGACCTTGACCGAGCGCTTGGCGCCGACGGGGTCGATCTCGCCCTCTTGGAGGGCGCGGAGCAGCTTCACCTGCATGTCCAGCGGCAGTTCGCCGATCTCGTCGAGGAACAGGGTGCCGCCGTTGGCCTCCATGAATTTGCCGGGGTGTTTGTCGTGGGCGCCGGTGAAGGCCCCCTTCTCGTGCCCGAACAGGATGGACTCAATCAGGTTCGAGGGCAGGGCGCCGCAGTTGACCGCGACGAACGGCTTGCCCGACCGGTCCGAGGCGCCGTGCAGGGCGCGGGCGATGACTTCCTTGCCGACGCCGCTTTCGCCGGTGATCAGGACGGGGATGGAGGATTTGGCGGCGCGGGTCCCCAGCGACTTGACCATGCGCATGGGCGCGGATTGGCCGACCAGATCGTCGAAGGAGGTGCGCCCAGTGACGTGCTTCTTCAGACGGCCGACCTCGGCGGTGAGGCGCGTCATCTGCAGGGCGTTGGAGACGCCGACCAGCAGGCGCTCGGCCGAGACCGGCTTGACGAAGAAGTCCTGGGCGCCGGCCTGCATGGCCTTGACCACGGCGTCCACGCCGCCCGACGCGGTCAGGACGATGACGGGCGTCGTGACCCCGGCCGTGCGGATTTCGGCCAGGGCCTCCATGCCGGTCATGCCCGGCATGACCATGTCGAGCAGGACGACGTCGGCGCCGCCGCCCTTCGTCAGGCGGTCGATGGCCTCGCCGCCGGATTCGGCGTGGATGACGGCATAGCCTTCCCGCTCCAGCACGGCCTGGGCGAGGCGGCGCTGGGTCGGATCGTCATCGACCACGAGAACGGTTCTGGCCATGGAGCGGCGCCCTTCATCATCACGTTGCGGCCGGTCCTCGTTGAAGCGGGACTGGCTCATTCCGGGACGTTTTTACGCCCCACAAGGTGAAGATCGGGTTGTGGGGGGTGGTGAGCGGTGGGTTAACGGGAGCGAGGGACCAGGGACCAGGGACCAGGGATCCCTCGCCTTCGCCCCCTAATCCCTAGTCCCTAATCCCTACCGCTCCGCCGTGAAGCTCCGTCGGGCCTGCATCATGGCCGTGATCAGGGTCTTTTCGCCGTCGGTCAGCCACGGGTTCCAGATGTCGAAGATCAGGATCACCCGCATCTGGTCGGCGTCGTTCCAGGCCTCGTGCTCGATGGTGTCGTCGAACACCCAGGCCTGACCCATCTTCCAGTCGCGAACGGTGTTGCCGACGCGGAAGCGGGCCGGGCCGGGCAGGATCAGCGGCAGGTGGGTCAGCAGGCGGACGTTGGACGAACCGGTGTGGGCCGGGATGTGGGTGTGGGGCTGGAGCGCCGAGAAGACGGCGGTCGGGGCGAACCCCTCCTGACGGCACATCGGCAGCGACTCAAGCAGGGCGGCTGTCTGCGGACAACGTTCGCAGACCGCGTCCTGCCGTTCGCCGTCCCGCCACAGCCAGAGCGAGCTCCATTTGCGGGAGTGGTTCAGCTCGCCCCACTGATTGACCGGGGCGCCCTTCGGATAGGCGATATAGGGGGCGAACTCGTCGAAGGACGAGGCCAGCAGGGCCTCGAGCTCGCCCTGGATGAGCGGGGTGGCGGCTTCCAGCGTCTCGAGCCACGGGAACAGGGCGCGGTCGTAGAAGGGAATGGCCGGGAGGCGGGGATAGTCGAGCAGCAGGGGTTCCTGCTTCGGCGCGGTCTTCAGCCCCGCGTAGATGTCCAGCCCCTCGTCGAACCGGTCGAGGGCGGCGGGCTCGACCGTGGCGCGCAGGGCGGCGACCTCGGCCTTCATATGGTCGCGCAGGGCCTCGGCGTGGCGGCGCACGACACTGTCGGCGTGCTCCATCTGGGCGGCCAGCGGCGGCGGGCAGTGGTCGCGGGGCGGGGCGATCTTCAACGCATTCCGATAGACGTCGACGGCGGCGTGGCCCTTGCCGATCTTTTCCAGCATCGCCGCCTTGGCCAGCAGCGCCGAGAAATCATAGGGCTGCATGGCCAGGGCGTCGTCGAGCACCATCAGGGCGCCATGGAAGTCACCGATGAGCCGCAGCGCCACGGCCCGGTTCAGGGCGCCATTGTGGGTCGGACCGATCCGGTCGGCCTGGTCCAGAAGGCCGAGGGCGGACTGCGGATCACGACGCGCCAAGGCCTCGGCGGCGCGGCGCAGCAGTTCAGCCTGTGGTCCGTCCTGATTCACGCGGGGTCCCCCGATCCCGATTTCATGAACTGACTGTAATGAACCGGATCGGGGGCGGGTCAAGGGCCCCACTGCATTCGGCGCGATCGGGCGGGCCGGGGCTAGCCGACCGAAGCCGCCGCCGGCCCGCGGGCGCCGAAACGGTCAAGCCAGTCGGAGACGGGCGCGCGGCCGCACTTCGCCGGGTCAGGCGTGAACCGGGCGCGCGAGTCGATCCCGAGGACGAGATCGGGCCAGGCGGACGCCACGGGTGCGGACCGCCCCGCGCGGAACGCCTCGCGCAGGTCGGCGGACTCCCGTCCCTGGCAGACGGCCGGATCGAAGGAGCCGACGACGGCCCACCGGTTCGGGTCGATGCGGGCGAAGACCTGGACGCCATGGGCCCGGGCCAGCAGGACCTCGGGCGTTCCGTCGCCGTTGACGTCCCGAAGCGCGGCGACGCAGTCGCCCGCGGCGTCGCAGCCGCGCAGCGCCCTGCCCTCCACGGAGGTCAGGAAATCGGCCGGCAAGGCCGAACCCGCCGGCGACATCTCGATGACCTGGGGATGGCGCGGGCCCAGCGCCGGGTCGTGTCGGTCGGTCGCCGACCGGGCTGCACGGGTGCGGGCGGCGATGTCCGCGTTTCCGGAACGGGCGAGCCGGGCCAGCGCCGCCTGTCCGGCCTTGCCGCTCTCGAAACGGAGGAAATGGTAGTCGAACCGGTCCGGCGTCACCGCGCCGCGCTGCAGCCGGGCGACCTGATCCGTCACGGAGAGCCGGGCGGGGTCCAGCAGCGGACTGAACAGGGCCAGGATCAGGGCGAGGGCGAGGACCCCGGTCCAGATGGTGGCGCGCTCCAGAGGCCGCATCCACTCGCCCTTGCGCCAGAACGGGCTGAGCGCGGCCCAGCCGTAGCCGACCGCGAAGGCGGCGCCGACGACGGCGCAGGCCGCGGCGATGATTCTGTCGGGCGTCAGGCCGTACTGGCCGACGCGCAGGGCCAGACCCCAGAAGGCGATGACGACCAGGGGCGCGATCAGGACGGCGGCGACCCGCACGGCGACCCGCAGCACCGCCGGCGGCCGGTTGTCCGGGCGGCCGTCCTGGTAGGCGGCGTTGATCAGGATGACGAGGGCGGCGGCGGCGGCCAGGACCAGGGCGGTGGCGTTTCCGGTCTCCCAGAGACCCTGCAGACCGGTGAAGGGCAGGGCGGCGACGAAGCCGGCGACGATCACCGTCATCACCAGCAACAGCCAGGACAGCAGCATCAGGGCCACGGTGCGGACTCCCCGGATCAGCCCGTCGCGCACGTCGGTCAGATGCACGGCGACGGCGAAGACCAGGAAGGTGACGGGGATGTAGAACCAGTCCTTGCCGAGCAGGTCCTCGAGGAAGTCGAGGCCGATGATGCGGAACAGGGCCGCGCCGAGATGCAGCAGGGCCCAGAAGGCGGCGGTGAAGCCGATCGACAGGGCCAGCTGGACCAGCGACTTGGTGGCGGTGTCGAAATAGGCCGGGTAGCTGGCGATGCGGCGGCGCTCCATGTCCGCCGGGGCCACCAGATGGTGGGCGATGAACAGGCCGGCGGCGGCGAACAGGATCACCGGGGGCGACAGGAAGGGCGGGCCCTGCAGGGTGTCGGCGCTCTGGCGGGCGATGTCGTGAAGGCCGAGCAGGGCCAGGGAGGCGGCGGCGACGCCGGCCCAGATGGCCAAGGTCGTCAGCCGCAGACGGCTGACGCCGGCCAGCAGCATGACCGGCAGAAAGCCCAGGACCAGCAGCAGGGGGCCGAACAGCAGGGGCTGGGTCGCGGGCCAGGTCGCCACGCCGTCCGAGGCGCGGTGCAACCAGAACAGACCCAGGCCCTGCAGCATGCCGATGGCCAGGCGCGCCGGCGCGAGCCAGGGCGCGGCGTCTCGGCCGAGACTGTCGCGGCCCATCGCCTCCAGCGGAACGGAGGGCGCGTCGTCGTTCGGCTGTGTCATGGTCCTGCCCCGGGTTTCGCGGCATCTGACGCCCATCGGCGACGCTTGGGAAGAGCCGGCGCTTGAGTTCTGCGCCGGCCCGTGTATAGAGCGCGCCTTCTCCGTCGCAGCTTCGGCCGCGGCGGTCCTGTCCGAGAACTTCGGGGCGTGGGGGTCACCCAGGCCATAAATGTCAGAGAGCCCTCTGACGCCGTGGGGAGATGGGGATGCAGACGGCCATCGTCGACCCGGTATCCGGGCCGCACGAGGTTCGAGCCTCCTTCGGACATTACGACCGGCCTGAACGCTTCGNATCGTCGACCCGGTATCCGGGCCGCACGAGGTTCGAGCCTCCTTCGGACATTACGACCGGCCTGAACGCTTCGCAGCGATGCGGCGCGCTTTGGCCAATCCGTCGTCGGGAATAAGCCCGGCGGCGAATACCAGACTGGAGACCGCAATGGACCGCGCTCAAAAAGCCGAGTCGATCGAGACGCTCAAGGGCGTCTTCGCCGACGCGGGCGCCGTGGTCGTGACCCACAACCTGGGTCTGACCGTTGCGGACATGGAAGACCTGCGTGGACGCCTCCGCAARGAAGGCGGCACGTTCAAGGTGGTCAAGAACCGCCTGGCGCTCAAGGCGCTGGATGCCGCCGAAGGCAGCGAYTACCACGGCCTGTTCAAGGGTCCCGT
>NZ_LMFL01000024.1:33168-39370 GCF_001426805.1 Brevundimonas sp. Root1423
CCCGTGTCGGCCAGGGCTGTGAGCAGGCGCGGGGCGCTTCGCTGCTCGGCCTGCTCAACGCCCCCGCGACCAAGATCGCCGGCGTCGTTCAAGCCCCGGCTTCCCAACTGGCCCGCGTGTTCAGCGCGTACGCCTCGAAGGACGCCGCGTAAGCGGAACCGCCTCTTTCATCTCTGCAAAACTCTCTCTGACAACAACTCCTCCGAAGGAAAACTCAAATGGCCGATCTCGCCAAAATCGTTGAAGACCTGTCGAARCTGACCGTTCTGGAAGCCGCCGAACTGTCCAAGCTGCTGGAAGAAAAGTGGGGCGTCAGCGCCGCTGCTCCGGTSGCCATGGCCATGCCCGCCGGTGGCGGCGCCGCCCCCGCCGAAGCTGCTGAAGAGCARACCGAGTTCACCGTYGTCCTGCTGGACGGCGGCGACAAGAAGATCAACGTGATCAAGGAAGTCCGYGGCGTGCGTTCGGACCTGGGTCTGAAGGAAGCCAAGGACCTGGTCGAAGGCGCTCCGCAGAACGTCGTCGAGAACGTCTCSAAGCARGCCGCCGACGAAGTCGCCAAGAAGCTGACGGAAGCCGGCGCCAAGGTGCAGGTCAAGTAAGCAGTCTTTTTGCCCTAACGCGCTTCGCGCTGCTTGAGGGCGATCTGATGAAATAGACGGGCCGGGGAGCGATCCCCGGCCCGTTTTTCTTTGCCCGTGAACGGCAATCGAGGGGGCTGCATGAACGGCAATTGGCCGGCTGCAGTTCGAGCCGAGACGGCGAAGGCGGCAAGGCGGCGCGGACCCCCTCCCTCACGGCGCGAAGGGGCGCCGCGCCACCTCCCCATCGGGGATGGGGAGGAGACTCGTCAGCTTCAGCGACGCCGGGGGGCGAAGATGTCCGTCAGGCGGTCGCGCGCGCCCTCGATGCGGACCAGGCGCGGGTAGCGCAGGCCGTCGTGGTAGTCGAAGGACAGGGTGCGGAACTCGTCGCCGCGCCTGACCACGAGGACGATGGGCTCGCTCCCGCCCCTGGCCGCCGTGACGGCGTCGCGCAGGACCTCGGCCGAGGCGACGCGGTCGCCGACGGCGATCAGGTCCCAGCCGGCGCCCAGCCCCTGTTCGAAGGCCGGCCCGCCCCAGCGCACGCCGGTGATGCGGTTGGCCGCGTTCAGGTTGAAGCCGAGGGAATACTGGAAGTCGGTGGCCCAGCCGGACTGGATGCGCTTCTCGACCGGGGTCAGGTCGTCGACGTACGTCAGCCGCCAGCCGGCGCGGGCGAGGCCGTCGAGCGGAGCGCGGGCGTCGGGGCCGACGGCGTCGAGCCGGGTGCGCAGGAAGGTCGCCCAGTCGTGCGGGTGGACCGCGTTCAGGGCCGCGACCACGTCGTCGAAGGTATAGGGTCTGGCCTCCCAGACGCCGTCGTCGACGCCGAAGAAGCCCTTGGCGAAGTCGTCGAGCGACTTGCGCTCTCTGGTGGCCTCGCGGATCAGGGTGTCGGCGTCGAGCCAGATCAGCAGGGCCTCGCGGTAGTAGTCGCCGGTGCCGCGCATCCACGACGGCCACGGGTTGGTGGTGCGGTAGCCGAGCAGGTTATGATTGGTGGTGTCCTGCAGCGGGCGCCACCGGCGGCCGGGCTGCTGGTCATAGAAGCCGGCGACCTCGGCGAGGTTGGCGATGGCCTCGTCCTTCGTGACCAGACCCGAGCGGGCGCCGAGGACGTCGCCCCAGTATTCGGTCTGGCCCTCATAGACCCACATCAGGCTGTTTTGCGTGGGGAGGTTGAGGTTCTGGACGTATTCATCTGACGGACGGCGGAATTTTCCGTTCCAGCTGTGGGTGAACTCGTGCGGCAGCAGGGTGCGCGCGCCATAGTCGGGGGCGGTGGAAGCGGTGAAGAAGGTGGGGCTGGCGGTGTTCTCGGACGAGCGGTGATGCTCGAGGCCGATGCCGCCCATCTTCGAGGTCAGGCCGAGCAGGAATTCGTAATGGTCGAAATGGCGGGCGCCGAACAGGCGGTCGGCCTGGTCGACCAGAGACTGATACTGTTCGATCCGTTCGGGAGAGGCCGCCAGCGATGCGGCGGTGTCGCCGACGAGGTGCAGGTTGACGGGCGAGCGTCCGCCCGGATCGAGGTCGATGCGGCGATAGTGCCGGCCGGCGAACATCGGACTGTCGGCCAGATGTTCGAGCGAGATGGGGGCGAAGGTGGCGATGTCGCCCTCACGGCCCGTGGTCGTCAGGGCCACGCCGTACTGCCAGCCCTCTGGCAGCTTCACTGACGGGGCGAAGGTGATGCGGTCGTGGTTGTAGCCCGCCGGATAGAGCAGGGCCTTCTCCCACTGGAGATTGACCATCTCGGGCGTCATGACCACGCGCCAGACGGCGTTGTCGGGCTGGGTCAGCCATTCGAAACCGACCTGGATTTCCGTGACGCCGGCCGGGATGTCGAGGTGGAAGGCGTGGGGGTCGACGGTGTCGCGCAGCCATTCGATCCGCTGGCCATTGCCCGTGACGGTGAGGCCGGAGACGAGCTGGATCGGGCCGGTGTCGGCGTGGTTGCCGGGGATGAATTTCGGATACTGCAGGACCAGATGCCCGGCCGAGACCGGCACGGTCTGACGCACCCGGATGACCTTGTGATCGAGGTCGGTCAGATCGGCCTGGATGCCGATGACGCCGGGATAGTCGCGGTCCTGCGGCGCCGGGATGGGCGGCAGGGCGCGCGGCAGGCTGGTCGGGACGGGCAGGGGCGTCTGGGCCTGCGAGGCCGGGACCTGCGCCAGGGCGGGCAGGGCGGCCGAGGTCAGGAGCAGGGCGAGAAGAGCAGGTTTCAGCATTGGGAGCCTCGTCACGGATGCCCTTCCCCCTTTACGGGGGAAGGTGGCCGGCGGAGCCGGTCGGATGGGGGTGCTGGTCGGGATGTCGTAATGGAGGCCGACCCGCTTGTTCAGGACGGGCGTTTGACCCCCCATCCGTCTCGCTTCGCGAGCCACCTTCCCCCGCAAGGGGGGAAGGGACGGCATTAGCGCCGCCTCGGAGACAGAATTTCCCCCAAGCGGTCAGGGGTCCCGGCGATCCGCTCGAGGTGCGGGTAGCGCAGGCCGCCGTGGTAGTCGAAGGCGATGGTGCGGAAGCGGTCACCCTTCTTCAGCATCATCTCGATCGGGGTCGTATTGCCTTTCGACGCCGTGATCGCCTCGGAGATGGCGTCGGCGCTGGCGGCGCGGCCGTTGACGGCGACGACCTCCCAGCCCGAGGTCAGGCCGGCGTCGAAGGCGGGCGAGCCCCAGCGGACGGCGGTGACGCGGTTGGCCGGGTTCAGGCTGAGACCCAGCGAGTAGGCGAAATCGACGCGGTCCAGTTCCTTGTTCAGGGCCTTCGAATAGTCGTTCGGCGTCTCGCGCCAGACGAGGCGGTAGCCGCCGCGCTCGATGCCGCCGTTCGGGGTCGGGGCGTTCGCGCCGACGGCGTCGAGGCGGGTGCGCAGGAAGGCGGCCCAGTCATTGGGCTGGACGCCGTTCAGGGTCGAGGTCACGTCGGCGAAGGTGTAGGGCGCGGGGTCCCAGCTGCCGTCCTGGACGCCGAAGAAGGCCCGGGCGAAGTCGTCCAGAGACTTTCGGCCGTTGGTCTGTTCGCGGATCAGGGTGTCGGCGTCGAGCCAGATCATGGCCCCTTCGCGATAGTAGTCCTCGCTGCGCTGGAAACTGCCCCAAGGCTGGGGCCGGCGCTGGGCGATGATCGGGTCGTTGGTGGTGTCCTGCATGGCGCGCCACGACCGGCCGGGGTTGTCGGCGGCGTAGGTGGCGGCCGTGTTGGCGAAGACGTCGAGGGCCTGCTGTTTCGTCATCAGGCCGGCGCGGGCGGTCAGGATCAGCCCCCAGTACTGGGTCTGGCCCTCATAGACCCACAGCAGGGAGTTCTGCAGCGGCTCGTTGAGGGTGGGGGTCAGCTGGTCGGCGGGCCGGCGCCATTTGCCGTTCCAGGAGTGGGTGTATTCGTGGCCCAGCAGGTCGCGGTCGGCGAGGGTCGAGGCGGCGTCGGTGAAATAGTCGGTGTCGACGCTGTTCTCGGACGAGCGGTGATGCTCGAGCCCGATGCCGCCGAGGTCATCGCTGACGGCCAGCAGGAAGTCGTAGTGGTTGAAGTGGCGCGCGCCGTAGAGGCGATCGGCCTGGTCGACCAGGTTGCGATGCAGCTCGATGTGTTCGTCGGTGGCGGCCAGCATGTCGGCGTCGTCAGCGACGATGTTCAGCCGCACCGGCGAACGGCCGCCGGGATCGAGGTCGATCTGGCGGTAATGGGCCCCGGCGAACACGGGGCTGTCGGCGAAATGCTCGAGGGTGACGGGGGCGAAGCTGGCCACGCCGTTCTGGAACGAGCGGGTGTCGAGCGCCGTGCCGTATTGCCAGCCGGCGGGCAGGCGCAGGGTCGGCTGGAAGGTGATCTGCCGGGAATAGTAGCCGGCCGGATAGAGCAGGGCCTTCTCCCACTGGATGTTCAGCATCTCGTCGGTGATGACGATGCGGCCCTGGGCGCCGTCGATCGGGGTCAGCCATTTGAATGAGACCTCGACCGAGGCGGCCCCGGCCGGGACCTCGACCTGGTAGGCGTTGGTGTCGACCGTGTTGCGGACCCAGCGGAGCGGCTGGCCATTGGCCGTGATGCGCAGGTCGCCGAGGTCGTCGACCGGGCCGACCGGACCGTGATTGCCGGGGATCCACTGCGGATAGAGCAGGATCAGCGGGCCGGGGCCGGCGACGGGAATGGTCTGTTTGACCGAGACGATGCGGCGGTCGATGTCGGTGGCGTCCATCTCGAGCGTGATGACGCCGGGGTAGGCGACGTCCCGCGGCGCGGGGACGGGGGTCAGGACGCGGTCGAGAGCCGGCGTTCCGACCTGGGCCAGTCCGGGCGCGGCCCCGAACAGCAGGACGGCGGCGCAGGCGGAGGCGAGCAGGCGGGCGGCAGGCTTCATCGGGGCAATCCGGGACCGAGGGGAGGCGCAGATCACGCCGGGCGGGGGCGGGGGTCAAGCGTGACCACGCCGCGCCTGATTAAAACGCGGTCATGTCAGGGGTTCCGTCGGCTCGCGATCCCGCTCATCCCGGCGGGATGAGCGGATCAAGAATCACGCCGCCGGCTTCACTTCCAGCAGTTCGACCGTGAACAGCAGGGTCGAGTTGGGCGGGAGGTCGCCGCCGCCGACCCAGCGCTCGCCGTAGCCGAGGGCGGCGGGGATGACGAATTCGAATTTTTCGCCCTCGCGCATCAGGGCGACGCCCTCGGTCCAGCCCTTGATGACGCGGTTGAGCGGGAATTCCGCGGGTTCGTTACGCGCGTAGGAGCTGTCGAACTCGCGGCCGTCGACGAAGGTCCCGCGATAGTGAACCTTGACCGTGTCGGCGCCCGAGGGCTGGCGGCCCTCGGGGTGCGCCCGGCCGACGCGGCGGTACTGCAGGCCCGATTCGGTGGTGGTCCAGCCGCGGCGGGCGCCGTTGACGACCAGATACCGGGCGTTTCCGGCGGCCCAGCCCTCGGGCGTGCCGACGCCCGGCGTCGCGGCGGCCGGCGGCGGCGGCGATGCGCCGGCGCAGGCGGCGAGGGAGAGGGCGACGGCGGCCGTGAGGATCAGGTGTTTCATGGCGGGGACGCTATTTTCCTCCCCGCTGCAAAGCAATGGGCGCCGGGGGAGGTCGTCCTGCCCCCGCCATCAAGTCGCCCCCTCCACCACCCCGGCTGAATCGCCGGGGCGGTCCCCCTCCCCATCGCTGCGCGACAGGGAGGAAAGATCAGTGGGGGCCTTTATTTCGTCAGAGAAGCGCGTATATGTGCCGGTCCCGCAMACATCCCCCCGTATGCGCGCGAAAGCGCCGAGGCCCGGTCCGTCGCCCTCCGACCGAGCGAAGGCGTGCTCCTCCCCAAGGGAGCTCTACATTTCAGACGTCCTGGCGCCGAGAGGCCCGAGGGTGGACGTCGAAACCGATGGTCACGGTTCGCCCGAGAGGCGGAGCCGTGGCTGCTGCATTGAACGCGGGCTGCCCGGCCCGCGCATTGGGAASAYAGAATGGCCAAGTCCAAAGCYGARSTCGCCGTCKYCAACGGTCAGTTCGCMCACGCCRYCACCTTCACCGGCAAGAAGCGCATCCGCCACTCGTTCGGCCGGATCCCCGAAGCGGTGCAGATGCCGAACCTGATCGAGGTTCAGCGCGCCTCCTACG
>NZ_LMFL01000025.1:0-32875 GCF_001426805.1 Brevundimonas sp. Root1423
CTCAGCCTCTCAGCCTTCGGTCTTCAGCTGACCAGCCGATTCCTTGCCCGAACGCTTGTCGCGCTCGATTTCGTAGGAAACCTTCTGGTTTTCATCCAGGCCGCGCAGGCCCGCYTGCTCGACGGCCGAGATGTGGACGAAGACGTCCTTGCCGCCGTCGTCAGGCTGGATGAAGCCGTAGCCCTTGGTGGAGTTGAACCATTTWACAGTGCCGGTAGCCATTTTCAGGACCTCCGCTAGCGTTGACCTCAGGGAAGAGCCCCTGGAGCCTGTCGGGTCTGAAAGGAGCGGCTAGACCTCAGTGCGAAAGCAGAGGGTGGCGTTTCGCAGAGAGCTCGACAAAACGCTTTTGACCTGTCGGCGCGGCAAAATCAAGTCGTGGGCTACTCAGCCGCCTCGCCCTCGGGGGCGGGGACGTAGTGCTCCTGGCACAGCTTGCGCAGCGCGGCCGTCAGGGTGGGACCGTACAGCGAGTCCTGGATGCGCTCGAACCCTTCGGCCTGAAGCGCGGTCTTGATCTCGCCGACGGTGCGGCAGCCCCCGCCGCGCGCCAGTTCATAGGCGCGCTCGAGGGTCGTGGGACGATGGTTGCTCATTGCTCCTAGATAGGAGCTTCGCCGCAAAAAGCGAGGTTTCAGAAAGCGATGCTGATCCCGGCGACCAGGGCGTCCGCATACTGCTCGCCCGGGACGTCGGCGTCGGTCGCGTGATAACGGACCTCGGCCTCCAGATTGTCGGTCAGGGCGTAGGTGAAACCGGCGTTCCAGCCGGTGTAGTCGATGCTGTTGTCCTGCTCGCGGCGGCCGATGGAGGCGGTGGCTTCGAGTTTCTCGGTGAACTCCCAGCCGAGGCGGGCCTCGTACCAGGTCCACGCGCGCGTGCCGCCCGTTCCGTCGGGCGAGTGCTGCAGGCGAAGGCGGCCGCTGGCCGGGCCGATGGAGCGTTTGACGTCGGCCGTGAACTCCCAGGCGTTGTCGTCCGCGCCCGGATTGGCGTCGATCTGCTGCTTGTATGTGGCGTTCAGGTCCAGATCGAAGCCGGCCAGTTCCGGGGTGAAGCCGGCGCCGATTTCCGTTTCCAGCTCCGAGCCGGTCGAGCTCTTGATCGTCTCGGCGCCCACGCCGGCGTAAAACAGACCCGAGGCGCTCTCCCACTCCGCCTGACCCCAGACATAGGCCTCGCCATTCGACTTGGAGGCGTCCTTGGAGCGGTTGTCGGTCGCGGCGCCGAAGGCGAAGGACCAGCTTCCGGCGGCCGGCGCGGCCTCCTGGGCGGCGGCGGAACCGGCGAAGGCGAGCAGGGCGGTCGCCGTGGCGGCGGTCGTCAGGGTGCGGAGCATGTGAGTCGGCCTCGTTGAACGAGGCGGGGTCTAGAGACGCTTCTTGTCGAATTTGTCACAAGCTTGCGAAAATTCGTCCGCGAGCCGAGCGACAAGCTGCGCCGTGGGCAGAATGTCATGCACCGCGCCGGCGCCCTGGCCGGCCGACCAGACCGTCTTCCAGGCCTTCGCCTCCTCGCCCATGTCGAGCTTGTGCTCGGGCAGGGATTTCGGATCGATGCCGTTGGCGACCAGCGACGGGGTCAGGAAATTGGCGGGGATGCCCGAGACGGCGGGGGTGTAGGTGATGTCGCTGGCCCCCGCATCGACGATCATCTCCTTGTACTCGCCCTGGGCGCCGCTCTCGGTCGTGGCGATGAAGCGGGTGCCCATATAGGCGAAGTCGGCGCCCATCATCAGGGCGGCGGCGACGTCGGAGCCGGTCGACAGGCAGCCGGACAGGATGATGGTCCCGTCGAAGAAGGAGCGGACCTCGTCGACCAGGGCGAAGGGATTGACCACGCCGGCGTGGCCGCCCGCGCCGTTGGCCACCAGGATCAGGCCGTCGACGCCCGCCTGGGCCGCCTTGCGGGCGTGGCGGATGTTGGCGATGTCGTGGAAGACCACGCCGCCGTAGCCGTGCACCGCCTCGACCACGTCGCGCACGGCCCCCAGGGAGGTGATGACCAGCGGAACCTGTTCCTCGACCGTCACCATCATGTCGGCCATCAGCCGGGGATTGGTCGGGTGGACGATGTGGTTGACGCCGAAGGCGGCGGCGTCGGGCTTCAGCCGGCCCTTGATCTCGTGGATCCAGTCCCGATAGCCCTCGGTGGTGCGCTGGTTCAGCGAGGGGAAGGTGCCGATCACCCCGGCGTTGCAGGCCTCGACCACCAGATCCGGTCCGGAGACCAGGAACATGGGCGCGGCGATGACCGGCAGTTTCAGGCCCTTTTTCAGCGAAGCCGGAATGGCCATGGTGTTTTCCCAGTTGTCTTTGGCTACGGATAGCGGGCTGTCGCGGGGGAAGGCAAACTTTGTTCCGCCGTCATCCTCGGGCTTGACCCGAGGATCGGAGGCGGGGCCAGCCGGTAGACTGACAGTCGGCATCGTGCGCCGGAACGTCCGATCCTCGGGTCAAGCCCGAGGATGACGGGATCGGGGGAACCCGCTACATCCCCGCCATGACCACCGACACCTCAGGCCTGCACCAGCTCGGCCAACACACCGTCCAGCCGACGAGCCCGGAAACGGCCGAGCTGGAGCGGGTGCCTAACCCCCACGCGGACACCCTGTATCTGACCCGCTTCACCGCGCCGGAGTTCACCAGCCTGTGCCCGGTGACCGGCCAGCCGGACTTCGCCCACATCGTCATCGACTATGCGCCGGGCGACTGGCTGGTCGAGTCGAAGTCGCTGAAACTGTACCTGACCAGTTTCCGCAACCACGGCGCCTTCCACGAGGACTGCACCGTCGCCATCGGAAAGAAGATCGCCGACCTGCTGCAGCCGAAATGGCTGAGGATCGGCGGCTACTGGTATCCGCGCGGCGGCATCCCGATCGACGTCTTCTGGCAGACGGGGGCCGCGCCGGCGGGGCTGTGGCTGCCGGACCAGGGCGTGCCGACCTATCGCGGGCGGGGGTGAATTCGCCCGACCGCGCGAAATGCTCACATTCCGCTCATGCCTGAACGGGCGGATGCGGTCAGGGTGACCTCATGACCGATTCCTCCCGCCTTCCACTCGAAACCTGGGGCCGTCACTGGCTGGGCCGTCTCCAGACCCGGGCCGACCGGCGGGCGTGGAGCCGCTACGGCTTCGAGTTCCTGATGTTTGGCATCAAGCAGGGCTGGGCCTGTCTGTTCGGCGGGGCGATGCTGGCCCTGCTGCTGGCGACACATCTGTGGTGGCCGGATCAGGCGGCGGTCAGCCGCTACGACTTCCTCGTGGTGGGGGCGCTGGCCATCCAGGCGGCCATGCTGGCGCTGAAGCTGGAGAGCTGGGAGGAGGCGAGGGTCATCTTCGTCTTCCATGTGGTCGGCACCATCATGGAGCTGTTCAAGACCCAGGCCGGGTCGTGGATCTATCCCGAGGACAGCATCCTGCGCATCGGCATGGTGCCGCTGTTCTCGGGCTTCATGTATGCGGCCGTGGGCAGCTACATCGCCCGCATCCAGCGCATCTTCGACATCAAATTCCGCCACTACCCGCCGCTGTGGACGACCTGGGTGCTGGCGGCGGCGATCTACGTCAACTTCTTCGCCCACCACTGGCTGCCGGACATTCGCCTCGGCCTGTTCGCCCTGACGGCGGTGCTGTTCGGGCGCGGCTGGTTCTATTTCACCCCGGACCGGACGCGGCGGGCCATGCCCTTCCTGCTGGGATTCTTCCTGGTCGCGACCTTCATCTGGCTGGCCGAGAACATCGCCACCTTCGCCAACGCCTGGGTCTATCCGTCCCAGAGCGACGGCTGGCATCCGGTGTCGCTGGCCAAGCTGGGCAGCTGGTTCCTGCTGATGATGATCAGCGTGGTGCTGGTGTCGCTGGTGCACCGGCCGGAGGAGGAGGTTCTGCCTTCAGACCGTCATCCTCGGGCTTGACCCGAGGATCGGAGGTTGGGAGGGCTGGACGCAAAGGGTTCTGACACCCTGCGACCGCCGGGCCTGATCCTCGGGTCAAGCCCGAGGATGACGGAGTAAAAGGGAACCATGACCACAACCACCACCGACGTCGTCATCCTGGGCGGGGGCCACAACGGGCTGGTGTGCGCCTTCTATCTGGCGAAGGCGGGGCTGAAGGTCACGGTGCTGGAGCGCCGCCATGTGGTCGGCGGGGCCGCGGTGACCGAGGAATTCCATCCCGGCTTCCGCAACTCGACCGCCAGCTACACCGTCAGCCTGCTGAACCCGAAGATCATCGCCGATCTGGAGCTGGCGCGGCACGGCCTGCGGGTGGTCGAGCGCAAGGTGTCCAACTTCCTGCCCTTCGATGACGGCCGCCGTTTCCTGGCCGGCGAGGGGCGGACGCAGGCGGAGTTGGCGAAATTCTCGACCCGCGATGCGGAGCGGCTGCCCGACTATGAGGCGCGGCTGGAGGTCGTGGCGTCTGTCTTGCGCGACTGGATTCTGAAGGCGCCGCCCAACATGGTCGAGGCCGGCTGGATGGCCATGCTGCCGGAACTGCTGAAGGGCGTGTCGCTGGGCAAACAGGCGGCGGGGCTGGATGTCACCGGGCGGCGCGACCTGCTGGACCTGTTCGCCAAGTCGGCGGGCGACTGGCTGGACGGCTGGTTCGAGAGCGATCCGATCAAGGCCCTGTTCGGCTTCGACAGCGTCGTCGGAAACTACGCCAGTCCGTACACGCCGGGATCGGCCTATGTGCTGCTGCACCACGTGTTCGGCGAGGTGAACGGGCGCAAGGGCGTCTGGGGCCATGCCATCGGCGGCATGGGCGCCATCACCCAGGCCATGGCCGCCGCCTGCGCCGAGGTCGGGGTCGACGTACGGCTGGACACGCCGATCGCCTCGGTCCTGACCGAGAAGGGCCGGGCCGTCGGGGCGGTGACCGAGGCCGGCGACGTGGTCCGGGCGCGGGCCGTGGTGTCCAACCTGCATCCGCGCCTTCTGTTCGAGCGCTTCGTGGACGACGCCGTCGTTCCGGCCGACTTCCGCGAGCGGATCGGCGCCTACCAGTCGGGTTCGGGCACCTTCCGCATGAATGTGGCCCTGTCGGAGTTGCCGAACTTCACCGCCCTGCCGGGACAGGGCGACCATCTGACCGCCGGCATCATCATCGCCCCGAGCCTGTCCTATATGGACCGGGCCCATGCCGAGGCGCGTCTGAACGGCTGGTCGTCGAAGCCGATCGTGGAGATGCTGATCCCCTCGACCCTGGACGACACGCTCGCGCCGCCGGGACAGCATGTCGCCAGCCTTTTCTGCCAGCATGTCGATCCGACGCTCGGCGACGAACATCGCGACACCGTGGCGGACCTCATGATCGAGACGGTCGAGGCCCATGCGCCGGGGTTCAAGGCGTCGGTGGTCGGCCGGCTGGCGCTGGGGCCGCGCGATCTGGAGCGGCGCTTCGGCCTGGTCGGCGGCGACATCTTCCATGGCCGGCTGTCGCTGGACCAGCTGTTCAGCGCCCGCCCGGTGCTGGGCCACGCCGACCACCGCATGCCGGTTCCCGGCCTGTACCTGTGCGGATCCGGCGCCCATCCGGGCGGCGGCGTCACCGGCGCGCCGGGTCACAATGCGGCGCGGGCGGTGCTGAAGGACCTGGGGGGTAGGTTCCAGGGGCCAGGGGCCAGGGGCCAGGGGCTAGGGGCCAGGGTGGGGCTGGGCCTTCCCTAAAACCTGGAACCTGGAACCTGGAACCTAGACGTTCTCGACCCCCATCGCCTTCATCAGGGCGTCGCGGACGGCGGCCTCGGTGAAGGGTTTCTGGATCGTGGCCTGGCCGCGCCATTCCTCGGGCAGGCCGCCCTCGCCATAGCCGGTCGAGAAGACGAACGGCACGCCGCGGGCCTTCAGCGCCTCGGCCACGGGGAAGACCTGACGGCCGGCGACATTGACGTCCAGAAGGGCGGCGTCGAGGGGTTCGCCGTCCGTCGCCAGGGCAAGGCCCTCGTCGATATTGGCGGCGGGACCCACCGGGGTGCAGCCCATGTCTTCCAGAATGGTCTCAAGCAGCATGGCGACGAGGGATTCGTCCTCGACCACGAGAACCCGGCGGCCGGTTAGAGGTGCGCTCATGAAAGTGTCCCGCGATCGAGCGGAATCGAGAAGTCCGCACTGAAACCGTCGCTTGCGTAGTCCAGTTTGACCTCCCCCGCCAGATCGTGACGAACGTTTCGTTCAATCAGCCGGCTGCCGAAACCCCGGCCTTCCGGGGGGCGGACCGGGGGGCCGCCGACCTCGCGCCAGGTCAGATGCAGGGTGCGCCCGGCCTGATTGGCCACCGTCCAGTCGACCAGCACCCGCCCGTCCGGAGCCGACAGGGCGCCGTACTTGGCCGCATTGGTCGCAAGTTCATGGAAAATCATCCCGAACGACAGGGCCGCGGCGGGCTCGAGGGCGATCGGCGGTCCGTTCAGCGTCACCCGGTGAACGCCGTGGGCCGCCGTCTCGTGCTGGAGGATGTCGCCCAGGTCGGCGCCTTCCCAGTGGCTGCGCGTCAGCAGGTCGTGGGTGTGCGACAGGGCCAGCAGACGGGCCTGGAACCCCTCGGCGAAGGTGCGGGGATCGAGGTGCGAGCGGGCGGTCTGGATGGCGATCGACTGAACCGTGGCGAGGGTGTTCTTCACCCGGTGATTGAGCTCGTCGATCATCAGCTTCTGGCGTTCGGCGGCCATCACCACATCGGTCACGTCATGGCCCTGGACGAAAACCCCGACGATGCGCCCGTCGGCGTCGCGGATCGGCTGGTAGATGAAGTCGACATAGGCCGAGTCCGGCTCCGCGCCCGGTTCGCGCTGAAACCGGACCAGGCTGGCCTTGCCCTGGACCGGCTCGCCCGTCTCGAACACGCTGTCCAGCATGTCGATATAGCCCTGGCCCTCGACCTCGGGCAGGGCTTCCGCGACCGGCCGGCCCTCGACATCGCGATGGCCGATCAGGCGCCGGTAGGCCTCGTTGTAGAACTGGAAGACGTGATCGGGTCCGGCGAGCACGGCGACGAAGCCGGGCGCCTGCATGAACATGTCGACCAGCCGGTTGCGTTCGCTGGCGAGACGGAGGTTGTCCTCCTGGACGATGCGGGCCCGCTCGAGGACGTTGCCCCCGATCATGGCGTCCAGGGCGCTGGTGGACGAGGCGGTTTCCGGGGTCGCCATGCGATTGCGCAACAACTCCAGCTCGGTGATGTCCGTCGTGTGCTGCAACAGCCAGACGACCTCGCCGGAGGCGTCGAGGATCGGCGTGTGGGTGGCGCTCCAGAATCGCTCCTCCATGACCGGTTCGCCGTGCGGGGCGGCGCGCGGGATGGAAAACCGGACAAGGGCGAGATGATCCCGCTTGCGGCCGTCGCGGGCTTTTTCCAGCGACGCCTTCACCTGACGCACATTCTCGGGAGCCTCTTCGCCCGGCCCGGAATCGAAGGCGGCGAAGAGGGGACGGCCGACGATGGCGTCGCGCGTGCTGCTGGTGACGTCCAGATAGGCCTGGTTGGCGCCGGCGATGCGCAGATCGGGCGTGAGCAGGACGTAGGGATTCGGCGAGGCGTCGAACGCCGCGGCCAGATCGACCGCAAGGTCGCCCGATTTCATCAGATATTTCAAGCCAATTCCCGCCCCACTATGGCCACAACGCGTTGACCCGTCATCGGTTCACCCGTTCGCGTGCGCGGGGCGCAAAGCTATTTGAGACGCCGGGGTCGGTCGCGCTAGGGTCGGTTCATGTTTCCTGCCTCATTTTTCCTCGCGGCGGTTTTGCTGATGACTCCATCCGCGGTCGAGCCGCCAGATCCCCGCGCGACCGTCGAGCAGGGCGTCCTGATCGGTCGTCGGGAGGGGGCGGTGAGCAGCTTCAGGGGCGTGCCCTACGCCGCGCCGCCGGTCGGGCCGCTGCGCTGGCGCGCGCCGCGGCCGCCGGCGCCGTGGAGCCAGCCGCGTGACGCGGGACAGGTCGGCGCCCTCTGCATCCAGCCCCCGTCCGGCGGGGATCCGGGCGTGGGTCCGCCGCCGATGAGCGAGGACTGCCTCACGCTGAACGTCTGGACGCCGGCCGAGCGGGCGGAGCCGCGGCCGGTGATGGTCTGGATCCACGGCGGCGGGTTCAACAACGGCTCCGGCACGGCGGCGCTGTACGACGGCGCGAACCTGGCGAAGCGGGGCGTCGTCGTGGTGACGGTCAACTATCGGCTGGGCCGGCTGGGCTTCTTCGACCATCCGGCGCTGGCCGCCGAACGGGCGCAGGGAGAGCCGGGCGGCAACTACGGCATGATGGACATCGTCGCGGCGCTGAAATGGGTGCGCGAGAACGCCGGCGCGTTCGGCGGCGATGCGGGGAATGTCACGGTCTTCGGCGAGTCCGCGGGTGGGGCTGCGGTGACCCGGCTGATGATCTCGCCCGAGGCGCGCGGCCTGTTCCACCGGGCGGTGGTCCAGTCGGGACTGGGTCGGGATACGGGCGTCCCGCTGGACGCGCCGTCGGCCGTCGGCGGTCCGTCGCTGCGGGACCGGGGCATGGCCTTCGCGCGGACGATCGGGGCGACGACGGCGGCGGAGCTTCGCGACCTCCCGGCCGAGGCGCTGCTGAGGCCGGCGCCGAACTTCTACGGCGGCGACAATCTGGTGATCGACGGCCGACTGGTCACGGAGGACGTGGAAACCGCCTTCTCCGGCGGGCGCGAGGCCCCGGTGCCGCTGATCATCGGCACGAACAGCGCCGAGTTCTGGTGGATCCGGCCGCAGGAGATCAGCCCCTATGGCGCGATCGACGACGCCCTGACGTCGCAGGAGCGGGTCGATCTGTACGCGGCCTATGGCGGCGAGGACGGCTATCGCGCCCATGTGGTCAGCGATCTGGCCTTCAACGAGCCGGCCCGGCATCTGGCGCGGCTGCACGCCCGCAATGGTCACCCGACGTACCTGTACCGCTTCGATGTCGTGCCGGACTCCAATCCGGAGCCCAGCGGCGGCGCGACCCATGCGTCCGAACGGCCCTATGTGTTCGACAATCTGCACACCGTCGGGCGGCCGATGGGCGAGCGGGACCAGCGGGCGGCGGACGCTATGGCCGGCTACTGGACCCGGTTCGCGGCCAAGGGAGATCCCAACGGAGAAGGCCGGCCCGCCTGGCCGGAATTCGGCCCCGGGCGGGACCAACTGCTGGAGTTCACCAATGACGGCCCCGTGGCGAAGCCGATCCCGTTCGCGGACCGGCTGGATCTGATCGAGGCCTATTACGCCCGGGTGCGCTGAGGCTCAGAGCGTGTCCAGAACCGCGCCGTGGGTCCTGATGACCTCGGCGTACAGCAGGCCGGAATCCTTGATGGTCCGCTCCTGGGTCAGGAAGTTCACATGGGTGATGCCGAAGCGCTTGGAATAGCCCAGCGACCATTCGAGATTGTCGAGCAGCGACCAGGCCATGTAGCCGCGCACGTCGACGCCCTTGCCTATAGCGTCGTGCAGGGCCTTGAGGTGGTTCTTCAGATAGTCGACCCGCAGCGGATCCTGGATGCGGCCGTCGATGGCGTGGGGCGGATCGTACCAGGCCGACCCGTTCTCGGTGACCATCAGCGGCAGCTTGCCGCCGGTCTGTTCGTGCAGCCAGACGAGGGTGTCGGTGAGGGCGGGGGGATAGACCTCCCAGCCGGTTTCGGTGTGGGCGTGCTGGACCTGTTTCACCGGACGTGAGCGGGTCGGCCAGGCGTCGGGGGCGTTCTCGGGCACCGAGCGGGTGTACCAGTTCAGACCCATCCAGTCGGTGGGCTGGGCGATCAGGTCGAAGTCCTCCTGCGGGAACTCGCGGTACGCCTCGCCATAAACGTCCTTGAGCTCTTCCGGATAGCCGCGGCCCATCAGGGGGTCGAGGAACCAGCGGTTCATCTGGGCCTCGGCGCGCTTGCGCGCGGCCTCGTCCTCGGGCTTGTCGGAGGCGGAGTATTTGGGCTCGATGTTGAGCACGATGCCGATCTGGCCTTCGCCGACTTCACGGAAGCGCTTCACCGCCGCGCCGTGGGCGCGCAGAACGTTGTGGCCCGCGATCATGGCCTCGAAGGCCGACTTGTGGCCGGGGGCCAGGGCGCCGTGCAGATAGCCGCCGTCGACGATCACCCAGGGCTCGTTGATGGTGCCCCAGGTCTTCACCCGGCCCTTGAACTTCTCGAACAGGACCTGGCCGTAGTCGGCGAACCAGTCGGCGATGTCGGGGTTGAGCCAGCCGCCGCGATCGTCCAGCGCCGCCGGCAGGTCCCAGTGATAGAGGGTGCAGAGCGGCTCGATGCCCTTCTCGAGCAGGCCGTCGACCAGCTTGTCGTAGAAGTCGAGCCCCTTCGGATTGATGGCCCCGCGGCCCTCCGGAATCACCCGGCTCCAGCTGACCGAGAACCGGTAGGCCTGGAGGTTCAGCCGGGTCATCAGGTCGATGTCCTCGCGCCAGCGGTTGTAATGGTCGCAGGCCACGTCGCCGGTGTCGCCGTTCAGCATCATGCCGGGGGTGTGGCTGAAGCGATCCCAGATGGACGCGCCCGCGCCATCGGCCATGGACGAGCCTTCAATCTGATAGGCGGCCGTCGCGGCGCCCCACAGAAAACCGTCAGGAAACCGATAGTTGCCTGCATTGTCTGAAGTCATATCGAAAGGCCTCGGCAAGCGGAAACGCGAACTGAAAGGGGAGGTCGGCGGCGGTCGGTACGCGTGTAGCGTCCGCAGCACAACCTCCATGTGACCAAACTAGGGCACTTGCGGGGCGCCTGACTAGTGTGTCATGTAATCGGTTACACGGTTTTTTCGGACGGACCCGCGACAAGCGGGCCGGGGCTGGAATTTCCCAGGGAGGATGAATTTTGACGCCGATGGCGATCCGGCAGACCTGCGTGGAGGCGGTGGCGTGAAGGCCGCCACGATCCGCGATGTCGCCCGGCGGGCCGATGTGTCCGTGGCCTCGGTTTCGCGCGTCCTCAACGGCGCCGGCCCGGTCACCGAAGCGACCCGCAACAAGGTCCTGGCGGCCGCTGAAGCGCTCCAGTACGTGCCGCATTCCGGCGCCCGCAGCCTGTCGACCAGCAAGAGCCAGACGATCGGCGTCATCCTGCCGGACCTGTATGGCGAGTTCTTCTCCGAGCTGATCCGCGGCATGGATGTCGCCGCCCGGGCGCTTGGCTATCACCTGATCGTCTCCAGTTCGCACGACGACGCGGAAGAGGCGTCGGCGGCGATCCGTTCGATGCGCGGCCGCGTCGATGGCCTGATCGTTCTCTCGCCCCATCTCGACGCCGCCAATCTGGCCGCCGGCCTCGCGGGCCGCACCCCGATCCTGCTGATGAACGGCGGCGCCGACGCCAGCCGGCCCTCGATCGTCGTCGACAACCACGGCGGCGCGATCCAGGCCGTCGAGCATCTGATCGCCACCGGCCGCCGACGCATCGCCCATATTTCGGGCCCGACCGGAAACCTCGAGGCGGAGACCCGGCTGGCCGGCTATCTCGAGGCCATGGCGCAGGCCGGACTGCCCACGAACGTGGTCGAGGGCGCATTCACCCAGGCCTCGGGTCACGACGCGGGCGCAGCTTTGGCCGCAGGCGACTCCCGGCCCGACGCGGTCTTCGCCGGCAATGACAACATGGCCGTCGGCGCCATGCTGGCCCTGCAGGACGCCGGACTGCGGGTGCCCGAGGACGTCGCCATCGTCGGCTTCGACGACGTGCCGATCGCCAGCCTGGTCCGGCCCGCCCTGACCACGCTCAGAATCAGGATTGCAGAAACCGGACGCGGCGCCCTCGAGCGCCTTGTCCGCATGATCAACGCAGCGGGCGAAGCCGTCGCCGACACCGCATGCGAGGTCGTACGGCCCGAGCTGGTCGTGCGCCCGTCAAGCCAGCCGGCGACATCCGACCAGTCCCAATCCGGCGGGCGCCTTCGCGCCGACGCCGCCACGCCATCTCTGAAGGGGGAGAATACCTGATGACCCGCAAATCCATTCAATACATGGGGGCGGCTTCCGCCCTCGCCCTGGCCGTCTCGCTGGCTTGCGCCGGCGGGGTTTCCGCCCAGGTCACGACATCGACCATCCGCGGTTCCGTCACGGACGACGGCGTCGCCGAGGCCGGAGCCGTGATCGTGGCGCGCGACACGTCGTCGGGCTTCACCACCCGGTCCACCGCCAACGCCAACGGCGGCTATGTGCTGTCGGGTCTGCGTCCCGGCACCTATGAGGTGACGGTGACGACGGCGGAGGGCGAAACGGCGTCGGACGTCGTCACGATTGGCGTCGGCCAGGTCGGCGATCTGGATCTGGCGGTCGGCGCGCCGGTCGTCACCGGCGCGGTTGATCCCAACGCCACGGAGCTGGGCGACGTGGTCGTCACCGGCCGCCGTCTGGCCGAGGTGCGCACGCCCGAGAACGCGACCAACGTCACGACGCAGCAGATCAACACCCTGCCGCAGATCAACCGCAACTTCCTCAACTTCGCGGCCCTGGCGCCGGGCGTCCGTCTTTCGCTGAACGAGGAAGAGCAGCAGATCACCGCCGGCGGTCAGCGCGCGGAATCGATCAACGCCTTCATCGACGGCGCCAGCCTGAAGTCCAACGTCATCGCCGGCGGCATCATCGGCCAGGACGACAGCCGCGGTAACCCCTTCCCGCAGGCCGGCGTCCAGGAATTCCGCGTCGTCAGCCAGAATTTCAAGGCTGAGTACGAACAGGCCTCGTCGGCGATCATCACCGCCGTCACCCGCTCGGGCACCAACGAGTTCCACGGCGAGATCTTCGGCGTCTACCGCGATCAGGACATGGTCACCCAGGATTCGTTCGCTGATGCGCGGAACGAGCCGAAGGCCGACCTCGAGGTCCAGCAGTACGGCTTCGCCCTGGGCGGACCCATCATTCGGGACACGCTGCACTTCTTCGGGACGTACGAGCACAAGCAGGAAAACCGCGCCCGTACGGTCAGCCTGGACCTTCAGGACCCGCGCTTCGTCGCCCAGTTCGGCCCGTATCTCGGCACCTTCGCCGCGCCGTTCGAGGAAGACCTGTTCTTCGGCAAGCTCAGCTGGCAACCGGCGGACGGCCACCTGATCGACTGGAGCGTCACCTATCGCGACGAATCCGATCTCCGTGACTTCGGCAACGGCCCGACCTCCGTCGAGCGCGCCAACGATCTTCAGCAGACGACCCTGACCAGCAACCTCCGCCACCAGTGGCGGACAGACTCGTTCCTGAACGAGTTCGCCGTCGATTACCGCGACTACAATTACAACCCGGGCGCCGCCAACTTCACGGATCTGGGCGAGAACTACCGGCTGTTCACCGACACCAATCCGGCGCCGGGCTTCCAGCCCAACTATTTCGGCGGTCAGACCGTCTTCAACCGGGGCGGCCGGGACAGCACCCAGGACATTCACGACAACGCGCTCACCTTCCGCGACGACCTGACATTCAATGACCTCGAGATGCACGGCTTCCACACCATCAAGCTGGGCGCCAAGGTGTCGCTGCAGAACTATGAGGTGAACAAGCAGTTCGGCCGGAACCCGCTCTTCTACTACGACGTCGACGGCCGCCCGGAACTGAGCGGCAGCACCACGGTGCCCTACCGCGTCGAACTGGGTCAGGCCTTCCCCGAGGTCGATCTCGATAACACGGTCATCGGCCTGTACGCCCAGGACGACTGGCGGATCACGGACCAGCTGGAGCTGAACCTCGGCATCCGCTGGGACTATGAGACCAACGCCAACAACAACGACTATGTGACCCCGGCCAGCGTCATCGCGGGCCTGGATCAGTGGATCGCCTCGACCGACGGCGGCAAGCCCGCAGGCTATGCTCCCAGCTGGTTCAACCGCGCCGACTACATCTCGACGGGCGACAACCGCGATCCGTTCGCGGGCGCCTTCCAGCCCCGCATCGGCTTCTCGTACGACGTGTTCGGGGACCGCCGCACGGTGATCTTCGGCGGCGCCGGTCGGTACTATGACCGGGTCAACTTCAACTTCTCGTACGACGAACTGGTCAAGCCGTTCGACATCCGCAAGAACGCCTTCTTCAGCACCACCGGCCGTCCCGCAGGGCAGGATCGCGATCCGGGTCCGGGCGTGGACCTGCCGGGCGACGCCGGCGATCCCATCCTGTGGCAGGCCTCATACAGCACGGCCGCCGGTCTCGATCCGGCCCTGGCGACCCTCCCCGGCAAGGGCGAAGCCTTCCTGCTGGCCAACGACTTCGAGCCGCCGATGACGGACCAGTTCAACCTGGGCCTCCGCCAGCGGTTCGGCGACTGGCAGAGCGAGTTCACCCTCGCCTACGGCAAGACCGAGAACGAGTTCACCTGGGCGTACGTGACCCGCTGCCGCGAACCCACACGCGGCAACGACGGCGGCGGCTTCGGCGACAACGGCGGCTTCTGCGGTCCTGGCGGGACCAACCCCTATCGGGGCTATTTCGCGTCGGACCACAACAAGGAGCGCGAGTTCCGGGCCCTCTACGTCAAGCTGGACAAGAACTACACGCCCGACTCCGGCTGGGGCCTGAACGTCGCCTACACCTGGTCGCAAGCCGAACAGAACGGCGGCAACGACAACTTCTGCTTCGATTGCTTCAGCATCGAAAGTTCGCCGGTCCGTCCGACCTCCACTGACGAGCGTCACCGCATCGTGGCCAACGGCATCGTTGACCTGCCCCTCGACTTCCAGCTGTCGGGGATACTGACGCTGGGTTCGGGCACGCCCTTCGACGTGTTCGACGGACGCGGCCCCAACTTCGTCTACCGCCCGATGCACGGCCGTCCGCAGCAGTACAACTTCATCATCCCGAACTCGTTCGCCTACCGGAACCTCGATCTGCGTCTGACGAAGGACTTCACGGTGTTCGGCGGGTCGGAACTGTCGCTCTTCGTGGACGTCATCAACGTGTTCAACTTCGACAACTTCACCGGCTTCGACGGCGGTACGGGCTCGCTCGCCAACCCCAACCCGAACTTCGAGAAGCCGTCGAGGGTGCTGTTCCCGACCCGCACCTTCCAGCTGGGTATGCGTTACAGCTTCTAACCGTCTCCTGAGCCTGACGGCCGCCCCTCGATCCCGACGAGGGGCGGCCATTTTTTGACTGTCGGGAGCTTGAGTACGAGGATGGAGACCATGGATCGCCGCCGGTTTCTGATGGGCTCCACGGTCGCGGGCGTTGCGGCCCTGTCCGTCGGCGGATGCGGCGCGGCCGGGCTCGACTATTTCAAACCCGGAACGCCGCTGATCGACCCCGAGGTCGACGAGCTGCAACAGCGTACCTTCAACTGGTTCACGCACGTCACCAACCGCGCCAACGGCCTGACGCCCGACCGCTGGCCGACCGAGTCCTTCTCGTCGGTCGCCGCCGTGGGCTTCGCCCTGACCTGCTGGCCCATCGGCGTCGAGCGCGGCTGGATGAGCCGCGAGGAGGCGCGCGAGCGCACCCTGACCACCATCCGCTTCTTCCACGACGCGCCGCAGGGGCCCCAGGCCACGGGCGTCACGGGATACAAGGGCTTCTTCTACCACTTCCTCGACATGGAGACGGGTCACCGGTTCGGCCGCACCGAGCTGTCGACGGTCGACACCACCCTGCTGGTCGCGGGCATGTTGTTCGCGGCGCGCTGGTTCGACGGCGACCATGCCGACGAGGCCGAAATCCGACGGCTGGCCCAGGCCGTCTATGACCGTATCGAGTGGGACTGGGCCGTGGTGCGGCCCAACCGCGTCTCGATGGGCTGGCATCCGGAAACGGGCTTCATCCCGTCCGACTGGCACATCTACAACGAGGGCATGCTGGTCCTGCTGCTGGCCATCGGCAGCCGGACCCATCCGGTTCCCGCGGCCGTCTGGGACGAATGGTGCAGCGTCTACGACCGCAGCTGGACTGACCGCTGGGGCCCCGCGCACCTGGCCTTCGCCCCGCTGTTCGGCCACCAGTACAGCCACATGTTCGTCGATTTCGGCGGCATCTACGACCCGTGGATCCGGGCCAAGATCCGCGAGACGGGCGAGGAGTTTGACTATCGCATCAACAGCGTCCGGGCGGTGCAGGCGCAGCGCCAGTACGCCATCGACAATCCGATGGGCTGGGCCGGCTATTCGGCCGACGTCTGGGGCCTCACGGCCTGCGACGGACCGGGCGATTTCAAACAGGTCATCGCCGGGCGCGAGCGCGAGTTCTTCAGCTATTCGGCCCGCGGCCCCGGCGACCGCGACGACGGCACCATCGCGCCGACAGCCGCCATGGCGTCCTATCCCTTCGCCCCGGCCGAGGTGACGGCCTGCCTGAAGGCGATGAAGGCGCGCTACGGGGCCGGCGTCTACACGGAGTTCGGCTTCCTGGACTCGTTCAACCCGACACTGACGCAGCGCGACGGACGGCTGCAGCACGGCCGCATCGTGCCGGGCGTGGGCTGGGTCGACGGCGACTATCTGGGCATCGACCAGGGACCGATCGTGATCCAGATCGAGAACGGTCGGTCCGAGGCCGTCTGGAGCAGGATGCGGCTGGAGCCCAATCTCGTGCGTGGCCTGAAACGGGCCGGCTTCCACGGGGGCTGGCTCGATCTACCGGCGGTGCGCGCGCTGTGACCGGGCTGCGCCCCGATCGGCGGACGGCCCTGGGGCTGCTGGCGGGCGCGGCGGCGACGGGTCTGGCCGGTTGCGGCGCACGGAGCGACGGGGTCACCCGACTGCGCTTCTGGGCCATGGGCAATGAGGCGACCAATGTGCCGCAGATCCTGCCCGGGTTCGAACGGCTGAACCCGGGGATCAAGGTCGAGGTCCAGGCCCTGCCGTGGACGGCGGCCCATTCCAAGCTGCTGACCTCATACGCCGGCAGTTCGCTGCCGGACCTCAGCCAGGTGGGCAACACCTGGGTGTCGGAGATGGCGGCCATCGGGGCGATCAGCGCCCTGCCGGCCTTCGCCTCGGACCTGCTGACCGACCAGTTCCCGGCCGTGCTGGAGACCAACCGTATCGGCGGGGAGGTGGTAGGCGTGCCCTGGTACGTCGACACCCGGCTGATCTATTACCGCGCCGACCTGCTGGAGCAGGCCGGGTTCGGCGACGGCGTGCCCCAGACCTGGGAGACGTGGAAGGCGGCCATGCATGCGGTCAAGCGCGTGGCGGGGCCCGGCAACTACGCCGTCCTGCTGCCGGTCAACGAGTTCGAACAGCTGCTGACCTTCGGCCTGCAGGGCGCCGAGCCTCTGCTGCGCGACCGCGACACGCGGGGCAATTTCTCCAGCGCCTCCTTCGTCGCCGCGCTGGAATTCTACAAGAGCCTGTTCGACGAGGGTCTGGCCCCGGTGGCGTCCTCGACCCAGATCTCCAACGTCTGGACCGAGTTCGAGCGCGGCTATTTCAGCTTCTACTTCTCCGGCCCCTGGACAATCGGCGATTTCAAGAACCGGCTGAAGCCGACGACCCGCTGGATGACCTCGGGCGTGCCGGGGCCGACCGGGCCGGGCGCCTCGGCGCCGGGCGGATCGTCGCTGGTGGTCTATCGTCAGTCGCCGCATCAGGAGGCGGCCTGGAAGCTGGTGCGCTATCTGGCCGATCCGGCGGTGCAGGCGCGCTTCAACACCATCACCGGCGACCTGCCGGCGCGCGAAAGCGCCTGGGCGACGCCGGCGGTGGCCAACGACCCCTATGTCGCCGCCTTCAAGGGCCAGCTGTCGCGGGCCAGGGCCGTGCCCAAGGTGCCGGAGTGGGAGCGGATCGTCACCGAGATGCAGATCGTCGCCGAACGCATGGTGCGCGGCCAGTTCACGCCGCGCGCCGCCGCCGCAGAGATCGACCGCCGCGCCGACCGCCTGCTGGAGAAGCGCCGCTGGATGATCGAACAGGGGAGGGCGACATGAAGCGCATGCGTTTCCCTTCTCCCCTCGGGGGAGAAGGTGGCCCGGAGGGCCGGATGAGGGGGCTTGCGGCCTCATGCTCATCCGCTGCCTGTATGTCTGTCGAGCCCCACCCCTCATCCGTCTCGCTTCGCGAGCCACCTTCTCTCCCAAGGGGAGAAGGAACATGACGATGGACGCGACCGTGCTTGCGAAGCCGACGCGAAAAACCGGGACGCCCCGATCCCGCGAGCGCGCGGCCTGGGGGTTCGTGGCGCCAGCCCTGATCGCCATCGCGGTCTTCTTCGCCATTCCCGTCTTCTCGGCCCTGCTGCTCAGCCTGACCGATTTCGACATCTACGCCCTGGCCGACATCGGCAACGTCCGCTTCGTGGGACTGCAGAACTATGAGCGGTTGCTGGGCAATCCGCTGTTCTGGGGGGCGATGAAGAACACCGGCCTGTTCGCCCTGATCGGCGTGCCGGTGTCGATCGCGACCTCGCTGGCGGCGGCGGTGATCCTCAATGCGCGGGTGATCAGATGGCGGCCAATCTGGCGGGTCATGTTCTTCGCCCCCTATGTGACGACCCTGGTCGCGACGGCGGTGCTGTGGAACTACCTGCTGCACACCAAATACGGCGTCATCAACTGGGCGATCCAGGGCCTCGGCCTGCCGCCCGTCGACTGGCTGGGCCAGCCCTCGACCTCGATCCCGGCCATACTGATGTTCGTGGTCTGGAAGATTTTCGGCTACAATATGCTGATCTTCCTGGCGGTTCTTCAGACCGTGCCGGACGACCTGTATGAGGCCGCGCGCATCGACGGGGCCGGGCCCTGGAAGCAGTTCCGGCACGTCACCCTGCCGGCCATCGCCCCGACCCTGCTGCTGGTGTCGATCATCTCGGTGGCGGGCTTCTTCCAGCTGTTCGCCGAGCCCTATGTGATGACGCAGGGCGGGCCGGCCCAGTCGACCGTGACGGTGCTCTACTTCATGTACGAAGAGGGCTTCAAATGGTGGAACCTCGGCTCCGCCAGCGCCGTGGCCTTCATCCTGTTCCTCTGCATCCTGGCCGTGACCCTGGTGCAGCTGGCGGTGGCGAAGCGGATGGGGGCTTACGAATGACCGCCAACAGCACCGTCATCCTCGGGCTTGACCCGAGGATCGGACCATCCGGCGCTCAGAGGCGGGGGGATCACGACGACCGGAGGGCCATCGACCATACGCCATGCGGGCCGACATCCGATCCTCGGGTCAAGCCCGAGGATGACGGCGGGAGAGGGTCGGTCGCATGAAGGTCAAAGCGATCGTCCTCAACGTCGCGGTCGGCCTGATCGGCCTGATCGTCCTGTTCCCGCTGCTGTGGATGCTGTCGGTCAGCTTCATGACCACGGGCGAGGCCGCGACCTTCCCGCCGCCGCTGTTGCCGAAGACGTGGACGCTGGATCACTACCGCGACCTCTTCGTGACCCAGGGCATGGGCCGTTATCTGTGGAACAGCTTCGCGCTCGCGTCGCTGGCCACCGGCCTGGCGCTGCTGTTCACCGTGCCGGCCGGCTACGCCTTCGCTAAACTGGCCTTCAAGGGCCGCGACCGGGTGTTTCAGATCCTGGTCGGGGCGCTGGTGGTGCCGGCCCAGATCGGCACCCTGCCGCTGTTCCTGATGCTGAAGTCGATGGGGCTGGTGAACACCTACGCCGGCGCCCTGGTGCCGTGGCTGGCCTCGATCTTCGGCCTGTTCCTGGTGCGCCAGTATTCGCTCAGCATCCCCGACGAGATGCTGGAGGCCGCCCGCATCGACGGCGCCTCCGAAGGGCAGATCTTCCGCCGCATCGTCCTGCCGACGCTGCAGCCGATCATCGTCACCCTGGCCCTGTTCGTCTTCCTCGGCAGCTGGAACGACTTCCTGTGGCCGCTGATCATTCTGACCGACCAGTCCAACTACACCCTGCCGGTGGCGCTGGCGGCGCTGTCGCGCGAGCACGTTCAGGACATCGAGCTGATGATGGCGGGCGCCGTCATCACCGTGGCGCCGGTGCTGATCCTCTTCCTCGCCCTGCAGCGCTACTACATCCGCGGCATGCTGGCGGGCAGCGTGAAGGGATGAGGCTGTTCGTCGCGATCGCGGGCGCGTTCGCCCTGCTGGCGACCGCCGTCCACGCCCAGACCCCGCGCGTCCTCGACGCGTTCGAGACCCTGACCCCGTGGTCCGCCGACGCCTCCACCGACGTGTCTTCGGCCATCGCGAGCACGCCCGGCCACGACGGCAAGGCCATGCGGCTGGACTATGATTTCAACGGTCGTTCCGGCTACGCCTTCGCGGCACGCGCCCTCGATCTGGACGTTCCCGCCAACTATGAGATCAGCTTCTGGCTGCGCGGCGAGATGCAGCCCAATACGCTGGAGATCAAATTCGTCGACGGCTCGGGCGACAATGTCCACTGGCGCCAGATCCGCGGCTTCCGGGCCAACGCCGAATGGACCCGCTACACCATCAAGGCGCGCCAGATCATCTGGGCCTGGGGCCCGAACCCGAACCGCACCTTCCGCGGCGCCGAGCGGATCGAGTTCGTCGTCACGGCGGGCGAGGGCGGCGAGGGCTGGATCGAGGTCGACCAGCTGGAGCTGCGCGAACTCCCCCCCGAACCCTCAGTGCCGCCGCGTCCGCTGGCCAGCGCCAGCAGCGAGGAGGGGCTGAACGTCGCCGCCCGTGCGGTGGACGATGACCCCGGCACGGCCTGGCGCACGAGCGGCGCAGGCGAACAGAGCCTGACGCTGGACCTCGGATACGAACGCGAATTCGGCGGCGTCACCCTGCGCTGGGCCGAAGGGCTGGCGGCGTCGCGCTATCGGCTCATGGCCTCGTCGGACCGACAGGACTGGCGCGAACTGGCGGCGGTGAGCGACGGCGACGGCGGCGTCGACTGGCTGCGCACGCCCGAGGCCTCGGCGCGCTGGCTGCGGCTGGAGCTGCTGGCCCCGACCGGCGACGGCCCGGCCCATGCGACCCAGAGCGGCGCGGGCCAGATGCTGAACGCCCGCCGCGCCGACGCCTACGCCCTGAACGCGCTCGAGATCGAACCCCTGTCGTTCGGCGAGACGCCGACTGCATTCATGCGCGCCGTGGCGGGCGAGAGCCGCCGCGGCCTCTATCCGCGCGGCTTCGTCGGCGAACAGCCCTACTGGACGCTCGTCGGCGTCGACGGCGGCGGCGAGAGCGGCCTGATGGGCGAGGACGGCGCCATCGAACTGCGCCGCGGCGGGCCGTCGATCGAGCCGTTCGTGATCGAGAACGGGCGGGTCGTGACATGGGCGGATGTCGAGATCAGCCAGTCGCTGCAGGACGGCGACCTGCCGATCCCCAGCGTGACCTGGACCGGCGAAGGCTGGACGCTGGCGACGACGGCCTTCGCGGACGGGACGCCCGAGGCGGCCCAGATCTATGGCCGCTACGCCCTGACCAACACCTCGAACCGGGTCCAGACCCTCACTCTGGCGCTGATGGCCCGACCGCTCCAGGTGAACGGGCCGACCCAGTTCCTGACCACGCCGGGCGGCGTGGGGCCCATCCAGCAGATCGACTGGAACGGCGGCGCCATGGTGCTGAACGACGCCATCCGGGTGAACCCTCTGGTCCGGCCCGATGCGATCGCCCTCTCGACCTTCGCCGCCGGGGCCGATCCGCAAAGCCTGCTGGCCTCGGCCGGCGCGCGCCGGAACGTCGGCGAGCGGCAGGTGGAGTCCGACGCCACGGACCTGATGGCCGGCGCCCTGCTGTATGAGGTGACGCTCCAGCCCGGCCAGACCCGGACCTTCGGAACCCGGACGGCGCTCGCGGGCGGCGTTCCCGACGGACCCGTCACCGGCTCGATCGAGGCGGCGCTGGACGCGGCCCAGACCCGCGTCGCCGCCGCATGGCGCGCCAGGCTCGACCGCTTCGACCTGACCCTGCCGCCGGAGGCCCAGCGCATCGAGGACGTGATGCGCTCCTCGCTCGCCCACATGCTGATGTCCCGGCAGGGCCCCATCCTCCAGCCGGGCACGCGTTCCTATAACCGCAGCTGGATCCGCGACGGGGCCATGATGGCCGAGGGCCTGAACCGGCTGGGGCATGAGAGGCTGTCGGCCGACTATCTGCGCTGGTTCGCGCCTCTGGTGTTCGACAATGGCAAGGTGCCGTGCTGCGCCGACAGCCGCGGGGCCGACCCGGTGCCCGAGAACGACAGCCACGGCGAGTTCGTCTTCCTCGCCGCCGAGACATACCGCTACACCCGGGACGAGGCCCTGCTGCGCGAGGTCTGGCCGCAGGTCCAGGCGGCGATCGGCTATATGGACGGCCTGCGCGCCTCGACCCGCACGGCGGAATTCGAGGCGGCGGATAAGCGTCACCTGTTCGGCCTCCTGCCGCCGACGATCAGCCACGAGGGCTATTCGGACCGGCCGGCCTATTCCTACTGGGATGATTTCTGGGGCCTGCTGGGCTACCGCGACGCCGCCTTCATCGCCGACACGCTGGGCGACGCGCCCGGCGCCGCCCGCATCCGCGCCGGCGGGGCCGAGTTCCGCACCGACATCATGGCCTCCATCGAGGCGACCGCGCGGGTGCATGGCATCGACTGGATCGCCGGGGCCGCCGACCGGGGCGATTTCGACGCCACCTCGACCACCATCGCCCTGTCGCCCGGCGGGCTGATCGACGAACTGCCGCAAGGCCTGCTGAAAGGCACCTTCGACAAATGGTGGGACAACTTCACCGCCCGGCAGGAGAACCGGCAGGCGTGGAAGGACTACACCCCCTACGAACTGCGCAACGTCGGGGCGCTGGTCCGTCTGGGGCGGCGGGCCCAGGCCCTGCGGGCGCTGGACTTCTACTTCGCCGACATTCGCCCGCGCGCCTGGAACGGCTGGGCCGAGGTGGTCGGCCGCGACATTCGCGAGCCCCGTTTCATCGGCGACATGCCGCACGCCTGGATCAGCTCGGACTACATCCGCTCGGCCCTGGACCTGCTGGTCTATGAGCGCGACCGCGACCACGCCCTGGTGCTGGCGGCGGGCGTGCCGACAGCGTGGCTGGCGGGCGAGGGAGTGGGCGTCGCGGGCGTGCGGACCGCTTACGGCCCGCTGACCTACCGGCTGCGTGGGGATAGCGACGCCTATGTGCTGACGCTGGACGGGGCCGCCACCCCTCCGGGCGGCTTCGTCATCCAGTGGCCTGCGGGCGAGAGGCCGCCGGCCCGGGTGCGCATCGACGGCCGGGCGGCGGACTGGAACGGGTCGGACCTGGCTATCCCGGCGGGCGCGCGCCGTGTGGAGATGCGCTGACGATATCCTTCTCCCCCAAGGGGAGAAGAAGACTTATTCGTAGTTGTCGTACCGCTGGCCCTGCGCCAGGTTGCCGAACTTGGTCGTGTTGGCGTCGAAGCTCAGCTTGATGATGCCGATCGGGCCGTGACGCTGCTTGCCGATGACGACCTCGGCCTGATGCTCCAGCCGGTCCATGTCCTCCTGCCACTGCAGGTGTTCCGGCGAGCCCTCGCGCGGCTCGGCGCGGCCCAGGTAGTAGCTTTCCCGGTACACGAACATGACGCAGTCGGCGTCCTGCTCGATCGAGCCGGATTCGCGCAGGTCGGACAGCTGCGGCCGCTTGTCCTCGCGCTGCCTCGGCGTCCTGCTCGATCGAGCCGGATTCGCGCAGGTCGGACAGCTGCGGCCGCTTGTCCTCGCGCTGCTCGACCTGACGCGACAGCTGCGACAGGGCGATGATCGGCACCGACAGTTCCTTCGCCAGCGCCTTCAGGGCGCCGGTGATTTCCGACACCTCCTGCACCCGGTTCTTCTGGTTGTTGCCCTCGCCGACGGTGATGAGTTGCAGGTAGTCGACGATGATCAGGTCCAGCCCGTGCTCCATCCGCTTCAGGCGGCGGGCGCGCGCGGCCAGCTTGGAGATCGACAGGCCGCCGGTGGCGTCGATGAACAGGGGGCTTTCGCCGATCTCGACCGCGGCCTCGCGGATCTTGCCGAAGTCGGCGGCGTCGATCTCGCCCTTGCGCAGCTTGTCCGACGACACGCCCGAGGCGTCGGCCAGAATACGCATGGCCAGCTGTTCGGCGCTCATTTCCAGCGAGTAGAAGGCCACCACCCCGCCGTTGACGGTCTTGCGGCCCTCGGGCGTCGGCTCCCAGCGGTAGTTGCGGGCGACGTTGAAGGCGATGTTGGTCGCCAGCGCCGTCTTGCCCATCGACGGACGGCCGGCGAGGACCAGAAGGTCGGAGGGGTGCAGGCCGCCCAGCTTGGAAGATCTNTTGAAGGCGATGAGGCGATGTTGGTCGCCAGCGCCGTCTTGCCCATCGACGGACGGCCGGCGAGGACCAGAAGGTCGGAGGGGTGCAGGCCGCCCAGCTTGGCGTCGAGATCGTCCAGATGGGTGGCCAGACCGGCCAGCTTGCCGTCTCGCTGATAGGCCTCGGCCGCCATCTGCACCGCCCCGCCGAGGGCCTGTGAGAAGCTGACGAAACCCGACGACGGCTTGCCGGTCTCGGCCAGGGTGTAGAGCCGCTGTTCCGCCTGTTCGATCTGGTCGATGGCGGCGGTTTCGGGCTGGGGCGCCTCCCTGACGATCTCGCCGCCGATGCGGATCAGGTCGCGGCGCAGGGCCAGGTCGTAGACGACGCGGGCGTAGTCGGGGGCGTTGGCCGCCGGCGGGGCGCGGTCGACAAGGTCGGCCAAATAGCGCAGGCCGCCGAACTCCTGGAAGGCGGGGTCCTGCTTGAACCGCTCCATCAGGATGGTCGGCTCGGCCAGCATGCCCTGGCGGATATGGTCCTCGATGGCCTCGTACAGGCGCTGGTGGAACGGCTCGTAGAAATGGCCGCCGCGCAGCCGGTCGCTGAGCCGTTCGAACACGGCGTTGTCGAACATCAGCGAGCCCAGCAGGGCCTGCTCCGCCTCCAGGTTGTGCGGCATGGACGGGATCGATCCCGAGTCGGCGGGACCGGGGAAGGCAAGCGGTGCGAGGGCGTTCATGGGGGTCATGTCTTACCCCTGCGCGCGCGCTACGACAGGTTCGGACGCAGCCTTCGACGGGGACAGATTCGGACCGCTGTGGACGGCGGCGAATTCCGCAGGCGGATCAGTTAACGGCTCAGGCTCCGCACGGATATCGTGAGGCCATCCAGCTGCGGATGCCGTCGGTGACGGTCATGCGCTGGCGGCGGGCCTCGGGTATTCCGTTCAGAAAGGCCAGCATCTGGCCGACATTCAGACTGATCCGCGAAGGCGGACAGGCGGGCGGGGATCGCCCTGCCGCGCGGGCCGCCTCGATCTCGTTTCCGACCGTACGGAACGCGCGTTCCGCCTCGCCCTTCAGGCGATGGGCGTCGGGGCGCAGCATGGCCGTCGGATTGAGCGGAATCCGGTTCGCGCGCGTGACGAATGTGTCGAGCGTCATGCCCGACTGGGCTGTCGCCGAACTCGCGGCCATGGCCAGCGCGAGGCCGGCCGTCAGCAGGATGCGTGTCATGTTTCTCCCTCCGATACCGGCAGCTTGACCGGCAATTCGTGGCGAAACAACGGTCGACGGGGGTGCGGGCGGGAACCGCCGCACCCCGTCGGAACCTACCAGCTCAGGCCAAGCCGGGCGTAGACAAAGCGCCCGTTGAAGCCGAAGGGCGAATAGCCGGAGAAGGCCAGGGCGCCGTTGGTGTTTATGGTGGCTGCCGTGCGGTCGGGATATTCGTCCGTCGCATTGTTGACGCCGATGGCGAGCCCGACCCGCTCATTGAACTGGTAGCGGCCCTCGAAATCCAGCAGGACCTTGTCGCCCGTGTGGACGTCGAAGGCCGGGTCGGTGTTGCTGAACGGGTGCAGGACATCCGAGTAGCTCTGGAGCTTGAGCGTTGCGCCGAACGGGCCGTCCGAAAGATCGGCGCTGAACACGATCTTCTCCTTGGGCGTGCCCTCCTCGATCGTCAGCACATTGATCCGGTTGAACAGCACCGGGGGGTTCGGGATCGGCACGCCCGAGGGGATGGCGGGCACCCGGGTCACGTCGGTCGTATTGAGGTTGGCGGCCAGGGTGAAATCGACCCGGCCCGTGTCGCTGTAGTCGTGACGATAGCGGCCCACGATGTCGACGCCCTCGGTGGTGGTGTCGACGCCGTTGATGAAGAAGCGCCCGCCGCCGACCGAACCGCCGGATCCCGGCGGGTTGAGCAGATTGTAGATGGCGACGGCGGTGGGGCTGCCCGTGGGCGCGCCCAGCAGGTTCTCGGACAGGACAATGCGGTCCGTCATCTCGATCTTGTAGGCGTCGATGGTCAGTTCGAACGGGCCGCTGTGGAAGACCATGCCGACCGAATAGTTGGTCGATTCCTCGGGCTCGAGCGGACGGGCCCCCAGCGACTGGGCGATCGGATCCGTCGCGGGGAAGGTGGTCACCTCGACCGGCGTGCTGACCCCGCCGATGACGATGAAGTTGATCGCGGTCGCCGTGAAATAGGATTGCTGCAGCGCCGGCGCGCGGAAGCCGGTGGAGGCGGCGGCGCGCAGGGCGAAGCTGTCGCTGAAGTCGTAGCGGCCGGCGATCTTGCCCGTGGTGGTGTTGCCGAAGTCCGAGAAGTCCTCGAACCGGACCGCCGCGTTCAGGTTCAGCCGCTCGGTCATCTGGGCGTCGACGTCGAGGTAGAGGCCGAAGGAATGGCGGTTCTCGTCCACCTCGTTGGAGGGTCGGAAGCCGATGAAGCCCTGGGACCCCGCGCCGGCGCCGGGGCGGCCCGGGACGAACTGGTAGGAGGCCAGCTCGCCGGCGAAGATTTCGAAATGCTCGCGGCGGGCTTCGGCCCCGAAGGCGACGTTCAGGGGTTCGAACAGGCCGACGTCGTAGCGGCGCACCACGTCGAGACCCAGAACGAACTGGTCGTACGCAAGGCCGCCGGCGTCGAAGCTGGTCGGCGAATTGGGCACGAGGGATCCATTGAGCGAATTCTCGACGCGGTAGGCGACCTCGTTGCTGCCGAACACCAGGTTCAGGTCCACGTCGAAGCCCGCCACAGCGCCGCGAATGCCCGCCGCGGCGGTGAAGTCGTCCACCGTCGGCGCGATGATCGGCAGGAAGCCTTCCGGATAGACGGTGAGGTCGTTGTTCGGGTTGTTCCAGGTCCTCGGCGTCGCCGCGCTTTCGGATTCGCGGTGCTGGTAGCCGGTGAAGCCGTACAGCTCGAAGTCGTTCCGGAGCGGGACGCCGGCGTTCAGATAGATCGTGGCGTCGGTGGTTTCCGGGTCGCCATAGCGGCTGGTGATCCGGGCCGGGCGGGGGGCCAGACGCGGATCGAGGTCGCCGCGGCTGGTCGGGTTGCGATCGCGATACTCGGCCGAGACGGTCAGGAAGCCCTCCGCGCCCAGCGGCAGCCCCTGCCAGCCGGCGGCGGTGAAGGTCTGGCCGTCTTCCTCGGATCGCGCCGGCAGACGGGCGGTGGCGAACTCGGTGAAATACTGCCCGAGGGTGAAGACCGCGCCGCCGCCCGATCGCGCCTCGCGCAGACGCAGGTTGATGACGCCTGCGATGGCGTCCGAGCCGTACTGGGCCGAGGCCCCTTCGCGCAGCACCTCGACGCGGTCGATGGCGATGGACGGGATGGCGTTCAGATCGACGGCCGCGGATCCCCGGCCGATCGAGCCGTTGACGTTGACCAGGGCCGAGGCGTGCCGGCGCATCCCGTTCATCAGCACCAGCGTCTGGTCGGGCGACAGGCCGCGAAGCGTCGCGGGACGGACCGTGTCGGTGCCGTCCGTGATCGAGGGGCGGGAGAAGCTGATGGACGGAGCCAGGTTGGACAGTCCCTGGGCCAGTTCGGTCGATCCCTGGCGTTCCAGGGTCTCGCTGGAAATCACGTCGACGGGAGCGATGGTGTCCAGCCGGGTCCGTCCGGCCACGCGCGTGCCGGTAACGATGACCTCGTCGATTTCCGTCTCATCCTGAGCGGGCGTCGCCTGCTGCGCCGAGGCGGCCAGCGGGCAGGCCAGCAGTGCGCCGGCCGAGGTGAAGGCGAGAAGAGTGGCGCGTGTGGATAAAATATGCATGACAGGCCCCCGTCGCAAAATGATCATGCATGCTGGGTTGCGGCGTGGCGCAGGTCAAGCATGATCGGGTCGCGAACGATCGGTCATCTGTTCTGAATCAAAAAGGGGCGCGCCCGGCTGGACGCGCCCCCTTTGTCTTCAGCCGTCAGGCCGGGTTCAGGCTTCCGAACCCAGACCCTCCTGCTGGCCGGCGCCGCCGGCGACCATGTCCTTGGCCTGTTCGAGGGCCGCTTCGCGGTCCTCGTCGTAGGCGGCCTTGATCACGTCCTCGCCCTTCGCCTGACGTTCGGCTTCGTCGGCCGAGCGGGCGATGTTGATCTTGACCGTGGCCGAGACTTCCGCGTGCAGACGCACGGTGATCTCGTGAACGCCCAGGGTCTTGATCGGGGTGTTGAGCACGATCTGGCTGCGCTCGATCTTGCCGCCTTCGGCCACGACGGCCTCGACGATGTCGCGAGCGGCGACCGAACCGTACAGCTGACCCGTCTCACCGGCTTGCCGGATCATGACATAGGTCTGGCCGTCGATCTTGGCGCCGATCGTGCCGGCGTCGGCCTTGTTCTTCTCGTTGCGGGCCTCGATGGCGGCGCGGTCGAGTTCGAAGGCCTTCAGGTTCGCCGACGTGGCCCGACGGGCCTTGTCGCGCGGCAGAAGGAAGTTACGGGCGAAGCCGTCCTTGACGGACACGACGTCGCCGATGGCGCCGAGATTATCGACGCGCTCAAGCAGAACGACCTTCATCTTACTTCACCACATAGGGCAGGAGGGCCAGATAGCGCGCGCGCTTGATGGCCTTGGCCAGTTCGCGCTGCTTGATCTGGGAAACGGCCGTGATGCGCGAAGGGACGATCTTGCCGCGTTCGCTGATGTAGCGTTGCAGCAGCTTGACGTCCTTGTAGTCGATCTTCGGCGCTTGCGGGCCCGTGAACGGGCACACCTTGCGGCGGCGATAGAAGGGGCGGCGGGCGGGGCCGGAGCCGGCCGGCGCGCCCGGCGAGGGGGCGGTGGTGTCGGTCATGTTCCGGGTTCCCTATTCAACGGCTTCGGCGGCGGCGTCTTCACGCGGCGTGCGCTCGCGCTCACGCTCGCGCTCGCGCTCACGGCGGGCCAGCAGCGGCGACAGCTCCAGGTCGAGCTCCTCGACGCGGACGGTCAGCCAGCGAAGCACGTCTTCGTTGATCGACAGCTGACGTTCCACTTCGGCCATGGCGGCGGGCGGGCAGTCGACGGCGAGCAGCGAATAGTGCGCCTTGCGGTTCTTCTTGACCCGATAGGTCAGGTTGCGCAGACCCCAGTACTCGATCTTGGCGACGGAACCGCCGCCTTGCGTGATCAGGTCCTTGATGGTGTCGTTCAGCGCTTCGGCCTGTTGCGCGCTGATATCCTGGCGCGACATGACCGTGTGCTCGTAAAGAGCCATGCGGTAGTCTCCCTTGGTGGGCGTCGGCGCGAGGGGACCGGGTAAGTCCTCTCCCACGATGGATCCCGATGCGGCGGCCGGGATGACTTCCCGAACCCTTTGGAGCTCCGCGACCGGGACCGAAGCCCTGGAAAGGCGGCGCGTATAGGGGAAAAGGGGCGAGGGAGCAAGCCGCGGCGGGATTGCCGGCCGCGGTCTCAGCCCAGACTCTTCGACAGCCAGCCGATCGGGCCCGTGGCCAGAAGGCAAAGGGCGATGGCGTGCCACCAGAGTCGCCGCACGAAGATCAATGAGGCGAACACCGCCAGCACGGCCAGATCGACCAGACGGGTCTCCAGCAGGCGTCCGACGCCTTCGCCGTTGGCCACGACCTCGGCGCCTTCCAGGACGATCAGCCAACCGAGCGCGGCGGTGAACAGGCTCCAGAAATAGCGGCCGTTGCGGTCGTAATAGATCCGCAGATCGATCCCTCCGACCGGAATCTCGTCGGGAAGCGCGGCGGCGGCCAGCAGGAACAGGATCACCAGCTCCACCAGCAGCGGCAGGAACTGGCCGATGGTCATGGCCGTGTCCCGGGGGGTGTAGAGGCTCCACCAGATCTGGATGATGGTCAGAGAGACGAGAAGGGCCGTCGCCGGCGCGGCCCAGTGCCAGCGCACCGAGCCGCCCGCGCGGATCAGCCGGTTCAGGCTGACGAGGATGTCGACCAGCGCCAGACCGACGATGATGGAGGCCATCACCGAGGTGTATTCGAACGCGCTCATCCCGTTCCCCGAACCGTGTCGGGCGAGATTAGGTCGCTTTCATCGCCTCGGCCAATCCCTGGTCGACGGCCCTATCCCTGGGGGCGAATGACCATGCAGGTGACGCGGCGCTCGGCAAGGGCGGCGCAGGCGCCCTGGGCGGCCTGCTCGGTCATGCCGGTGAAGCGCGACCGGTACCAGCCTTCGGCGTTCTGGACCGTGCGTTCGGCGGCGGCGAACTGGGTGCGGAAGCGGCGGTTGACCTCGGTCAGCCAGTTGCTGGCCACCGCCTCGTCGCGGAAGGCGCCGACCTGGACCGACCAGGCCCCGGCGGGCGTCCGGGCGGCCGGGCGGGCGGCGGCGGCGCGCGGCGGGGCCGGCGCGCGGGACGGGACGGCTCCGTTCAGGGAAGCGGTCAGGTCCCCGGTTCGCGCCTCGGCGCGCTGGACGGGGGCGGGCGGGCGCGTCTCCGACGGCGCCGGCGTGACTCGCAAGGGCTGCGGCTGGGCGGCGGCAAGGGCGGTATAGGCCACGCCTTCGGAGCCGACGTCGGCCGCGCCGTCCTCGGTGGCGACCGAGGCGTATTCGATTCCGCCCGATGGCTCCTGACCGACGCCGAAGCCGCGCGATTCGAAATAGGTCTGGGCGATCTGGATCGTCTCCCCGCGCGCCCGGGCGCGCTCGACATCGAAGCCGGTGTCCATCAGGGCGGCGACATGGGCGTTGCGGCTGGCGGTCGACCGACCGCCCAGCACGATGGTGATCAGCCGCTTGCCGTCCCGCACCGACGACGCCGCCAGATTGTAGCCCGAGGCGTTGGTGTAGCCGGTCTTCATCCCGTCATAGCCATTGCCGCCGCGCAGCAGGCCGTTGGTGTTGCGGTATTCACGGCCGTTGTAGGCCCAGTCGTGCAGGCCGAAATATCGGTAATACTGCGGGTAATCCCGCATGACGGCGCGGGCCAGGACCGCGAGATCGCGGGCCGAGGTGATCTGGCGGCTGTCGGGCAGGCCGTTGGCGTTGACGTACTGGGTCTGGGTCATGCCCAGCTCGCGCGCCTTCGCCGTCATGCGGGCCGCGAAGCGGGATTCCGAGCCGCCGACATGCTCGGCGAGGGCCACGGCCATGTCGTTGGCGCTGCGCACCGCGGTCGCGCGCATGGCGTTGTCCAGGCTGATGGTCTCGCCGGCGCCCAGGCCCAGTTTGGACGGCGGCTGGCTGGCGGCGTGGGACGACACGGTCAGGACGTCGTCCAGCTTGACCTTGCCTTCGCTCAACGCCTCGAAGGTCAGATACAGCGTCATGACCTTGGTGATGGAGGCGGGGAAACGGCGGCTGTCGGCGAAGCGCGAGAACAGCACCTCGCCCGACTCGGCGTCGACGACGATGGCGGCGTAACGCGCGTTGTCCGAGGACTGGGCGACCAGGGGGGCGGTCGTCGGCGTCAGGGCCAGGACGGCCACCAGCAGCAACGAAAGCCATCCGCGGCGGATCAGGACGGAGATCGACAAAGGCAGGCCTCACAAGACATTAGCGCGACGGCGGCCCCACCACGCGACGCTGACGAAAGGCTAACATGCGTCATCGGGGTTTCGTGAGGGTAAACAAGCCGTCAACGGATTTGTGAAGCCGCTTCGCCTCTCAGGCGCGCCGGCGGGTGTGAAGTTATTGTGCAGCGCACAAAAACTCTTGACCTCTCTTCGCACTTGCACCATATACCGGCCTGTCGCGATGGACTGGCTCCTCGCACAAGACATTCCAGGCGGTCCCCCGACCGCGCACAGGTTTCAGGAGATCATCATGGCTGACAACACCGCCGAGACCGTCAAGAAGACCGTCGAGACCGCCGCCAACACCGTCAAGGCTTCGGCCGAGAAGGCCCAGGCCACGTTCCAGGCGAATGCCGAGCAGGCGCAGGCCGCCGGCGCCAAGGCGTTCCGCGACGTCGCCGACAAGTCGGCCGCCGGCATCAGCGAGCTGAGCGCCCAGGGCAAGCAGAACCTGGAAGCCCTCGCCGCCTCGGCCGCCGCCGCCCAGAAGGGCGTCGAGACCCTCTCGGCCCAGGGCGTCGCCTTCACCAGGAAGTCGTGGGAAGACGGCGTCGCCGCCGCCCAGTCGATGTCGCAGGCCCGTTCGATCCAGGAGCTGCTCGAGCTGCAGACGACCTGGGCCAAGTCGGCGACCGAAGCCTATCTGGCCGAAGTCACCCGCGCGACGGACGTCCTGACCGCCTCGGTCAAGGACAGCTTCAAGCCGATCAACGAGCGCGTCACCGCCTCGGTCGAAAAGTTCCAGGCCGCCCGCTAAGCCTGAGAATTCAGTAAGCGTATCGAAGGGCCCCCGGCGGAAACGCCGGGGGCTTTTTGCTGTCCCCCCTGATCCGCGCATCCCCGCGAAGGCGGGACCAGGCTTTGGCCCCGCCGCCGATGCCTGAATGAGCGCCGGTTACCTCAGCCAGACTGGCTGTCGCTCAAACCTGGGTCCCCGCCTTCGCGGGGATGCACGGTGAGGGGTGCGATCGCGTGACGCTGCTCGCCGGATCTATAGTCGGGTTGGCGGGAAAATATCGCGCCTGTTCAACATCTTCCGCTTTTCTCAAACTCTATTGTCAGCACCCCCTCCCGGCGGCCGCATACTATCTGCATCCCGTCGCGGGGGAGGGCGTCTGGCGCCAGGGCCATCAACGTGCGGCGGGGTGCGAACGAGCGGGAAACGTCGTCCCGGAATCGTCGCCCGGACCCTTGCGCGGCTTGAACCCTGCGGCTTGTGGAATAATCGGGGGCGTGGGGTCGGCGGACTGCCCGGGGGGTC
>NZ_LMFL01000026.1:0-26163 GCF_001426805.1 Brevundimonas sp. Root1423
AAGCGTCCGGACGACGATTACAGGACGACGTTTCCCGCTCGATCGCCCCCCGCCGCACGTGATTGGCCCTGGCGCCAGACGCCCTCCCCCGCGACGGGATGCAGATAGTATGGGGCCGCCGGGGGGGGCGGTGCTGACAATAGAGTTTGAGAAAAGCGGAAGGTGTTGAAGAGGCGGGATATTTTCTTCTGAACCCGACTATATAGCCGGCCGGCAGCGTCACGCCTTCGCGGGGATGCACGGATGGGGGCGGCGGTCCCCGCCTTCGCGGGGATGCACGGAGGGGGGAGGGCGGTCCCTCCTCCCACGGCGACACCGGTGTTTACGTGATCCGTTTTGCCGACACCGGATCGCTGGCCGGGAAGGTCTCTTCCAGTCCCTCGTCCAGCAGGGCTTCCTGGCGGTCCTCGGCGTGGCGTTCTTCTTCGCACAGCTGGTCCGGCTTGCCGTGCTGCCGTTCCGCCTTGCGGGCGTGGGGGGCGTCGTCGGCGGGGGACTGCTGATGATCGGGTTTGTGCGTCTGAGTGGTCATGGCCGCCCTCCTTATTCCGTGGGGTGATCTTCATCGCCGTCGGGGCCGTAACCCAGGCCGGCGATGTCATCGTCTGACAGGCGTCTGGCCTCCCAGTGGGCGGCGCTGGCCTGGGCGCCGCGGGCGTTCTCCATCAGGCCGGAGTAGACCAGCTCGACCTCGTCCGGACCGCGGCCGCCGGCGCTTTCGCCGTCGATCTCGGTCAGGCGCTCGCCGTCTATGCCCAGCAGGGCGTCGGCCTCGGCCTCGATGCCGGACGCGCCCTGGATTTCATCCAGATCGTCCAGCTGGTCCTCGTCAAACTCTTCCTCGTCGGCGTCGCCGTCGGCCTGGGTGACGTCCAGCACCGGATCGGCCTCGTCCAGCAGGATGTCGCCGTCGCCCTCATCGTCGATGTGGGTTTCGTCATAGACTTCGGACTGTTCCTGGTCGTCCGAGTAGCCGTTGATCTCCGGCATGGCGTAGCTCCTGTTCGGGAGATCAACGCTGCTCCGCTATCCGGCGTTCCCCGTCCTGACGGCCTCGTCCAGTGCGGCCCGGACGCGATCGATCGCACCCTCCCAGGCGTCGAAGCCGTCGCGCCGGAAATGCCGCAGGTGCGGATAGAAGGGGTATTTGTCGGTCGCCAGAAAATGCCAGTCGTCCGGCGCGGTGATCATCCACGCCGTCCCGCCGACGGCCGCCGCCAGATTGGTCCCGGCGATGCCCGGCCCGATGACGACGTCCAGCGCGACCGACAGGGCCGCCACATCCTCGAGATCGTCCTTCAGATTGATCGGCGGGGTCCAGATCGACACCCCCGCCGCCTCGGCCGCCGCCAGGTCGTCGGCCACGTCGCCGCACTGCAGGTTGACCATGACCGCGCCCGGCGTCTCCAGCACGGGCCGCCAGCGTTCGAAGCTGGAGAAATAGCGGGCCCGCGAGCCGGTCAGGACCAGGCTCTTCCAGTGCAGGCCGACCTTCAGCCCCGGCCCGAGTTTTTCCAGTTCTGCGCGCCAATAGGCCACCTTCTCCGGGTCCGCCTTCAGATAGCCCCGGCGGTCGGGGAAGCGGTCGATCGACGGGCGGTAGAGCGCCAGCAGCGAGGCCAGCGGAATCCAGCGGTCGATCCCTTCCTCCATCTCCTCGATGAACGGGACATAGCGGGTGATGCGGCCTTCCAGCTTGACCGCCCGGTGCGAGCCGAAGACGGCTTCCGGATAGGCCCGCTGGAACATCCCGATCAGGCGCGGCTCGACCGCCACGAACACCTTGCCGTCCGGACCGACGGCTTCGATGGCGTCGCCGACACAGGTTCCGAACACCATTTCGTCGGCGATGCCCTGTTCGCCCACGATCAGCAGGCGCTTGCCGCGGATGTCTTCCGTCTTCGGATCCCAGCGCGGGGCCTCGACGGCGACCCGCATGGCCTCGGGCAGATGCGGGTCGAGCCGCACCTCATAGGCTTCGAACCCTTCCGGGATGCGGCCGAGGGTCATCAGCAGCATGGCCCGCGCCATGTTCATCATGGCCCGCTCGTATGGGCTTTCGGCGCCGGGCAGGGCGGCGTCCAGGTCTTCGAGCGCGCCAAGGGCATCGCCCAGGGGCAGGCGGGCGTTGGCGCGGTTGTAGCGGGCCTTGGCGAAGGCCGGGTCGTGCCGCAGCGCCTCCTCGAAGAAGGTCAGGGCCGTGGCCATCTCGCCCTGGTCGCTCAGCACTGTGCCGAGGGTGTTCCACAGGACCGGCGATTCGGGCTCGACTCCCAGCAGGGCGCGCAGGGTTTCGACGGCGTCGCCGTAGCGCTTCTGATCGCGCTGGACGCAGGCCAGGTTGTTGGTCGCCTCGACGTGGCCGGGATCGGCGGCCAGATATTTGACCAGCAGCTTTTCGGCGATGTCGAGATGGCCCAGCTGCTGCGCCAGCCGGCCGAGGTCATGGGCCACGTCGGTCTCGTTGGGCAGCAGCTTGAGCGCCGCCTCATAGGCCAGCAGGGCCTGGCCGAAATCGCCCGACTTCTCGCGGCAGATGGCCAGCACGTGCCAGGCCAGACCGCTGGTCTCGTCGATCTGCAAGGCGTCCAGCGCGCGCCGGGCGCCCAGGGCGAAGTCGCCGGCGCGGATCGCCATCAGGGCGGCCTTCAGCTTTTCGAGGCTCTTGCGCTGGGCCTTCACCGCCAGCCTGGGACTGGCCAGCTGCCGCGAGAGCTTGCGGATGGCCTCGGGAGAGGCCGAATCGCCGACCGTTCCCTGGGCGGCGAGCTGGGGCGCGTGGACGAATTCTGGAGCCAGATCGGCTGCGGACATGGATCGATCCCGAGTGTGTTCCGGAGGATCGCCGCCGGGGTCACAAGACATGGTTAACCACGACTGTTTAGCGTGCGTTCGTTCCCGGCTTCCTAACGTCGCCGCGAGCCTGTCAGGAGACGCTCCCGCAAATGCCGCTCAAGCTGTCGCTCAAACCCGGCGAGAAATTCGTGCTCAACGGCGCGGTTGTCCAGAACGGCGATCGTCGCGGCGTCCTCATCCTTCAGAACAAGGCGTCGGTGCTGCGCGAGAAGGACATTCTCCAGCCCGAGGACGTCAAGAGTCCGGCGACCCGCGTCTATTTCCCGGTCATGATGATGTACCTGGACGAGGCCCAGGCGCCCAAGGTCTATGACGAGTTCGCGCGGCGTCTGACCGAGTTCATGAGCGCCACGCGCAATCCCCAGGTGCTGGCGGACTGCGTGGCGGCGTCGCGCCACGTCATGGCGCGCGAATACTACAAGGCCCTGATGGCGGCGCGGAAACTGGTGGATTACGAGGAAGGGCTGTCGAATGTCGCTGCAGGCGTACAAGACCGCGGCCACGCGGACTGAAAACCCGCGTGAAACGGAATACCGGCTGTTCGGGCAGGTGACCCGGGCGCTGATGCACGCCTCGACCGTCGATCCTGCCGACGTCGCGACCCGGATCGACGCCCTCGACTGGAACCGCCGGCTGTGGTCCGCGCTGGCGACCGACTGCGCCAATCCGGACAATGCGATGGACAAGGCCCTGCGGGCCCAGATCATCTCGATCAGCCTGTTCGTCAGCCGCCATTCGTCCGTGATCATGCGCGGCGAGGATGATTTCGAAGCCCTGATCGACATCAACAAGATGGTCATGCAGGGCCTGTCGGGTCAGGGAGCCGCCTAGCCGTCCGACCCGGGCCGGGTAGGCAAGACGAGCCACGCGGCCCGGCCAGACCTGCCGGGGCCGACACGGCCCTGTAGCCAAGCCTCTGAAAAGATTGATGTCCGTCCGGCCCGGGAAGCGGCCCGATCCTTGCGTCGCCGTGCGCGAGCCAGAACTGGTTCGACGGCCAGAAGGCCGTTCTTCACCCGACCAGAATGGAAGGACAGCCGATGGTTATGTCGGTCAACACGAACACGGGCGCGCAAATCGCGCTCCAGAACCTGAACGCGACCAACGCAGCCCTTGGGCAGGTGCAGAACCGGATCAACACCGGGAAATCTGTCTCCAGCGCCAAGGACAACGGAAGCATCTGGGCCATCGCCCAGGGGCAACGGGCCGATATCGGCGCGCTGAGCGCGGTCAAACAGTCGCTCGATCGTGGCATCGCCGCGGTCGATGTGGCCCTGGCGGCGGGCGAGACGGTCTCAGACCTCTTGCTCCAGTTGAAGGAGAAGGCACTCGCTGCGACGGACGCGTCACTCAAGACGTCGGCGCGCGCGGCTCTGAACGAGGATTTCAAGGCCCTTCGCGACCAGATCGCCACGGTCACCGGCAATGCCGAATTCAACGGGGTCAACCTGCTGAAGACGGGAGCGACGGGGTTCCAGGCCCTGGCGAATGTGACGGGCACGTCCAGCCTGACGGTTGGCGCGGAAGTTCTCGCCCTGGGCGGCGCGAATGTGACGATCGCGGCGACGCAGACGATCGACACCCTGACCAAGGCGGCGGCCTCGCTTACGGCCGTCTCCACCTCCATCGACAAGGTCTCGGCCTCGCTCGCGCGGCTGGGCACCAAGTCGAAGGCGCTCTCGACCCACCTGACGTTCGTCGGCAAGCTGTCGGACGCGCTGGAGGCGGGAGTGGGCAATCTGGTCGACGCCGATCTGGCGAAGGAAAGCGCCAAGCTCCAGGCCCTGCAGACGAAGCAGCAGCTGGGAGTTCAGGCGCTGGGCATCGCCAATCAGACGCCGCAGCTGGTGCTGTCGCTGTTCCGCAACTGACTGTTTCAGGTTCGAACAAGCGCCGGAGGGGGAGACCCCTCCGGCGTTTCGTCGTTCAGAACAGGCCCGTAAGCCACGTCCAGAACTGGGGAAGCAGGCCGTTCGCCCATTCCCAGACCGGCAGGAGATAGGGCGAGACCCAGGTCCAGGCGAGCCAGATGACGAGGCCCGCTCCGCAGATCACGCCCACGGCGCTCCAGGCGATGACGATGGCCAGCCCGTCCCGCTGCATCAGGCCGAAGCCGAAGGCGGAGATGATCAGGGCCGGGATCAGATTGCCGCCCCAAAGCGGCAGGATCAGGATCAGGGCCAGCAGGAAGGTGGCGATGCCGATCAGCACTTCGGACAGTTCGCTGGTCATGATGGACAGTCGGGGTCTCGAGAGGCGCTCCATCTGCCTGAGCCGCGGAAGCACCTTTTCCACGCCCTGCCGGTAGGTCTGGCGCTCGATCGAGCGGCGCAACGCCCAGCGCGGCAGCCACAGCTGGTCCTGGCGGATCATGAGCTGCAGACCCATCAGCAACAGCGGCGCGCCGAGGACCGTCGTCGTGCCCGGGATGATGCCGATGGCGACGCTCAGCAGGCCGAAGAACAGCATCAGGGCGCCGAAGCCGCGCTCGCCGAAGGCGTTGACCAGTTCGCCGAGGTACAGTTTCGGATCGTTCTTCGCGCCGATGTCCTGGATCACCTGCGAAAAGGGCCGGCTGTCGCTCTGATAGTCATAGTCGGGCATCGGCGGCGTCCGGAGGTGATGATCCGATCTAGGCGCGACGATAGGCGGGCGCCACTTAACAAACGTCAATCTGGCGGCGCTCAGATCAGGCCCTGGACCGCGTCGATCCCGTGGCGGAACCCGGCGACGATCAGCTTCCACGCCAGAAACAGGATGGCGACGGCCACGGCCGTGGTCAGCCATCCCAGCAAGACGGACAGGCCGTCCCGCTGCATCACGCCGAGCGAGAAGAAGGCGATGGCGACCGCCGGGATCAGGTTGCCGCCGAAGATCGGCAGCACCAGCACGGCCGACAGGAACAGGCAGGCCAGGCCGATCAGACCCTGGCCGAACCCGCCGGTGAGGACATACAGGCGCGGCCGTGAGACCGCCTCCGCCCAACGCAGGGGGCGCATGAACCGCCGGATCAGCCGGCGAAAGGTCTCGCGGTGGATCGCCAGGCCTTCGGCCCAGCGCGGAACCCACAGGCTTTCGCGGCCCCATGCCAGTTCGGCCGACAACAGCAGCAGCGGCGCACCGGTCAGGCTCGTGCCGCCCGGGGGCCATGGCAGCAGGTTGATCAGGGCGAAGAAGAACATCACCGGCCCGAAGGCCCGGTCTCCGAAGGCCTCGACGACTTCGCCCAGGCACAGTTTTTCGGCCCGGCGCGCCGCCAGGATATCCAGCACGTCCGAAAACGCGCGCGGCCGGCCGGTCGAGGTTTCGGTCAGGCTCATGCGGCGACGCTAGCGGCGCGGCATGAGGGGGTCATTCGGGCTCGCGCGACGGGATATGTCAGTGTTTCACGTGCTGGGGTTTGCCCTTGCGGCTGGTGCGGGCGAATTCCTCGAGCTGCTTCTCGGTCATCGACAGCATCGATTTCGACGCGCCCTTCAGTTCGGACTTCGGCGTGTCGCCGCGCCTGGCCGACAAGGCGGCGCCGGCGGCTTTTTGTTGTGCAGCGGATTTCGCGGGCATGGGAGGCTCCTTTGCGTCCCAACCAACTATCGCCGGTMCGCCCGGTTCCCGGTCGCCGGTTCAGCCGTAACCCGTAATGTGGTAGGGGTCGGGTCCTGGGTGGAGGAACGACATGCGCATCATCCCTCTCGTTTCCGGGCTCGCCGCCTTCTCCCTGGCGGCCTGCGGGCAGGGCGGCGACGCCTCGCCGGCCGAAAAGGCGACCGACACGGCGGGGAACCCCGCCGCCGCCGGCATGCCCGCCGGGCCCACGCCCGGCCTGTGGCGCGTCACGACCCGGATGAGCGGGATGCCGGCCGGCATGGAGGCGCCGGCGGTCGAAACCTGCATCCGCGAGGCGAAGTTCGAGACGCCCCGGGGCGCCCCGGAGTCCCCGGGCATGACCTGCGAACAGCAATCCTTCCGCCGCGAGGGCGCCGCCATGGTCGGCCATATGGTCTGCACCTCGGCCGATGGCATGCGCACGGAGACGGACACCCGGGTCTCGGGCGACTTCACCCGCAACTACACCATGGAGGTGAAGAGCCGGATGACGCCCCCGCCGAGCCCGGAGATGGCCGAGGTCGCCATGGTGATGACCGCCGAACGGCTGGGCGACTGCCCGGCCGCCTCAGCTGCCGAGTAGTTCGCGCCCGATCAGGAAGCGGCGGATCTCGTTGGTGCCGGCGCCGATGTCGTAGAGCTTGGCGTCGCGGACCAGCCGTTCGACCGGCCACTCCTTGGTGTAGCCGGCGCCGCCGAGGGCCTGGACGGCCTCGAGGCTGACCTTCACGGCGTTCTCCGAGGCCAGCAGGATGGCGCCGGCCGCATCGTAGCGGGTCGTCCTGCCCGCGTCGCAGGCGCGGGCCACGGCGTAGACGTAGGTGCGGGCGCTGTTCAGGGCCACGTACATGTCGGCGACCTTGGCCTGCATCAGCTGGAAGCTGCCGATGGCCTTGCCGAATTGCTTTCGCTCGCGGACGTAGGGCAGAACCACGTCCAGCGCCGCCTGCATGATGCCAAGCGGGCCCGCCGCCAGCACGGCGCGCTCATAGTCGAGGCCGCTCATCAGCACGCCGGCGCCGCCGCCGACCGGGCCCATGACGTTCTCTTCCGGGACCTCGCAGTCCTCGAACACCAGTTCGGCGGTGTCGGAGCCGCGCATGCCCATCTTGTCGAGCTTCTTCGAGACGCTGAAGCCCTTCATGCCCTTCTCGATCAGGAAGGCGGTGACGCCGCCGTTGCCCTCGCCGGTGCGGGCGTAGACCACCAGGGTCTCGGCGTGCGGGGCGTTGGTGATCCAGAATTTCGTGCCGTTCAGGACATAGCGGTCGCCGTCCTTGCGGGCCTGGGTCCGCATCGACATGACGTCGGACCCCGACCCGGCCTCGGACATGGCCAGCGAGCCGACGTGCTCGCCCGAGATCAGCCTGGGCAGGTATTTGCGCTTCTGCTCGTCGGTGCCCCAGCGGCGGATCTGGTTGACGCACAGGTTGGAGTGGGCCCCGTAGGCGAGGCCGATCGAGGCCGAGGCCCGCGACACCTCCTCCATCGCCACGACATGCTCAAGGTAGCCGAGGCCGAGACCGCCGTACTCCTCCTCCACCGTGATCCCGTGCAGGCCCAGGTCGCCCATCTCGGGCCAGAGCTCGCGCTTGAAGGCGTTGCTCTCGTCGATCTCGGCGGCCAGGGGCGCCAGACGGTCGGTCGCCCAGCGGGCGGTGGTCTCGCGGATCATGTCGGCGTTCTCGCCGAGGCCGAAATCCATCGATTGGGGGGCGTTGGGAATGCTCATGAGGGCGGGGTTAGCACCGCGCGGCGCCGCCGCAAAGCCGCCCGAACCCTCCCGCGCGGGAGAGGCGGCCTCAGTCTGTCTTGCCCCAGCGGACATACAGGTTCCACGACGACACGCCGACGCAGATCACCCCGATCAGGGCCAGGGCCCAGCCCAGCACCACCGTCTCGCCCATGGGCGACGGCTCTTCGACCGCCAGCCGGAAGGCCGCGGCGGAAAAGGCGCAGGCCGCAAGGCCGACGCCGCCCATGAACAGGAAGGCGCCCGTTTCGCTCCAGTCGAATCGGCGCGGGCCCGCGGGCTCGACCTCGTGACGCATCACCGGGGCCGTCGGCTCGTCGCCGAACAGTACGGTTTCGTCGTCGACGGGCGCCGGCGCGCGCGCCTCCTCCGGCCAGACCGGACGCTCGGCCGAAACCATGTCGGCGTCCGTCAGCGGCGTAAGGACCAGCGGCTCTTCCAAGGCCGGGAAGGGCGAAATCGACGGCGCGGGCGAGACAAGTGGGATCACGGGCCCGAGGTGGAGGGGTTCGGGCGTGATCGGAACCAGCGGGGCCGTCTCCGCCTCGCTCGCAGGGGCTTCGGTCGGGGCGGCGTCCACGGCGGGCTCAGGCGCGTCGGCGTCGGCCGCCGCTGGGGCCAAGGGCAGGAGGCCGGGCAGGGGGCCGATCATGGCGGCGGCATAGGGCGAATAGCGGCTCAGATAGACGCCGTTCCCGGGGGCGGCCGGTGGCGCGGGGGCCTCGGGCGGCGGGCCGGGTTCGGCCTCCGCGCCCGTGGGCGGCGTCTCTCCCAGCAGGGCGGCGACGGCCGCGGCGCGGGCGTCCGCTGTAACGGCGACAGGCTCCGGCTCGACAGGCGCCGGAAGGGGAGCGGCCAGCAGGTCGGCCAGGGTCACGGCGGAGCCCGGGTCGGCGACGAAAAGGGCGCGTTCGGCCGCGCGGCGGCGCAGGCGGACCTCGGGCGAGGCCGCCTCCGGCCAGCCGATCAGGGCGTCCGCGGCGAGGCCGGCGCGACCCTCGTTCAACCGCTGCAGGACATCGGACGCCAGGAACCGCTCGACCCCGACGGAGATGGCGAAACTGGCGAGGGCGTCGAATTGATGCTGGTTCAGCCCGGCGGGCGCGCGCTCGTTCAGCGCCCGCACCACCGGCAGCAGGTCGTACTGCAGCAGCAGTTCGGCGTCCTGTTCGCCCACGCTCAGGCCTTCGCGGGCCGAGGCGGTGTGGCCATAGCCGATGATCCAGCGCCCGTCCTCGCCTCTCACGGCGTGCGGACGGAAGCCCTCGAAACTCTTGATGAGGACGATCCCCTCACGGGAGACCTTCAGACGTGGCGTGGTCGCGTCGGACACGGATTGACCCAAATCGAGACGGGCGTGCTCGCCCGCTGGGAGAACGAGCAAGGCCCGGGCCGGGATTAGATCAACACAAGCGTGGCGAGACCGAGGAAGATCAGGAATCCGAAGAAGTCCGTCGTCGCCGTCACGAACACGGCGGAGGACACGGCCGGGTCGAATTTGAGCCGCGACAGGGTCAGGGGCGTCAGCACGCCGACGGTGGCCGCCACCACAAGGTTCAGCACCATCGACAGGGCGATCACCGCCCCGATGCGCCAGTCGCCCGACCACAGGGCGGCGGCGACGCCGATCAGGGGCGCCAGCACCAGGCCATTGGCCAATCCCACGGCCAGTTCGCGGCGGAAGGTGCGCGGGGCGTTGGAGCTGTTCAGCTCGCGGGTTGCGAGGGCCCGGACCGTCACAGTCAGGGCCTGGGTGCCGGCGTTGCCGCCGATGGCCGAGACGATGGGCATCAGCACCGCCAGGGCCACGATCTGCTCGATGGTGGCGCCGAAGAAGGCGATGACGCTGGCCCCCAGCATGGCGGTGGCGAGGTTGATGGCCAGCCACGGCACGCGGCCGCGCACGATCTCCGAAACCGACGAACCCCGGTCCTCGTCCGAGACGCCGGCCAGGCGCAGGATGTCCTCGCGGTTCTCTTCCTGGATGATGTTGACGATGTCGTCGACGGTGATCTGGCCCACCAGCCGGCCTTCCGCGTCGATGACGGGGGCCGAGATCAGGTGGTATTTCTCGAAGATGTAGGCGACTTCTTCCTGGTCCTGGTCGACCGCGATCTCGTTGACCGGCTCCATGATGTCGACGAGGGCGATCGAACGCGCGGCGCGCAGCAGGCCGCTGACCGGCAGGCCGCCGACGGGCCGGTTGGACGGGTCGACGATATAGATGTCGAAGAACAGCTCGGGCAGGTCTTCGCCCTGCTTGCGGATGTGGTCGATGGTGTCGCCGACGTTCCAGAACGACGGCGCGGCCATGACCTCGCGCTGCATCAGGCGGCCGGCGGAATCCTCGGCGTAGCGCAGCGAGCTCTCGATGGCGGCGCGGTCGACCTCGGGCATGGCCGCCAGCACCTTCTCGCGCTGGTCGTCCTCCAGGTCCTCGACCACGGCGGCGGCGTCGTCGGAGTCCAGCTCCTGCAGCGCCTCGGCCAGGGTCAGGTGCGGGACGCGCTCCAGCACCTCCTCGCGGATGTTCTTGGGTCGCGACCACGGCGGCGGCGTCGTCGGAGTCCAGCTCCTGCAGCGCCTCGGCCAGGGTCAGGTGCGGGACGCGCTCCAGCACCTCCTCGCGGATGTTGTCGTCCAGTTCGGGCAGGGTTTCCGCCAGCAGGTCGGCCGGCAGCCACAGCACGACGACGGCGCGATGCTCGGCCGTCAGGAAGCCCATGAGGTCGGCGACGTCGGCCGGGTGCAGGTCTTCCAGCAGGGAGCGAAGCTTGAGGCCGTCGCCGGCGTCGGAGGCGTCGACGACCTTTTCGACGAACGAGGCCGTCAGGACGTAGTCCTCGTCGAGGGCGTCGTGGTCGATGTCGTCGGAGGAAGGCGGCAGGGGGGCGTTTGCGGTGGCAGTCACGCTTGGCCTCCCTGCTTTTATGTCAGCTCAATCGTAGCCGAGATTCGCCCTGTTGTTTCGATGGTGCGGTCGAGAAGACTCGAACTTCCACTCCGGTTAAGGAACAGCGACCTCAACGCTGCGCGTCCCANCTCTAGCCGAGATTCGCCCTGTTGTTTCGATGGTGCGGTCGAGAAGACTCGAACTTCCACTCCGGTTAAGGAACAGCGACCTCAACGCTGCGCGTCTACCAATTCCGCCACGACCGCTCGCATCGGAGGGGGGCTGATAGCGGAGAGATGCGYCGCTGCCAAGCGGTTTAGGCAGCGCCCGCCATGAAGTCGTAAACGTCCGCCGCCCGCGTCACCGTGATGGCGATGCGGTCCTCGCGGATCTCGATCTGGCCGCGGGCGACCGGGTGGTTGTTGGCCAGGATCCAGACCTCGTCGGATTCGGAGGCGTCGAGCGGGATCACGGCGCCGCGGCCCATGCGCAGCAGCTGGCTCATCGGCAGCACGGAGCGCCCCAGGACGACCGAGATCTCGACTTCGACGGCTTCGATCTGGCTCATGGGGGACTCGGTTACTGACTCTGATGGCGCGGTCTGGTCTTGCATGGCGCTCCCGACCCCCACATTGGGTGCATCATGCTTTCCCAAGCCTTAAGCTCAACCGGATCGAAACTGGCCCGCGCCGACGGCCGGCCGGTCGAATGGGCCGTGTCGCAGGGCCTTGTCGGCTATGAGGCGGCGGTCGTGGCCATGGAGGCCCGGGCCGCGGCCATCGCCGCGGGCGAGGCGCCCGAACTGGTGTGGCTGCTGGAGCATCCGCCGCTCTACACGGCGGGGGTGTCGTCGAAGGACGGCGACCTGCTGGATGCGACGCGGTTCCCGGTGCACCGGACCGGGCGGGGCGGGCAGTTCACCTATCACGGACCGGGCCAGCGCGTGGCCTATGTGATGCTGGACCTCAACGCGCGCGGCAGGGACGTGCGCGCCTTCGTGCGCGGGCTGGAGCAATGGATCATCGGCGCCCTGGGCGAGTTCGGCGTCCCCGCCGACGTGCGCGAGGGCCGCGTCGGCGTCTGGGTCGCCCGGAAAGGCCCCGGCTGGTCGCGCGAGGACAAGATCGCGGCCATCGGCGTCAAGGTGCGCAAATGGGTCAGCTTCCACGGCATCAGCCTGAACGTGGAGCCGGACCTCGGCCATTTCAGCGGCATCGTGCCGTGCGGCATCAATGAGCACGGCGTCACCAGCCTGGTCGATCTCGGCGTTCCCGCGACCCTGGACGAGGCGGACGAGGCCCTGAGGGTCAGTTTCCGGCGGGTGTTCGGCGAAACGGTCCCGGCGGGCCCGCCCGTCTGACCGAGAACGCTCCGCCGGCGCGGGCCGGCGGAGCGATCCGGTCACCCTCTTCCGTGATCAGTCGTCGCGGCGCGCGCTGGCCGACGCCCCCGCGCTTGCACCGGCGCTGACCGACGCGCCGGTGTCGCGGTTCACGGAGGCCGAAGCCGAACCGTCGGCCGAGCCGTTGGCGTCGACGCGCCGGCGGCGGTTCTGGCGCGGCTGATCGCCGGACTCCCGGCCCGCGCGCGCGGAACCGTCGGCCGAGCCCGATGCGTCCCCGGAGATCGAGTCGCCGCCGGCCGAGGCCGCACCGTTCAGCACGCCCGTCAGGGACCCGGAGGCCGAACCGGCGGCGCCGGCGACCGCGCCCTGGCCGGAGCCCCAGGCGTTCGCGGCGGCCGAGCCGGCCGTTCCGCGCGCTTCGTCCGCCGTGGCCGAGGCGCGATCGCGCGCGGCGTTGGCGCGGCGTTCGGCCCGCGCGCGGAGGCGGTCGGCGCGGCTGGTGGTTTCGCCCAGACGGTCGCGGACAAGGGAGCCGTCCACCGAGCCGGAAAGGCCGCCCGTCAGACTGCCGCCGGCCCGGCCGCCGAGACCGCCGAGGCCCCCGACCTGGCCGCCGAGGCCGCCCCCCAATCCGCCGGAACCGCCCAGAATCTGGGCGTTCGCGGCGCCGGCCAGCGCCATGCTGAAGGCCGCCGTGGTCACGAGCATAAGGGTCTTGCGCATGTGAGCTTCTCCTGGAGTTGAGCGGGCGGGAAGCCGCCCTCGCAGGGTCCAACGACCGGCCTCCGGGGATTCATCCCGCCCCGACGCCGTCAGGAGAAGATCGGGCGGGAAATCAGCGCGAAAGCCGACCTCTCGCCCCGACAGCGGCCGGATCGACGCGCAGCTCGGCGGCGACCAGCCCGCGGCCATAGACCGGGTCCGGTCCGCGAGCCCCCATGTCCCGCGCCTCGGCGGCGAGGGCCTGCACCGCCTCGCGTCGTCCCGGCCGCCGCGCCAGAAGCCCGGCCACGAGCGGCGCGGCGAACGAGGCCCCGCGCACGGAGACATAGCCCTGACCCGGGCCGGCGGCGGCCATGTCCGCGCCGGGGGCGGCGAAATCGACCTGCGGGCCCCGGCCGGCTTCCGGAAGCACCCGGCCGCGCGCGTTGACGGCCGTCACCCCGACCACGTCCGGATAGCTGGCGGGATAGAGAGGGGCGGCGGCGGGTCCGTCATTGCCGACCGCCGCAACGATCAGCACCCCGCGTGCGGACGCCCGGCGGACAGCAGCCTCGACGAGGGCGTTGCGGGGGCCGACCAGGCTGATGTTGACCACCGGCACCTCGTTCCGGACCATCCAGGCCAGAGCCTCGGCGATCCCGGTCGAGGAGCCGCCGGAAGGGGACCCGCCATAGACGTCGGCGGCGAACAGGACGGCGCCGGGCGCCGCGCCGGAAAAGGCGCCGGACCGCCCGGCCAGCAGCGACGCCACGGCCGTGCCATGGGCGTCGGAGTGATAGGCGCCGGCGAAACCCTGTCGGCGGACCGTGGCGCCGGCGAGGGCGGGATGGCCGGCGTCGACCCCGGTGTCGATCAGCCCGACCCGCACGCCCCCTGCCTGCGCCGGAGCGGGCGGCGCGGCGTTCGGGCCGGCTTCCGGCGTGTCCGCAGCCTCCCCCGCCAGTAGTCCCGCCGGGGCGTGGACGTGGTTGAATTCGTACGATCCGTCGGGATCGAGCTCGCGCAGGCGTTCGACGGCCCGGCGCAGCGACAGACCGCGCGGCGGGGCCAGCACCACGACGGCGAGGTCGAGGTCCTCGAGCCGTTCCTCGCGGATGACGGTGAAACCGGCGTCAAGCACCATGCGTCGGCCGGCGGGCGACGGATCGACCGCCACGATTTCCGCGCGGACCGCCGGCCAGCCGCCCGGATCGGCCTCCAGCGCGCCGTCCGAGCGCCGGATCAGGTTGCGCAGCCGCGACGGGGCCTGCAGCGCCCCTTCGACGCGGCCGAGCAGATCGTCCTGGAGCCGGCCGGCGTCGACCGGCAGGCGGTCCGGCAGGATGCGCGGCAGGCTCGGGACGCCGCCGGGCAGGCCGAGCTGCGCCCATGCCGGGGCCGCGGCGGCCAGGACCAGTCCCGCAAGGGCGGTCGCCAGAGGAAAGCGTATCGACACGGGCGGCTCCGTTCGGACAATTCATCAAAGGCCATTGGCCCGGGCCCGACAATGGATGAAACGTCGGGGACGGGGCGTTTCATCCCCATGACCGGAGTGCGCGCTTGGATGGATTTCAGACGGAGCTGGTGGCGCTTCTGCCAAGGCTGCGTCGTTTCGCGCGCGCCGTCTGCCGCTCCGACGCCGACGCCCAGGACCTGGTCCAGGCGACCGTGGAGCGGGCCCTGGCCAAACGCGGCGGCTATCGTCCCGGAACGCGGCTGGACAGCTGGGCCTTCACGATCATGAGACGGATCCACATCGATGAGGGACGGTCGAGGACGCGGTGGGGGCGCGTGGTCTCGCCCGAAGACGCCATGACGCCCGGGGTCGCGGACGCGGGGCAGGCGGACGAGGGCCTGCGCGCCGACGCCCTGGCCGTGCGCGAGGCGATCCACAGACTGCCCGACGATCAGAGGCTGGCCGTGGCGCTGGTGTTGATCGACGGCCTGTCCTACGCCGAGGCGGCCCAGGTGCTGGGCGTGCCGGCGGGCACCCTGACCAGCCGACTGGTGCGCGGCCGCCAGACCCTGATCCAGACCCTGACCGATCAGGGAGTGAGCGCATGACCGACCTCTACGACGACGAAATCCTGATGCGCCGCGTGGACGGCGAACTGAGCCCCGACGCCGGGGCGGCGATCGACGCGGCCGCCGCCGGCGATCCGGCGCTGGCGCGGCGGCTGGAGCGGCTGCGGGGCCTGCGGACGCTGGCGCGCGAGGCCTTCCCGGCGGCGCAGGACCTGCGAGACGGCGAACTGGCGCGGTTGATCCTGAACGGCGCCACCCGGCGCGAGCCCTGGACGGCCCGGCTGGCGGGCGGCCTGCGCGAGGGGTTCGCCGTGCGTCACGCGCCCGTCTGGGCCGGCGCGGCGGCGGCCTGTTTCGTGCTGGGCCTGACCGTGGGCTGGCTGGGGCAGGACCGGACGCCCGAGGGTTTCGCGGTCGCGACCGACGGCGTCCTCGCCGACGCGGCGTTGGTGCGGGTGCTGGATCGCGGCCTGGCGGCGGACGGGGCGGACGGCGAGGGGCGGGCCGTGGGCCTGACCTTCCGCGACGCCGACGGGCGCTGGTGCCGCACCTTCCGGGCGGGCGACGCCGGGGTGGCCGGCCTCGCCTGCCGCACGGAGGGGGACTGGCGCATGCAGGCGCTCGCGCCGTTCCAGGCTTCAGACTCCGAGGTTCGCACGGCGGGCGCCGACACGCCGGCGGCGGTGCTGGCCGCGGTCGACGCCCTGATCGCCGACGAGACGCTGGACGCCGCGGCCGAAGCGCAGGCGCGGGACGCCGGCTGGCGCTGACCGCGGCGGGATGAAACAGGCGGGGCCGTTCGTTGGACGACGGGCGCTTTCGACCCGATCCCGACGAGGTCCGCATGGACGAGGAAACCCTGCGCAGCCGCGTCGAATGCTGGCGCCGCCGCGCCGCCGACGCGCTGGACGCCCGCGAGCGCGCGGCCAGCGCCGAACTGGCCCGCCACTATGAGGCCCTGCTGGCCTGTCTGCTGGAGACCCGAACCCCCGCCGATGAGGGCCGGACAGGTTAGTCCTCCGCCAGCACGATCACCCGGTCCTCGGGCTCATACGACAGCTGTTCCGACTTCGACGGATTGACGACCACGCCGCCCATGTTGCGGCCGTCGTCGGCGTCATCCGCGCGGCGACGGCGATAGCCGATGGCGGTTTCGCCGCGCCGGCGGGCGGCCTCGACGATGGTGTAGAAGCTGACGGGCAGGTCCAGATCGACGTAGTCGCCGACCGGCCGCATGTAGATTTCCGAGCCGTCCTCGTCGAGCAGATCGTCGAAGATGGCGGACAGGTATTCGTTCTCGGACGCTTGGGCCAGCATCAGGCTGACCAGCCGGTTGGACACCACGAAGTCGTCGGCGCGGGTGACCTCGGCCAGCTCGCGGTTGCGGATGTCGATCATCTCCGAGACCACGCTGATGTGCTCGCCCAGCCGCTCGGACAGCTTGCGCAGGTGCAGCAGGGTGATCAGCGTCCGGGTGTCGGCGGACTGGGCCTCCATGTGATCGGAATAGCCCAGCACCATGATGCTGTCGTAGGTCAGGGGCTCGAGCGCCTCCAGCGAGGCGGCGTGGCCGGTGTCGATGAGGCGGAGATCAACCTTCATGTTCTTCGAGCCCAAGGGCATGGCGCGGACTTCCTCGGCCAGGCCGGGGACGTCGCCGGCGATGGTCAGCACCGAGCCCGGCTTGACGTAGCGCGACAGCTCGTGGGCGATCATCGGGCCGCGCCGGTTCCAGCCGATGATCAGCACCCGTTCGGCGGCGCGGCGGATCGCCGCCGGCTTGCGGATGGCGGCGGCGTCGACGGCCTCGTCCGGCATCGGCCGCAGGCGGATGGCGGCGTCGTCCTCGGCGATGATGACGGCGCGGCTTCCGGCGGTGATGATCTCGTCCATCGGCGGATTCATCCGCACCCGGCCGTCGGGATAGCTGAGCCCGATCAGGGCCGAGTCCTCGTAGCCCATGACCGCCTCGCCATAGGTGAGGCCGACCAACTCCTCCAGTTCGGTGGTGTAGATCTCGCAGCCGTCGAAATCGAGCAGTTCGGAATAGACGGCTGACAGGCCGGCCTGGCGGCTGGACTGGACCACGATACGCGAGATCAGGTCGTCGGCCAGCACCAGCTGGACCTCGTCGCCGCCGACGATGCGGGCCACCTCGGCGTTGCGGGCGTCGCGCAGCTCGGCGGCGATGCGGTAGCGTTCGGTGCGGCGCTTGGGGTCATTGGTCAGGGCGAGGACGGTCTTGATCACCTGGCTGTCTGGATCGGCCGCGCCGCCGGGCGAGACGACGATGATCGAACGGCAGGCCTGGGCGTTGACGAGGCTGAGGTCGAACAGGTCGGTGGGGTCGCCGCTGCGGCAGATGATGCGGGTGTTGCCGAGGTCGGGGACCTTGTCGGCGATCTCGTCCTCCATCTCGACCTTGTCCTTGTCGGCCATGACGACGATGCGCGGATTCTTCCGGCTGGCGTTGGCGATGACCAGTTCGGACAGGATGTCGAAGATCGACGGCGACCAGTTGAGGATGATGGTGTGGTCGCTCTCCAGCACCCGCGATCGGCCCTTGCGCAGCCCCTCCAGCGCCGAGTCCAGCCCGGCCGAGATGATCGAGATCAGGGCCGAGAACACCAGGATGCCCATCAGGGTCACGAACAGGGTGACGAAGCGGAAGACCCAGCCCGAATCGCCGCCCATGGCGCCGGCGTCCATGGTCCGCATCAGCGACTGCCAGGCCGCCTCGCCGAAGTCGAAGCCGCCGTCCGGACCGAGCCGCGTCAGGGCCAGCACCGTCGCGGCCATCCCGATCACCAGCAGGGACACCAGCGCCAGCCAGCCGGCCAGGGCGACCGGCCCCGCCGCCATGCTCTTGTCGAAGGCGTAACGCAGGCGTTCCCCCGCCGTCACCGCCCCGCCGTGACCCTTCGTCGTCGAAACCTTTGCGGCGACCGTTTTCGGTGCGCCGCGTGCGGCGTTGGCGCGGATAAGCGAGCCCATGGTTGCTGGTTCCCCCCGCGCGCCCGTGCGGGCGGCGTCGTGATCTCCGCCGCCCCCCACTGACCGGCGATCGCCTCCCGGCGGCGGCCACGGCCGCGCCTCCCGGATCGAACACCGCTTTCCTACGACGGAACCCGGCCCCGGATACAGCCGCAAATGGCGGGCGGGCTTCGGATGGAACTTTGACTGTTGCGAGGGCCGTCTTAACCTTGGCCGGTGCAGAATCGGCGCGTCCGCCGCCCCGACAGGATTTCCGCTTGATGCCATCCCCGCTGTCCCGCCCGGAACAGGACGCCGACGCCCTGGCGATCAGCACCTTCTTCGACGTGTCGCTGGACCTGCTGGTCATCCGCGAGCTGGACGGACGGGTCGTCCGGGCCAGTCCATCGTGGGAGACCGTCCTCGGCTGGCGGCCCGACGAGATGGAGGGCCTGCCGCTGCTGCGCCTGCTCCATCCGGACGACGAGATCGCCACCCTGGAGAGCGTCATCGAGGTCGAGACCCGCGGGCCCCGTGACCCGATGGTCGATTTCAAGAACCGCTATCGCCACAAGGACGGCGGCTACCGCACCATTGAATGGCGCGCGCGGCGGGTCGGGGACCGCGTCTACGGCGTGGCCCGCGACGTCACCGACCGCGTCGCCGCCGAGCGCGAACTGCTGGAGGCCAAGGCGGCGGCCGAGGTCGCCAACCAGGCCAAGACCGACTTCCTGGCCAATATGAGCCACGAGATCCGGACCCCCCTGAACGGCGTCATCGGCCTGATCGGGGCCCTGGCCCAGGGCGAGCTGACCCCGACCCAGCGCGAGCTGGTCGGGCTGATCGAACAGTCCGGCGTGACCCTGGAACGGCTGGTGTCCGACATCCTCGACGTGGCCAAGATCGAGGCCGGCCATCTCGATTTCGCCATCGGCGACATGGACCTGGAGCGCGAGCTGGACGGCGTGATCGAAACCGCCCGCGTCAAGGCCGAGGCGAAGGGGCTCGCCTTCCGCGTCGAGCGCGGCCCCGGCGCCCGCGGCGACTTCCTCGGCGACGCCACCCGCATCCGCCAGGTGCTGTCCAACCTGCTGTCCAACGCGATCAAATTCACCCCCGAGGGCCAGGTCTCGGTCTCGATCGAGGTCGCCGACGACACGCCCGAACCCGGGGTCGCCCTGCTGACCCTGACCGTGCGCGACACCGGCGTGGGCTTCGACGCCGCCGCTGGCGAGGCCCTGTTCCAGCGCTTCAGCCAGGCCGACAGCACCATCACCCGCCGCTTCGGCGGCACCGGCCTGGGCCTGTCGATCTGCCGCTCGCTGGTCGAGATCATGAGCGGCGAGATCACCGCCGACTCCACGCCCGGCGAGGGCAGCTGCTTCACCGTCACCCTGCCGCTGTCGCGCACCCGCTCGGTGGCCGCCCACGACGCCGCCGCCGACGCCGTCCGCGCCCGCGCCGGCGACCCCGAGCCGGTGGCCATCGGTTCCGCGCCGTGGATCGGCGCAGCGCCCCTGCGGGTGCTGCTGGCCGAGGATCATCCGGTCAACCAGCGCGTCGTCGAGGCCATCCTGTCGGGCATGGAGGTGACCACCGTCGGCGACGGCGCCCAGGCCGTGGAGGCCTTCGCCGCCGGGGAATTCGACGTCATCCTGATGGACATGCAGATGCCGGTCATGGACGGACTGACCGCCACACGCGCCATCCGCGCCGCCGAACAGGCCCAGGGCCGGCCCCGCACTCCCCTGATCGTGCTCAGCGCCAACGCCATGGCCCGCCACGTCCAGGACGCCGCCGACGCCGGCGCCGACAGCCACCTGGCCAAGCCCATCACCCCCGGGGCCCTGATGGCCGCGATCGAGGCGACCGTGCCGGTCCCGGCGGCGGTTCTGGCGGCGGCGGGCTAGGGGGCACGCCTCGCCGTGCATCGGGCGGCCCACGCCAACGCGTCGGCGCCGTTTTCACCAACTCCTCACCTTTCCCTCATGCCGCTCACCCGGCGGCGCGTCAGTCTGCGGGCTCCCTCAGACCCCGGTGACGCCATGCCCCCGACGCCCGAACTGCCCGACTACGCCGGACGCTACGACAGCGGCGCCCTGGGCACCTGCGCCGAGGTGACGACCGGGGAGCGCGGGGTGGCGGTGCGCTTCGGGCGCGGGTCGCTGAGCCGGCTGGAGCTGGCGGCGGCGGCGCCGGACGTGTTCCGGACGGGGGCGATGGTGGCGCGGTTCCACCGCGACGCGGGCGGCGCCGTCGTGGCCTTCAGCTACAGCGATCCGCTGCTGCGCGGCCTGCGGTTCACGCGGCAGGGCGCGGACTGAGGCGGCGGCGCGCGGTCAGGCGAACTCCACCAGCACGTCATCCGCGGCCACCGGGTCGCCGGCGGCGGCGCCGACAGCCTTCACCACGCCGTCGCGTTCGGCCTTGAGGATGTTCTGCATCTTCATGGCCTCGATGATGGCGACGGTCTCGCCGGCCTTGACCTCCTGGCCCACGGTCACCGGGATGGCTACCACCAGGCCGGGCATGGGGGAGACGACCAGTTTCGAGGTGTCGGCGGCGACCTTTTCCGGCAGGCGGGCGTAGAGCTCGGCCGTATGCGGGGTGAGGACGCGGACGCGGGCCTTCGCCGCGCGGTGGCGGATGACGAAGCCGTCGGCGACGCGGGCGACCTCGGCGGTGAAGGGCTCGCCGTCCAGCTCGGCGCGGAACTGGGCCAGGCCGGGGCGCCAGTCGATCTCCGTCAGCCGGGCGTGGCCGCCGCCGGTGAAGGCCAGCAGCAGGGCCTCGTCGGCGTCGTAGGACAGGTCGACGCCGTGGGGGGTCTTGTCGATCAGCACGACCCAGTCGGTGCGGTCGGACGGGTCGCCGGCCTGTTCGGCGGCGATCTCGTTCATGGCCACGGCGGCGGCGATCATGATCTGCGTCTGGCGCGCGTCGGGCCTCAGGCCGTGGAAGCCGTCGGGGAATTCGTCCTTGATGTAGCTGGTCGAGATGTTCCCGCCGCGGAAGCGCGGCTGGTCCATGACGGCGGAGAGGAAGGGGATGTTGTGGCCGACGCCCTGCAGGTGGGTGTCCTCCAGCGCCCGGGCCATGCCGGTCAGGGCCTCGTCACGGGTGGGCCCCCAGGCGCACAGCTTGGCGATCATGGGGTCGTAGAACATGCTGATCTCGTCGCCCTCGCGGACGCCGGAATCGTTGCGCACGACATAGCCGTCCTCGTGCTCGCCCTCTTCCGGCTGCTCGTAGCGGACGAGGCGGCCGATCGACGGCAGGAAGCCGCGATAGGGGTCCTCGGCGTAGATGCGGCTCTCGATGGCCCAGCCGTCGATGGCCAGATCATCCTGTGCGAACGCCAGCGTCTCGCCCCAGGCCGAGCGGATCATCTGCTCGACCAGATCGACGCCGGTGATCAGTTCGGTGACCGGATGCTCGACCTGAAGCCGCGTGTTCATCTCAAGGAAGAAGAACGACTTGTCCTGTCCCGCCACGAACTCGACCGTGCCGGCGCTGTCGTAGTTGACGGCCCTGGCGAGGGCGACGGCCTGGGCCCCCATGGCGGCGCGGGTGGCTTCGTCGAGCAGCGGGGAGGGCGCCTCCTCGATGACCTTCTGATTGCGACGCTGGATCGAGCATTCGCGCTCGAACAGGTGGACGACATTGCCGTGCTTGTCGCCCAGCACCTGGATCTCGATGTGGCGCGGGTCGATGATGAATTTCTCGAGGAAGACGCGGTCGTCGCCGAAGGCGTTGAGCGCCTCGGCCTTCACGGCGGCGAAGCCTTCGGCCATGTCGGCGTCCGAGTGGGCGACGCGGATGCCCTTGCCGCCGCCGCCGGCCGAGGCCTTGATCATGACCGGATAGCCGATCTGGTTGGCGATCTCGACGGCGTGTTCGGTCGTCTCGATCAGGCCCATGTGGCCGGGGACGGTCGAGACGCCGGCCTCCGCGGCGAATTTCTTGGAGGTGATCTTGTCGCCCATGGCCTCGATGGCGTGGGGATTGGGGCCGATGAAGGTGATGCCCTCGGCCTCGAGGCGGCGGGCGAAGGCGGCGTTCTCGCTGAGGAAGCCGAAACCGGGGTGGACCGCCTCGGCGCCCGTCTGGCGCACCGCGTCGACGATCCTGTCCTGCAGCAGATAGGACTGGGCGGCGGGGGCGGGACCGATCAGTACGGACTCGTCGGCCATTTCGACAGCCAGGGAGCCGGCGTCGGCCTCGGAATAGACCTGCACCGTCTTGATGCCCATGCGGCGGCAGGTCTTGATGATGCGGACGGCGATTTCGCCGCGGTTGGCGATCAGGATTTTGGAGAACATGTGTCTTTGAATCTGAGGCGAACGTGATCGCGGCGTGAAGCGGCTGCCCCGATTAGGCCGCGATCTGGCGTGAGTAAACCAAGGGGGCTTTCAACCGGCCAGCGTTCGGGCTTGGCAAAGCCTGTATCGATGGGGTTAAAGCCGTTCCAGTCCCGTTCATCGACGCCCGTTCATTTTTGTCCACTCCCCCGTCCCGCTTACTGGCCCGGAGCCTGACCTGATGTCCCGCATCCTTACCTTCGCCGCTGCTGCGACCCTGACCCTCGCGGCTGGTGTCGCGCCTGTCGCCGCCCAGGACTTCCGCGCCCTGGCGCGCCAGGACCTGCAAAGGGCTCACGACGAACTGGCCGCCAACCATCCGGCGCCGGCCGTGTCGGGCGCAGCGAGCCAGAGCTTCCGCAGCTGGCTGGACGCCGGCCTCCAGGACGCCCTGGGCCGCGCAGGTCAGGCCAACAGCGGCGACGCCCATGCCTATCTGATGCGCTACTACGCGGCGGGCTTCCGCGATTCGAACATCGCCATCACCCCGACCTTCGAGGGCATGGGGCCGTATTTCGGCACCAGCTGGCCCGGTTTCACCACCGGCTGGCGCGGCGGCAAATACGTCGTCACCTATGTGAAGCCGGGCACCCGCGGCGCGCCGCGTATCGGAGATGCGGTGGTCGAGTGCAACCTGACCCCGATCGAGGAATTCGCCCGGAAGAAGCTGGACCTGTGGGAGGGCAACCTCGAAACCGAGGCGGGCCGCGTGACCTCGGCCCCCTATCTCCTGTGGAATCGCAACAACCCGTTCGCCGCCGGGGTGCCGTCGATGTGCAGCTTCCAGTCGGGCCGCGGCCGCCCGCGCGACATCCAGATCCGGCCCATTCCGGTGGTCGCGGGCGACCTTGAGGCCGCCTACCGCGCCACGGTCTATATGCCGCCCGCGGCGCCGCTGGCGGTCGAGACCGTCAACGGCCGGCCGTGGGTGCACGTGCACTCCTTCGCCGACAGCGCCGGCTGGCAGGCGTTCAACGCCGCCGTCGAGGGCCAGGCCGCGACCCTGCGGGGGCCGCAGGGCTTCGTGCTGGACCTTCGCGCCGCCTCGGGTTCGGGTCTGAACTCGTCGACCGCCCGCGGCTATGGCCTGGCCAACCGCATCTGGACGCCGGAGTTCACCGTCAGCCGCCAGCCGGCGGCCGGCGAGCTGACCTATCGCGCCACCCAGGGCAACCGCGACTGGTACGCCGCAGCGCTCGGTCGCATGGAGGCTGATCCGCAGTTCGTGCAGGAAGCCACCCCGGTGATCGAGCAGACCCGCGAGATCGTGGCCGCCTTCGACGCCGCCATCGCCGCCGGCCAGCCCACCTTCACCCTGGCGGGCCGCGCCGCGGTCGCCGACACGGGCGCTTCGAACCCCGTGCAGGGCCCGGTGGTCGTTCTGGTCGACGCCGGCTGCTCGGGCGGTTGCCTGGACACCCTGGACCTGCTGTCCAAACTGCCGAACGTGCGCATCGCCGGTTCGACCACGGCCACCGACTCGATCTTCGTCGAGCCCACCGTGATGCGTCTGCCGTCGAACTATTCGGACCTCAGCTACGGCCACAAGGCCTGGACCTCGCGTCCGCGCGCCAACAACCAGCCCTACACGCCCGCGCAGGGCCTGGTTTACACCGGCAGTCCCGCCGACGAGACGGCGGTGCGGGCCTGGGTGGGCAGCCTGTTCGGCGGCTGATCCGGGACTTCCATGAGACAAAAAGGCCGGCCAGGGGAAACCCGGGCCGGCCTTTCATTTGCCCCGGTGACGCCCGCCTAATCGCGCTTCCGGGCCCGGTCGGCGGCGTCCATCAGGCGCAGGCCGGACATCTCGGCCGCGTCGGCGGTCAGGTTCATGGCCGCCTCGGGCGGATCCTTGACCACAACGACCCCATGAGTGGCCTTGGGCGTCAACGGATCGGTGATCAGTTCGGCTTCGGATTTTTTCTTCATGGGCGCGGAACGGTCTGCACGACCGCCCGGTTCCGAACACGGGGTTTGCGAACGGCCCGGACGCCTCCTACGTGGACACAATGACCGAGACCGACATCGCCCCGAGCCTGCGTTCCCCCTCCGGCTACGACCTGACGCCGCCCGGCGAGGCGCAGCGGCTCGCGCTGGAGGCGGACCTGTCGCCGGAGGAGAAGCGCGTCCTGCTGGCGCACGGCACCGAGGCCCCGTTCTGCGGCACGCTCCTCGGCGAAAAGCGGGCGGGGGTGTTCTGCTGCCGCGAATGCGGTCTGCCGCTCTTCCGCGCCGGGACCAAGTTCGAAAGCGGCACGGGCTGGCCCAGTTTCACCGAGCCGGTCGATGCGACTCATGTGACCGCGATCACTGACCGCTCGTATGGAATGACGCGGACCGAGACCCGATGCGCCCGCTGCGGCAGCCATCAGGGCCATGTCTTCCCGGACGGCCCCGGACCGACCGGCCTGCGCTACTGCATCAATTCCGTGGCGCTGACTTTCGTGCCGGAGGGCTCGCCCCTGCCGGACCCGCTGGGACGCGGCGACGGCAAGGCCTGACCTTGGCCGCAATTGGGGCTAGGGTGGCGACAGTACTGGAGTCGGGCGCATGCTGATCACCGCGATGCTGATGGCCGGAGCCCTGACAATGGGGGATCCGGACGGCGTGGTCGCCACCGCCCCGGCCACCCGGGTCGATCTGGGGGCGACGGTCCAGCCCGTCGGGCCGTCGGTCGAGGGCGCGGCCCAAGCGGGCGTGCCCCACAATCTGACCACCGACGAGCAGATCGACCGCTGGATCGCGACGCGATCCGTGGATGACAGGCCCTATGGCCGTGACCCCGGCGAGCCGCTGGATGACGGCCTGCCGCATGGCGCGTTCAGCGCCAGCATCGGAACCGGCGGCTATCGCGACTATGGAGCGGCGGTTTCCATGCCCATCGGCGAGAACGGCCGGCTCAGCCTCAGCTACCGCCAGACCGAGAACGGTTATCCTTATGGCGGCCATGGATATGGCTATGGGGACGGCTACACCTACGGTCAGGGTCATGGCGGGGCGGCGTTCGACGGCGGCTACGTGTTTCCGGGATATCGCCCCGGCGCCGCGGCCCGGTTCGAGGCCGAGGTCATGCGGCCCGAGGGACCGCCGAACCGGCGGCCCCTGGTTCAGTTGGAACGCGCCGAGCCCTGACGGCGTCGGGCCCTTCGCTTTAAACGAGAACCGCCGTGATGCGGCGCGCTACTGCGCTCCGGGGGGCACGGCCAAGCTTAATCGCGTAAACCGGATCGCAATCCCATTAGTTGTATGGCATGAGGCGAGTCGACGCACAGCAAGGTGTGTCGACCCGCCTCATAACCACGGCTATCGGAGTCACCCCATGAAGAAAACCATCGCCGCCGTTACGGCGGGCCTGCTGCTCGTCGCCGGTCAGGCGGCTGCGGCCAATGACACTGCCGCCGCCCGCATCGGCGACCGCGTCGGCGCCTCGACGGCGGAATCCAGCGAGTTCGCTGGCGTGCCGCTGCCGGTGCTGCTGATCGGCGCCGCCGTGATCATCGCCACCATCGTCGTCGCGACGGACGACGATTCCGAAAGCGATTAAGTCTCGCCCCACAAGGCCGACAAGGCCCCGCCGGCTCCGCCGGCGGGGCTTTTTTGCGTCCGGCCGCCGGTCGCCGGAGCGAATCGCCCGGCCCTGAACGCCAAACGG
>NZ_LMFL01000026.1:26174-32509 GCF_001426805.1 Brevundimonas sp. Root1423
ATATCGAACCCACGACCTCAGCCTTACCAAGGATGCGCTCTACCACTGAGCTACGGCGGCCTGATCTGAGGAAGCGGCCCTATAGCCAACCGGGGACAAAGGGGGAAGCCCCCATTTCCGATGCTTGCGGAAAAGTGCGGCGCCGGGTCAGATCGACCCATGGATGAGTCGAAGATCGCAGGGCCTCAGCCCCCACTGCCGACAAGCCTGCCGGATCCGCTGGCCCCGGCGAAAACGCCTGCCACGGCCCGGGCCCAGCGGCTGTCCACGGCGCTTCGCGACAACCTGAGACGACGCAAGGCGGCGAGCCGGGCGGTCAAGCCGGCAGCGCCGAGCAACTGAATGTCATCGGCCGCGTCGCCGCCGGCCTTTCGCAACCGCAACCGTCCGCGCTAGATAGCCGATCCCCCTTGCGCCCCGCACGGGGCCGCAAGAGACGACATGGACAGCATCGCCATCACCGGCGGCGCCCGGCTGAACGGAAGCATTCCGATCAGCGGCGCCAAGAACTCCGCCCTCAAGCTGATGGCGGCGGCGATCCTCACGGACCAGCCGTTGCTGCTGACCAACATGCCGAGGCTCGCGGATACGAAATTCCTGGGCCGGCTGCTGCGCGAACTGGGCGTCGAGGTGACCGAACGCGACGGGGCCGACGGGCAGGAGACCCTGTTCCACGCCGGGCGCATCAGCTCGACCTTCGCTCCCTATGATCTGGTCCGCCAGATGCGGGCCTCGTTCAATGTCCTGGGGCCCCTGCTGGCGCGCACGGGCGAGGCCAAGGTGTCGCTGCCGGGCGGCTGCACGATCGGCGCGCGGCCTGTCGATCTGCACCTGCAGGCGCTGACGGCCCTGGGCGCCGAGATCGAACTGGACGAAGGCTATGTCACGGCCCGCGCGCCCCACGGTCTGAAGGGCGCGGAGATCGAGTTTCCGTTCGTCTCGGTCGGCGCGACCGAACACGCCCTGCTGGCCTCCGTGCTGGCCGAGGGCGTGACGGTGCTGAAGCGGGCCGCGCGCGAGCCCGAGATCGGGGATCTGGCGCACTGCCTGACGGCGATGGGCGCGAACATCAGCGGCATCGACACCGACGAACTGGTCATCACCGGCGTGTCGTCCCTGGGCGGCGCGACCTGGTCGGTGATTCCCGACCGGATCGAGATGGGCTCCTACGCCGTCGCGGCGGCCATGGCCGGGGGCGAGGTGCGGCTGACGAAGGCACGGCCCGAACTGATGACAGCGCTGAGCGAGAAGATGATCGAGGCCGGGGTCGAGGTGACGCCGACGGCGGACGGGGTGATCGTCAAGCGCGATCCGGCGGTCCGGCTGAAGGCGGTCAATGTGGCGACGGAGGTCTATCCGGGCTTCGCCACCGACCTGCAGGCCCAGTTCATGGCCCTGATGACGACGGCCGAGGGCGACAGCGTCATTCACGAGAACATCTTCGAGAACCGCTTCATGCACGCGCCCGAACTGGCGCGGCTGGGGGCGGACATCCATGTGCACGCCGGCGAGGCCGTGGTTCGGGGCGTGCCGGTCCTGCATGGCGCCCCCGTGATGGCCACCGACCTGCGGGCCTCGGTCAGCCTGGTGATCGCCGGCCTGGCGGCCGAGGGCGAGACCACGGTGGGCCGCGTCTATCATCTGGACCGCGGCTTCGAACGGCTGGAAGAGAAGCTGGGCGCCTGCGGCGCCGACATTCGCCGGATCAAGGGCGACGAGCATGACCACTGACGGCCGCAGCGGCGAGACGGAGGCGGCGGCGGGCGCGCCGGTCGAGCCGCTGCGCCTGCTGGCCGAGGACGCCGACGACCTGCACATCATCTCGGCGGCCCTGCAGGACGCCATCCTGCGCCCGGTGGACATCGTCTGGGAGCCGTCGGGGCGACGGGTGACGCTGAAGCTGAGCCGGTTCTGCTGGGAATGCGGCGGCACCCGGGTGATGGCGGCGATGCAGTTCGGCGACGTGATCGCGGTCAAGAGCCGGCGCCTGCCGCGCCTGCCCGAAAGCGCGCTTGAGCTGCTGGCCATGGATTTCGTGCCGGACGAGGCGCCGGGCGGACGCGTGATCCTGATGTTCGCGGGCGGCGGCGACCTGCGGATCGACGTCGAATGCCTGGACGCCGTGCTGACGGACCTGTCCGAGCGCTGGCCGGTGAAGATGGCGCCCACCCATCTGTCCGAAGAGGCGGATCCCGCGTGAGGGAGCACCGCCTCGCCTCGGTCGATCTGGACGCCGCGACCCTGTCGGCCGCCACGGCCGAGATCGAGCACGAGCGGCGGGTCGCCATCTTCGACCTGATCGAGAAGAACAGTTTCGAGCCGGCGGGCGCGGCGGGCGGACCCTATGCGCTGAAGCTGTCGCTGGTGGACGGCCGGCTGGCGTTCGAGATCACGGGCCCGGACTTCCATCGCGTCCATGGCCTGTCGCTGACGCCGCTGAACAAGGTGGTGAAGGACTATATCGCCATCTGCGACAGCTATTACGAGGCCCTTCGCGGCACATCCCCGGCCCAGATCGAGGCCGTCGACATGGGCCGGCGCGGTCTGCACAATGAAGGCGCCGAGCTGCTGAAGGCGCGGCTGGACGGCAAGATCGCCATCGACCACGAGACGGCGCGTCGGCTGTTCACCCTGGTCACGGCGCTGTACCGGCGCGGTTGATCTCGACTATCCCGGCGTTTTCGGGCATTAGGCCCGCTCTTTTCGACGCGCGCTTTCGCCCGGCGCGCGTCCTGACTCGTATTCACAGGGCGCGAGAGGCCGCATGGCTAAGGAAGAACTGCTCGAGTTTCCCGGCGTCGTCAGCGAACTGCTGCCGAATGCGACGTTCCGTTTCCGCGTGCTGCTCGAGGGCAACGACCACGAGATCATCGCCCATACCGCCGGCAAGATGCGCAAGAACCGCATCCGCGTGCTGGCCGGCGACAAGGTCCTGGTCGAGATGACGCCCTATGACCTGACCAAGGGCCGCATCACCTACCGCTTCAAGTAAGGACGGGCTCACATGAGCCGTCCTGAACTCGTGCTGGCCTCGGCCAGCCCGCGCCGCATCGAACTGCTGGCGCTGATCGGGATCGCGCCCGACCGCGTCGATCCCGCCGACATCGACGAGACCCCGCTGAAGGACGAGACGCCGACGCGCCTCGCCGCGCGGCTGGCGATCTCGAAGGCCGAGGCCGTGGCGGCCGGGGCGCCGGACGCGGTCGTGCTGGCCGCCGACACCGTGGTGGCCGTGGGCCGACGCCTGCTGGAAAAGCCCGCCGACGAGGCCGAGGCCGTCCGGTTCCTGAAATTGCTTTCGGGCCGCAATCACCGGGTCTTCACCGGCGTGGCGGTGACCGCGGGGGTGCGGACCACGCACCGGGTCGTCGACACCCGCGTCAGTTTCAAGGTTCTGTCCGACGCCGAGATCGCCGCCTATGTCGCCTCGGGCGAATGGCGGGGCAAGGCGGGCGGCTACGGCATCCAGGGCCGGGCAGGGGCCTTCGTCACGTCACCATCTATGACTCCTCGGCCCGCGCGTGTCCTTCAAGGTCCTGTCCGACGCCGAGATCGCCGCCTATGTCGCCTCGGGCGAATGGCGGGGCAAGGCGGGCGGCTACGGCATCCAGGGCCGGGCAGGGGCCTTCGTCACCCGTCTGGTCGGCAGCTATCCCGCCGTCATGGGYCTGCCGCTGTTCGAGACGGTCAATCTGYTGAACGGCGCGGGCTGGCGGGCGTGAGAGAGCCGCCTCTGCTGACCTATCTGGACGATACGCCGGGTGAGACGCGCGGGATCATCTTCGATGACATCGGCTGGCAGCATGTCCTGACCGATTTCGAGGGCGAAGACCCGCAGCAGAAACTGGGCGCGCGCTCGGTGGGCCGGGTGGAGAGGATCGAGCCCAGTCTGAAAGGCGTCTTCGTCGATCTGGGACAGCGCGATGGCGGGCGGGCCTTTTTGCCGGTCGGCGGCGGACAGCGGCTGCACGAGGGCGAAAAGATCGAGGTCGAGGTCGTCTCCGAGCGCCGGGAGATGAAGGGGGTCACGCTGAAGCTGTCGGGCAAGGGGCAGGGCGAGCCCCGGCTGTTGACGCCCGGACCGACGGTGCGGGAATGGCTGGGACGGCTCGCACCCGGCGTCGAGCCGATCGAAGGCGTCAGGGCGATCGAAGCGGGATGGAGCGCCGTTCGCGAAGCGATGGAACAGCCCTTCCTGTCTCAGGGGCCCGTGGTGACGGTCGAGCGAACGCGGGCCATGATCGCGGCGGACTTTGACTATATGCCGACGCCCGGCCGGCGTGCAGCGCCGCAGGATCGGCTGGAGGCGAATCGACGGGGTCTGAAAGCGGTGGCCCGGACGCTCCGTCTACGCAGCGTGGGCGGGCTCGTGGCGATCGACCTGGTGGGCGCGGGTCAGGATGGCGACGCCCTGCTGAAGACGGCCAGGGCTGAGTTCGGGAGCGACCCGGATATCGTGTTCGGCCCGGTCAACCGCTTCGGGGTCATGATGCTGTCCCTGCCGTGGCGGTTCGAGCCTCTCGAGGAGCGGCTGTTCCGTCATCCGCGAATGCAGTCCTGGGACCCGCGCGCCGGGGCCGTGGAGGCGACACGCCGGCTGCGGCACGCGATGCTCGGAGACACAACGACGGCGCGCGTCACGGTCCGCTGCGCCCCGAGGACCGCCGAACTGGCCGCGCCGCTGGTGGCGCGACTGGGGCCGCGCGCCCATGTGAAGGGCGACGACGCGCTGCGGTACAGTGAATTCGCAGTCGAGGCGGAGCAGCCATGACGACCTGTCCCATCTGCCGCCGTCACCCGGCGGACGAGAAATACAAACCCTTCTGCTCGAAGCGCTGCGCCGACGTGGATTTGCAGCGCTGGTTCACGGGCGGATATGTCCTGCCCGACAGCGGCGGGGACGTGCCGACGGACGATGGCGAAGAAGACTGATCTGACGGCTGGACACCCCCKRACCGCTCGCCTATAGACGCCGCCTCCGCGCCGCGAMGCGTGCGCCTGGGTAGCTCAGTTGGTAGAGCAGTGGATTGAAAATCCACGTGTCGGTGGTTCGAATCCGCCCCCAGGCACCATCGCTTCAGGTCCTCGTCGGTGAAGACGGGCGAAAAAAACCGCTCGCCTATAGACGCCGCCTCCGCGCCGCGAAGCGTGCGCCTGGGTAGCTCAGTTGGTAGAGCAGTGGATTGAAAATCCACGTGTCGGTGGTTCGAATCCGCCCCCAGGCACCATCGCTCCCTTTCCGAGGCCGGAACCGGGTTCGCCGCCATCACGAAAATGTCGCTTTCCGCCCTGATCTTCGGTGATCGGGCCGTTGGCTCCCTCGCGAGGGGAAAAGCGCCGTCCCGCACTTGACGCTCTGGTATGCGTTCGCCAAAGGAGCTTGACCGCTTTCCTTTGCGGGCGGTCGGCGGGAAGGGAAAACGGTTTTCCCGGTTCGTCGGCGCCGCGCCGGAAGCTACTTGGCAACCGGAAGCGTCAGCAGGCGTTCCGCAGTCCGGGGTTCCTTAACCCTGTCKCTACGGGCGAGAATTTCATCGAGAGCGGTCGTCGTCTGCGGCCGTTTCTTTTGGGTTCCACAAGTCAGACCAAAACAGCAGGAACTGGCGAACTATGTTCGATATCAAGAAGCGGCCGTTTCTTTTGGGTTCCACAAGTCAGACCAAAACAGCAGGAACTGGCGAACTATGTTCGATATCAAGAAAACCAACATCCTCCTGGCCATGGCCGSCGCYGSCGTSCTTATGGCYGGYACGCCGGTTCTCGCGCAGGATGCCCCCGCCGCCGATCCGGCCGCCGCTGCAGCTGCTCCGGCCGCTGACGCCGCCGCCGCTCCCGAGCCCGCCGTCGTCGGCGGCGAGGCCCATGGCAAGCTGACCCCGGCCGGCATGTTCATGCAGGCTGACCCGGTCGTTAAGGTCGTGATGGTCGGCCTGCTCCTCGCCTCGGTCTTCTCCTGGGTGCTGCTGCTCATCAAGATCTTCGAGTTCGGCTCGCTGAACCGCAAGACGGACCAGTTCCTGGAATCCTTCCGCCAGGCCCGCACCATCGCCGACATGCGCCGCGTGGCSACGKCGGACGAGTTCGACGGCAACCCGCTGGCCGACATGGCCGCCGCGGCGACCGACGAAATCGAACTGTCGCGTCAGGCAGGCCTCTCGGTCACCGGCGATCACGCCGACTCGGCCCTGATGCGCGCCCAGCAAGCCGTCGCCGCCGTTCAGGCCGGCCTCGCCAAGCGTCTCTCGGGCGGCCAGCAGTTCCTCGCCTCGGTGGGTTCGACCGGTCCGTTCATCGGTCTGTTCGGCACCGTYTACGGSATCATGAACTCSTTCATC
>NZ_LMFL01000027.1:0-32232 GCF_001426805.1 Brevundimonas sp. Root1423
CGACGCCGCACAGTTCCGCGACGCCGCACAGTTCCGAGCACTGGCCGTAGAAGGTGCCGACGCGGTCGGCGCGGAACCAGGTCTCGTTGACGCGGCCCGGGACGGCGTCGGTCTTCAGGCCGAAGGCCGGCAGGGCGAAGGCGTGGATGACGTCGGCGGCGGTGACCAGCACGCGGACGGTCTTGCCGACCGGCACGACGATCGGTTCGTCGGCGGCCAGGCGGTACAGGCTGTGCGGCATGCCGCGCTGGGCCAGCTCGTCTTCCGGCAGCATGTTGGAGACGTATTCGGCGATGCCCTGGTCCGGATACTCATAGGCCCAGTTCCACTGGTTGCCGGTCGCCTTGATGGTCAGGTCCGGCGTCGGCATGTCGTGATAGGCGAACAGCAGACGGAACGAGAACAGCGAGATGAACACCAGGATCAGGACCGGCAGAACCGTCCAGATCACCTCGATCAGGGTGTTGTGGCTCCACTTGGCCGGAACCGGGTTGGCCTTCTTGTTGTAGCGGACGACGATCCACAGGATCAGGCCCAGCACCAGCAGGGTGATGAATGTGATGACCGGCATCAGGATGATGTCGTGGAAGAAATGCGCCTCGACCTTCAGCGGCGAGGCCGCCGGCTGCAGCCCGAGCGCGCCGTCCGTCGGCTGGCCCACCAGTTCCTTCGCCCAGACGGGCGTGGCGGAGAATACGGCCAGGCACAGGGCGGTGAAACCACCGCCGATCGACGCCCGGGCCCGCGTGCCCATCCCCATGCGAGACATCCTCATATTACCGTTTCGTCGCAAACGCTTGCGAGAGAATCGCAAGCAGGCGCCCGGACATGACGCCCGCAGCGGTTCTTCGGGCGGTCCATATCGCCCCGTCCGACGCTTGCCAAGCGATCAGCAAGAGATTGCGCGCGGCTGCGGCCATCGGCCCACGGATTAAATCTCCGTCATGTTATGACAGCTACCTTGCGTCACCAGATACCTTGCGATACGTCTTGGGCATCAAAGGAGGACGCCACGTGCCCGAAACCATCGAGATACAGCTGAAGAAGGGAGTGCTGACGCTATGCGTGCTGGCGCTTCTGAACCGGCATGACAGCTACGCCTATGAGATCGCCTCGACCCTGTCGGACGCGATCGACATGGGCGAGGGGACGATCTACCCGCTGATGCGGCGGATGCAGTCCGACGGACAGGTCGAGACCTATCTGGTCGAATCGGCGTCCGGGCCGTCGCGCAAATACTATCGCCTGACCGACGCCGGCCGCGCCGCGCTCGAAGCCCAGACGGCCGAGTGGCGCGCCTTCGCCCGCGCGGTCGAATCCGTTCTCGACGGCGCGGCGCCCATCGCCGCGCCGGCCGCGAAAAATGCCGACAAGGGAGCTGAACAATGACCCGCGCCGAATTCATGGGCCGGTTGCGCCGGGGACTGGTCGGCATGCCGACGTCCGCCGCCGCCGACATCGCCTCGGACTATGAGACCCATTTCGAGGACGGCGCCGCCGCCGGACGCTCGGAAGCCGAGGTCGCGGCCGCCCTGGGCGATCCCGACCGCCTGGCCCGCGAACTGCGCGCCGAGGCCGGCGCCCAGCGCTGGCATCAGGAAAAGAACCCGTCGGCCGCCGCCGGGGCCGTCTTCGCGGTCCTGGGTCTGGGCGCGATCGACCTCCTGATCCTGCTGCCCATCTTCATGAGCGTGGTCGGCGTCCTGTTCAGTGGAGACGCGCAGATAGCNGGTCTGGGCGCGATCGACGGTCTGGGCGCGATCGACCTCCTGATCCTGCTGCCCATCTTCATGAGCGTGGTCGGCGTCCTGTTCGGCTTCTTCATGGCCGCCGTCGGCCTGTTCATCGGCGGCGGGGCGGTGATGATCGCCGGTCCCTTCGCGGGCTTCCCGGGCGGCGTCGCCACGGCGATCCTCGGGGGCATCGGCCTGATGGCCGGAGCCACGGCGCTCGGCGCCCTGACCGCCATCGCCACCATCCTGCTGGTCAACGCCACCGTCTGGTACGCGCGCCTGCACTATCGCCTGCTGAAGCCCGCGCTGGGGGAACAATCCCCGGCCGACGGCAAGTTCTGAGGGAGGACAAGACATGATCCGCACGCTTCTCATCATCACGGGCGCCAGTCTGGTGCTCTGCATCGCCACCCTTTCCGGCGCCGCCGCCATCGGCGGGAACGATCTGGCCCGCCACGGCTGGGAGTGGACCTTCCATGACGTGGACAGTTCCGAAACGATCACATTCCAGCGCGGCGACGTCGGTCCGTCGGTGACCCGCAACCTGGCCTGGACCGGCGGCGACAAGCTGACGATCGAGATCCCGGGCGACGTGACCTACATCCAGGGCGACACGCCCTCGGTCGTGGTCACCGGCCGGAAGTCGATGGTCGACCAGGTCAACCTGATCGACGGCCGGCTGACCTGGTCCGAAGGCGATGACCGCTCCGAACACGTGGTCTTCGGCTGGAGCAACCATGACCGGCTCCGGGTCGTGATCACCGCCCCGTCGGTGAAATCCTTCGACCTCGAAGGCTCGGCCGACCTGTCGATCCGGGACTATGACCAGCCGACGTTCGACCTGAACATCTCGGGATCGGGCGACGTGGTCGCGGAAGGCGAGACGCAGACGGCGACGATCGACGTCAACGGCTCCGGCGATTCGGACCTGTCGGCGCTCCGCGCCACCGACGCCAGCGTCGACACCTCCGGCTCGGGCGATGTCCGGATCGGCCCGACCGGAGCCGCCAGGATCGATATCTCGGGCTCGGGCGACGTCGATCTGACCCGCCGGCCGGCCAATCTGCAGCAGTCGGTTTCCGGTTCCGGCGACATCGACCAGAACTGACCCGGTGACGCGAGGGCGGTCAGCCCCTACTTAGGGCCCATGACCGTCCTCGTATCGCCTCCCGCCATTCTCGACAGCGCCGACGTCGGCGCCGATGAAGCCCTGTCCATCCTGCAGGGCGCGCTCGAAGGCGCCGACGACGGGGAACTGTTCCTCGAACGGTCAGAGAGCGAATCGCTGGTCTTCGACGACGGCCGGCTGAAATCCGCCGCCTATGACGCCAGCGAAGGCTTCGGCCTGAGGGTCGTGGCGGGCGAGACCGCCGGCTACGCCCACGCCAACGAGATCAGCGGCGCCGCCATCCGCCGCGCCGCCGACAGCGCCTCTCTCGCCAGGTCCGGCCATGCCGGCGTCACGGCCGAGGCCCCCCGGGCCACCAACCAGCAGCTTTACGACGCGGTCGATCCCCTCGCCTCGCCCGCCTTCTCCGACAAGATCGCCCTGCTGTGCGAGATCGACGCCTGGGCCCGGGCCCGCGATCCGCGCGTGGTGCAGGTGTCGGCCAGCCTGATCGGCGAGCGTCGCCAGATCGAGATCCTGCGCGGCGACGGCCGGCTGGTGCGCGACATGCGGCCCCTCGTCCGGATGAACGTCTCCATCACCGTCGAATCCAACGGCAGGCGCGAGAGCGCCTCGGCCGGAGCCGGCGGGCGCGCCGGCTTCGAGACCTGGATCGCGCCCGACCGCTGGCAGGGCCAGGTCGACGAGGCCCTGCGTCAGGCGCTGGTGAACCTCGAGGCCGTCGACTGCCCGGCCGGCGAGATGGACGTGGTCCTCGGCGCCGGCTGGCCCGGCGTGCTGCTGCACGAGGCCATCGGCCACGGCTTCGAGGGCGACTTCCACCGCAAGGGATCGTCGGTCTTCTCGGGCATGATGGGCCAGCGAGTGGCCGCCCCGGGCGTCACCGTGGTCGACGACGGCTCCATCGCAGGACGCCGCGGGTCCCTGTCGGTCGATGACGAGGGCACGCCGACCTCGCGCACCGTCCTGATCGAGGACGGGATCATGGTCGGGCTGATGCACGACCGGCTGTCGGCGCGGCAGCTGGGCGCCCGCGCCACCGGCAACGGCCGCCGCCAGTCCTTCGCCCACATGCCGATGCCGCGCATGACCAACACCTTCATGGAAGGCGGCAGGGACAAGCAGGCCGACATGATCGCCTCGACGAAACGCGGCCTCTACGCCGCCAATTTCGGCGGCGGCCAGGTCGACATCACCAACGGCAAATTCGTCTTCCAGTGCACCGAGGCCTACCTCATCGAGGACGGGAAGATCACCGCCCCGGTGCGCGGCGCGACCCTGATCGGCGACGGGGCCACGGCCCTGCAGCGGGTGCAGATGATCGGCGACGACTTCGCCTTCGACCCCGGCGTCGGCGTCTGCGGCAAGGCCGGTCAGGGCGTCCCCGTCGGCATCGGCCAGCCCAGCCTCAAGATCGGCGGCCTGACCGTGGGCGGGACCGCCGTCTGATACGTCCGATTCTGACGCAGGTCGGGGTCATACTGCCGGTCCTGTCGATTTCCGTGGAAATCCGACGGACCCGGACGGTGAGACGCATGAGACGCATGAGACGGTGTTTTTCAGGGTCTCGGCCGCCACTCCGGGCCGACCACATCGAACCCGCGGGCCTCAAGGCCGTCGAGGACGCCGCCCGTTTCGGCCAGAAGCCGGATCGGAGCCACGCCCATGGTCACGCCGGGCGAGATCATCGCCGTCTCGATCGCCGCCGCCCACTGCTGCCTCAGCTGCGGCGCGATCTCCGGATCGCCCCATGGCCAGCACTGGTTCAGCGCCTTGTCGACCGGAGAGGCGACGACATCGGCGATCCGGAGCGCGCGCCAGTCCTCGGCCCGGTCCCGGGTCGCGTCCGGTCCCGCCTCGGCGGCGGCGATGGCGGCCTGGACGCAGGGCACATGGGCGCTCTGGGGCGCGGTGATCAGGCTGTCGATCAGGGCGTCGCCGCGCACGGTTCCGACCGGCCGGACCGGCACCCGGGCGCGCCGGGCCGCGCGCCGGATCACGTCCATGGCGTCGTCGCCGGTGCGGCCGCTCCTGTAGCCGGCCTTGTCCTGCATAAGGTCGAAGCCCACGAACAACAGGCTTGTCCGCCGCCAATCCTCATTGCGCTCGTCGGTCATCAGGGCCTCGAGCCGGGTCTGCCAGTCGGGCGTCAGAAAGTCTGCGGTCGTCTGGCCTTCGGGCATGCGCGCGATGGTTCGGGCGCGCCAGATGACGCGGAACAGGTCGGTGACCGAGGCCCGGCCCTCCTGCGGCGACAGGATCTGGTCCGATCGGGCCGCGGCCGCTTCCAGATCGTCAGGCCGCCACGTCAGGTCACGGGGAATGCCGGTGATCGCGCCGACCAGGATCAGGGTGCTGTCGCCGCGGGTCACCGTCCACATCGGCGCGCCCGAGCGCCGGGCCAGAACGATCACCTCGTCGAGCTCCGTCGCCTCCGCCTCGGGCGTCTGGGCCATCGAGACGGCGGGCGTCATGGTGGCGATCAGCAGGCCGGCGGCCAACAGGGCGGCTGTATGAGTTCTCACGACTATACCTTCGTCATTTGCATATGCCGAGTAACGCTAAGACTAAATTGGAACACAACCATGACATCGGTGTAATGATGTCGGAGATTTAATGCACCTGTCTGTCTTGTAACTGGAGGAGGCCGCGGCAGACCGTCACATCTCCCGTCACACGACGAGGGGAATCCTGCAATGACAAAGACCATCCTGCTGGCGACGACGGCGCTCCTGTTGACCGCCGGGGCGACGTCCGCCCAGACACCCGGCGAACAGCAGGCCGCCCCCCAGGCCCAGGCGGACCAGCAGGGCGTCCTGGTGTTCACGCCGGACTTCTTCGCCGACCAGCGGCCCAACAGCGCCCTGGACATGGTCAACCGGATTCCGGGCTTCAGCGTCGTCGACGGCGACGGCAGCCGCGGCTTCGAGGGCTCGGTCGGCAATATCCTGATCAACGGATCGCGCCCGGCGTCCAAGAACGACACCGGCTCGGCCGTGCTGGGCCGCACCCTGGCCGGCCAGGTCGAGCGCATCGAACTGGTCCGCGGCGGCGCGCCGGGCATCGACATGCAGGGCTTCGCCATCGTGGTGAACGTGATCACCAGAACCGAATCCAGCCGGCAGTCCATCCTCACCGCCAACGCCGCGATCTTCGACGGCGGGCAGGACCTTTACGGCGGCTCCTACCAGTTCACCGCCAGGGAGGGCGAGCGGACCTGGGGCGTGACCCTCAGCGACGGCATGTCCATGAGCGACGCCAACGGCATCGGTCCGATCGTCCGCCGCGACGCGAGCGGCGCCATCATCCGCCAGGAAGATTTCTTCAACGACCAGTACGGCGGCGGGACCTCCATCCGCGGCAATTTCGCGACGCCTCTCTACGGCGGCAAGATCGACCTGACGGCCCGCTACGGCGTCAACGACTACCACAGCATCAACCTGCAGACCTCGCCCACGGCGCGGCGCGAAAACCTGTTCGAGGACGACGGCTCGGGCGGCGAGTTCGGGGTGGTCTACACCCGTCCGCTGGGGACGCGGCTGAATCTCGAAACCCGGTTCATCCATCAGTTCAACGACTTCGACAACGTCTCGACATCGCGCACCCGCGTCAGCGGCGTCGACAGTCCGGAACAGCGCTTTGTCGCCGAGGGCAATTCGTCCGAAACGATCTTCCGCAGCCTGCTGCGCTTTGAACGCTCGCCGGCCCTGACCTTCGAAGGCGGCGGCGAGGTCGCCTACAACATGCTGGAGATCCAGCAGGCCTTCACCGTCGGCGGCGTCGCCGTGCCCCTGCCCTCGGCCTCGGTCAAGGTCGAGGAAACGCGCGGCGAGGTCTTCGGCAAGGCGACCTGGCGGGTCCGCCCGACCCTGACCGTGGAAGGCGGCTTGCGGGTGGAGGCGTCGACCATCACCCAGTCCGGCGACGCCGAGCAGGAAAAGAGCTTCTTCTTCCCCAAACCCCGCGTGCTGGCGACCTGGACGCCGATGCCGAACAACCAGTTCCGTTTCCGCTTCGAGCGCGAACTGGGCCAGCTGGACTTCGGCGACTTCGCCGCCTCCTCGGATCTGGACGAGGAGAATGTTCTGGGCGGCAATGCCGATCTGGAACCGGAGCAGCGCTGGATCACGGAAGCGACCTATGAGCGCCGTTTCTGGACCGACGGCATCGTCAGCATCGGCCTGCGCCATGACGAGATCGTCGACGCCATCGACGTGATCCCGCTGGATGGCGGCCTGTCGGCGGTCGGCAATATCGGCGACGGCGCCCTGGACCAGTTGGCGGTGAACGTCCTCGTGCCGATGGACCGGTACGGCTTCACCGGCGGGCGTCTCGGCTTCCGCAACACCTGGAACCATACCGAGGTCACCGATCCGACCACGGGCGAGACCCGCGCCATCTCGGGCGTCCGCCCGTCGCAGGCGACCTTCACCATCGCCCAGGACATCACCTCCTGGAAACTGCAATGGGGCGGCGCCTACATCACCAAGCTCAGCCAGACCAGCTACGATCCGGACCAGACCTCTGGCTTCCGCGGCGCCGACTATTTCGAACTGTGGGCCGAGTACAAGCCGACCGCGACCCTGTCGCTGCGGGCGCAGATCAACCTCTGGGACGATTTCGAGGTCGAGCGCACCGTTTTCGCCGCCCGCACGGCCGCCCGGCCGGTCGCACTGGTCGAGAACCGCTACATCGACCCCCGGACCTTCGTCTCCCTGCGGTTGCGCAAGACGTTCTGATCCGGCGACAGGCCGGGGCGGCCATGGCCTCGCCCCAAGCCTGTCGGCGAATTAATCCACCTGTCCGGCTTGTAACTGGAGGCCCCGCCGGACCACGAGCACCTTTGCCGTAACAGGGAGAGGATTTCATGGGAAAAGCTGTCTGGCTGGTCGGCGTCGCCCTGTGCGCCGTGGCGGCCCCGGCGATGGCGCAGACCTCGACAGGGGTCGCCGCCCTCTCGTCCTCCGCCGAGGCGCCGGTTCCGGCCGATCCGACCGGGACCGCGCCGGCGGTCGACGCGACCCGGCGGGGTGTGCTGGTCTTTGATCCGGCCTTCTTCGCCGACTCCCGGCCCGACACCGCGCTGGACATGATCGCCCGCCTGCCCGGCTTCGGCCTGGACACGGGAGACAGCGATACGCGCGGCCTCGCGGGCACGGCCGGCAACGTGCTGATCGACGGCGTACGGCCCTCGACCAAGAGTGACAATCTGGAGCAAATCCTGCGCCGCATCTCGGCGGCCGGCGTCGCCCGCATCGAACTGATCCGCGGCGGCGCGCCGGGCATCGACATGCAGGGCCGGTCAGTGATCGCCAACGTCATCCTGGTCCGGAGCGTCGTCACCGAACGCGTGCTGGAAGCCAACGCCTATTTTTATCCCGACGGCTACGTCGGCCCCGTGATCGCGGCGCGCTGGTCGCGGCGTGAGGGCGACAACCAGATCGAGGGTTCGATCAACGCGTTCTCGGACCGCACCGACGGAACCGGGGATGGCTTCCGTCGTCGCTATGACCCCGCCGGCAATCTGATCCAGGACGCCGACCTGGTGCTGTGGGACCGCATCCGCACGGTGCGGGCCACGGGCGCCGTCCAGCGCCGCGTGGCGGACGGCCTGCTGAAGGTGAACGGCCTGCTGGGCTGGTTCGGCAATGAGAATTCGCAGGATCTGCTGATCCGCTCGGGCGCCGGCAGCGACAGCTTCAATGACGAGGAGGCGGACTCGGTCGATAGCGAACTGGGCGTCAACTGGACCCGCGATCTGAGCCCCCGCCTCGGGCTGGAGCTGACCGGGCTGCAGCGTTACGGGACCGAGGAATACACCGGCGTCTCGACTGGCGCCGGCGGCAGCTCGACCTTCACGGCCGACGCCACCGCGGGCGAATCGATCGCCCGCGCGACCCTGCGCTACCGGCCCGACGACCGGTTCGCCGTCGAGACAGGCGGCGAGATCGCCTTCAACTTCCTCGACAGCACCAACGCCTATGAGGAAAACGGCGTGGCCATTCCCCTGCCGTCCGCTTCGGTCCGGGTCGAGGAACTGCGCGGCGAGGTGTTCGGCCAGACGACCTGGCGGCCCCGCCCCGAATTCACGCTCGAAGCCGGCGTCCGGGTCGAGGTTTCGGAGATCAGCCAGTCGGGCGACAGCGACCAGTCAAAATCCTTCGTCTTCCCCAAGCCTCGCATCCAGATGACCTGGACGCCGTGGGCCGGTCACCAGTTCCGCCTCCGCGCCGAACGCGAGGTGGGTCAGCTGGACTTCGGCGACTTCGTCGCCTCGGCCGACATCGACATCGGTCAGGTCGAAGGCGGCAATCCGGACCTGGAACCGCAGAAGGCGACCGTTTTCGAGGCCATCTACGAACGCCGCTTCTGGAACGAGGGCGTCCTCGACTTCACCCTGAGCCACGCCGAGATCGAGGATGTGGTCGATATCATTCCGCTGATCGGCGGCTTCGACGGCGTGGGCAATATCGGCGACGGGACGTCGAACTTCTTCCAGACCCGCCTGACCCTGCCGACGGACAAGCTGGGAATCCCGAACGGCCGGCTGCAGGTGCGCGGCAGCTGGTCCCGGACCTCCGTCGTCGATCCGGTCACCGGCGAGGAGCGGCGGTTCCAGGGAAACCAGGCCTTCGGCTGCGGCGTGGCGTTCAATCAGGACCTGAAAGGCGGCCGCTGGTCCTACGGCTTCGACCACGGCTGCAACATCGACAAGGGCGCCGCCTTCCGTGTGCGCGAGATTCGCCGGTTCTATTCCGAGCCCGGCGTCAGCGCCTATGGCCAGTGGAAGCCGCGCCCCGACCTGACGGTGCGGGTCGACCTCGGCAACGCCTCCAACCGCCGCAACGGCTACGATCGCGAGATCTACGCCGGCCCCCGCGACACCGCCCCCCTGTCGTTCCGCGAGGTGCGTCGCACGCGGATGAGCCCCTGGCTGTTCGTCCAGATAAGAAAGACCTTCTGAAGAAGGCGACCCCACGCCCCAAACTGACGTGCGCCACCCCCGCGCACGAAAAAGGGCGGAGCCGTCAGGCCCCGCCCTTTCTGTTGTCAGCCGCTGGCTGGATCAGCCCGCGGTGCTGGTCCCGGGCCTGGCGACGTTGCCGTCCTCCTGGCCCCGATCGGTCAGGGTCGGTCCCGGATGATTGCCGGCGTCATTGGCTCCATGCGACCAGCCCTTGATGAAGAAGCTGATCAGGATGAAGAAGGCGCCGATAACCATGCCGCCCCAGCCGAGCTTCTCGAAGATCTCGAGCGAGGTGCGCAGCGCAAGACCGGGGTCCAGCACCTGACCGCCGACGGTCTCCGTGCCCGCCAGACCCGCGATCCAGCCGCCCACGAACTGGGCGATGGAGCTGGCCAGGAACCAGACGGCCATCATGAAGCTGACCACCGCCGGCATCGACAGCTTGGTGATCTCCGAGCCCACGAACTGGGCGATGGAGCTGGCCAGGAACCAGACGGCCATCATGAAGCTGACCACCGCCGGCATCGACAGCTTGGTGATCTCCGACAGGCCCACGGGCGACAGGAACAGCTCGCCCGTCGTGTGGAACATGTAGAGCAGGCCCAGCAGCACGATCGGCAGCTGGAAGGCCGAGTTGGCCATGCCGGCGCCCCAGACCACCACCATGAAGCCGAGACCGACCTGGATCAGGCCGAGACCGAACTTCATCGTCGGGTTGGGGTCCATGTTGCGCTTGGCCAGATAGGCCCACAGCGCCGCCATGATCGGGGCGAACAGCAGGATGAAACCGGCGTTGAACGATTGGGTCTGGGCCGCGGTGATCGTGGCGTCGACCCAGAAGCCGGTCGGGGTGATCCCGGCCGCTTCCAGCTGGGCGGGCGTGCCCACCGTGACGCCGAGGAAGTTGAACGCCGTCGGCGTCAGGCTGAGGTCGACGTTGCGGTCGGCGAACAGGTTCAGCGAGGTGCCGGCCTGTTCGAACAGGGTGAAGAAGACCACCGAACCGAAGATGAGCACCACCGCCAGCATCATCCGCTCACGCTGCGCCTTGGTCTGGCACACCTTGATGATGACGTAGAGGATGAACAGCAGCGACGCGATCGTGGCCAGTCCCAGCACCCAGCCGACGACGGCGTTGCGCTGGACCAGGAACCAGATCAGGCCGACGCTGAGCGTACCCAGCAGATAGATCGACCATTCGCGGTTCAGCGGGCCGATCATCGGACGCTTSAGCATCTCSGGGTTGGGCGGCTCGCCCTTGCCCTCGAGCAGCGGCTTGCCGAGCATGAAGACGATCCAGCCCAAGGCCATGCCGATGCCGGCCAGGCCGAAGCCCGCCCACCAGCCGACCGTCTGGCCCAGATAGCCGCACAGCACCGCGGCCCAGAAGGCCCCGAGGTTGATGCCGTAGTAGTAGAGGGTGAAGCCGGAATCGCGACGGGGGTCGCCCTGCGGATACAGCTGTCCGACGATGGTCGAGATGTTCGGCTTCAGGAAGCCGACGCCCATGATGATCAGCGACACGGCCAGATAGAAGACTGTCCCAGATAGCCGCACAGCACCGCGGCCCAGAAGGCCCCGAGGTTGATGCCGTAGTAGTAGAGGGTGAAGCCGGAATCGCGCCGGGGGTCGCCCTGCGGATACAGCTGTCCGACGATGGTGGAGATGTTCGGCTTCAGGAAGCCGACGCCCATGATGATCAGCGACACSGCCAGATAGAASASGTTCACGCCCATCAGGTCGCGSGTCTGGGTCATGACGTAYGAYCCTTCCGCCAGGGTGGCGGGAAGAGGCGACGCCGCCGGCATGCCGGCGACGGCGATGCCGCCGCCCTCGGCCGGACCGAAGGCGTATTTCTGGCCGTCGATGACGATGTTGACGTCCCGATCCGCGCCGCGGCCCTCCGCCGAAATCTCATAGGTCTGACCACCGTAGGTCAGGGTTTCGGTCGCGGGACGGCCCTCGAAGGCCATCAATCCGTGACCGGCGACCAGCAGCAGGGCGCCGAAGGCGATGGCCTTGCGCGTGCCGATGAAACGGTCGGCGAGAATGCCGCCGACCAGAGGCAGCAGGTAGACCAGCGAGGTGTAGGACCCGTAGGTCGAGCCCGCCATGGTGTCGTCGAACAGGAAATGCTGCGTCAGGAAGAAAATCAGGATGCCGCGCATGCCGTAGTAGGAGAACCGCTCCCACATTTCGGCGAAGAACAGGATGATCAGTCCGCGCGGATGGTTCTTCAGAATCTGCATCAGCACCGGAACGCCGGTGGCGAAGGTGATGATCAGGCCCAGAATGATGACGATATTCATGCCTGGTCTCCTGTGCTTTGCCGGGCTTCAAGCCCGATGCGCCTTGTCGGCGCGCCCCCTGCGTCCGTTCTGCTCAACGGCTCACTCCCTTTTTGCTGCGCCCCACCTGACGCGCGAAGGCGCATAAGCAGCACGCGGAGCAAGACCGGACAAGAGTTAAGGGTAAATTGGCTGGAAGGCGGCGTCCGACGCCTCGGCGGTGCGATGCCCGGAATCCGCGGTCGGGGTCGGGGTCGGGGTCGGGAATGAGCACCCCTTGAGTTGAAGCCGCGCTTGTCCGAGGTTCAGGTTTGGTTTTCGAAAGGCCGATCATGTCCCTCGCCCGTCTCCTCCCGGCCGCGCTCGCCCTTCTGCTGTCGGCCGCTCCCGCGGCCGCCCAGGACGCGCCGCGCTGGTCGTTCGCCATTCACGGCGGCGCCGGGGTCATCGAGCGCGAGAGCCTGACGGCCGAACAGGACGCCGCCTACCGCGCCGCCCTGAAGCGGGCGCTCGAGGCGGGCTCGGCCGTGCTGGCCGACGGCGGCGCGGCGCTCGACGCGGTGCAGGCCGCGATCGAGATCATGGAGGACGATCCGCTGTTCAACGCCGGGCGGGGCGCGGTCTTCACCGCCGCCGGACGCAACGAACTGGACGCCGCCGTCATGAACGGTTCCGACCTGACCGCCGGCGCCGTGGCCGGTCTGACCCGAACCCGCCACCCCATCGCGGCGGCCCGGGCGGTGATGGAGCGCTCGCCTCACGTCATGTTGATCGGCGAGGGCGCCGACACGTTCGCCGCTTCCGCTGGGCTGGAGCAGGTCGATCCGTCGTTCTTCTTCACCGAACGCCGCTGGCAGGGGCTGGAGCGGGCGCTGCGCCAGCAGAACCTTCCGGTCCCGCAGCGCCCCGCCGGCGCGCCGGGCCCCCAGGCGGCCAACGATCTGCCCGCCCCGCCCCTGAATGAACGGAAGTTCGGCACCGTCGGCGCCGTGGCCCTGGACAGCCAGGGCCGCCTCGCCGCCGGCACCTCGACCGGCGGCATGACCGCCAAGCGCTGGGGTCGGGTCGGCGACGTGCCGGTGATCGGCGCGGGCACTTATGCGTCGAACCGCGACGGCTGCGCCGTGTCGGCGACCGGCGACGGCGAATTCTACATTCGCGCCTCGGTCGCCCGCGACATCTGCGCCCGGATCGCGGGCGGCGCCGGAGGCCAGGCCGCGGGCCAGGCCGAGGTCGACGACGCCCTGTCCCTGGGCGGCTCGGGCGGCGTCATCGTCATGGACCTGCAGGGCCAACCCGCCTTCGCCATGACCACGTCCGGCATGTATCGCGGGGCGGTGTCCTCCGCCGAACCCGCGCGCGTCGCCATCTACGGAGACGAGGTCCTGCGGCCATGAGCGAACGCGACATCCCCGGCGTGATCGCCCCGCCTCCGCTGATCTATCTCGGCTTCCTGCTGGCCGGCTGGGGTCTGGCCGCATTGGGCGCACGGCCCGAGGCGGTCGAGGCGGGACTGGGCTGGCTGGCGGCCGGTTTCGGGCTCCAGATACCGGTTCGTCGAGGCGCGGCGCTGACCCTGATCGTCGGCGGGCTTTTGCTTGACGGCATGGCGGCGGGTCTGTTCCGCCGTCGGGGCACGGCGGTGGAGCCGTGGAAGCCATCCACCGCCCTGATCGTCGAGGGGCCCTACCGTCTCAGCCGCAATCCGATCTACGTCGGGTTCGCCGCGACCTACGCCGGCCTCGCCATCGCCATGGACAGCTGGATCGCGCTCATTCTCCTGGCCCCCTGCCTGTTCGTGATCGACCGGTTCGTCATCCAGCGCGAGGAGCGCTATCTGGCCGCCAAATTCGGACCGGGATACGAGGCGTTTCGCCAGAAGGTTCGCCGGTGGCTGTAGAGGACGACGAGTTGTCGGAGATGGCGCTCGAGGAGCTGGACATCGCCTGCGCCCTGCCCTGGCCCGATATGAAATCGGTGACGCCTTGGGGCGACAGCTTCACCGGCTTCGCGCCGTCGGGCCGGGAAGTCGAGATCGAGCGACGCTACCTGTGGGCCCACGCGCCCGAAGGCGCGATCGCGGTCGAGGTCGAGGTGCGCGACAGGGGCTCCCCGACGGGCGCGGAAGCCAAGGCCCTGATCACCGCGCCGCGCTGACCGCCCGCCGGAAACGCGGCGGCGTTAACCTTTGTCATTGCCAAGCTGAGCCGTCGGGGCAAGATGCGCCTCCGGACCAGGAGGGGGAGCCGCATGTCCTACGACGCCGACTTCGCCGCCGCCGACGCCGCCAATGCGCCGCTGGACGCCCCGCTGATGATCGGCGCCGATCCCGTGCTCTGGGGCGCCCTGCTGCTGGGGCTGGCCGCCGCCGTGCTGATCGGCTGGTATCTGGGTCAGGGCGCGCGCGGCGCGCGAGTCGACGCGGCGGTTTCCATCTGGGAGGAGATCGACGAGGCCGCCAAGGAAGCCATGAAGGCCGACGGGGACTCCTTGCCCGCCAAGGCTTCGGCGCTGCGCCGGACGATCGACCGGCGGCTGGGCCGGACCCTGGGCATCGCCGGCGGCGCTGGCAGGATGATCAAGGCGCTGGACGCCGCGCTCGGCGGCGAGGGCGAAGAACCACACAAACCCGACGGCGGTCATGGAAACGGCGACACGGCGGAACAGCGGGCGAGACATGAGCACGACGAGGCGCACCCCTCGTCCGTGGGCGGCGTGACCGTGATCGTCAACGCCGATGCGGGCCGCAAGGGGGGCGACAGCCACGGCGACCACGAGACGAAGAAGGGCTCCCTCGGCGTGCAGGAACGCAATGACGCCCTGCGTCTCGCCATCGGCCGCTTCAACGACCACTGGCGGCTCCGCGCCGACCGCGTGCGCGAACTGCGCGCCGCCCACGCCGAACTCTCGACCCCGGGGCCCAGGCGTACGGCGGGCGGCAGGATCAGCGGGACGCGCGCCGGCCACTGACCGGTCCGGCCACGGTTTCCTCGCCGGATAAAACCGCCTAAGCCTTGAGGCATGAAACTCGCCTCCCTCAAGCACGGCCGTGACGGTCGCCTCGTCCTCGTCTCCAGCGACCTCGCCTGGTTTACCGACGCCTTCCTGATCGCACCGACGCTCCAGTCGGCCCTGGACAACTGGGACCGGGTCGAGCCCGACCTTCTGGCCCTGGCGGAAAGCCTCGAACACGGCGGTGTGCCGCGCGGCCGGTTCCATGAGCGGGAGGCCTCGGCGCCCTTGCCCCGGGCCTACCAATGGGTCGACGGCTCCGCCTATGTGAACCACGTCGCACTGGTGCGTCAGGCGCGCAACGCCGAAATGCCCGACAGCTTCTGGACCGACCCGCTGATGTACCAGGGCGGCTCCGACGGCTTCCTCGCCCCGCGCGACCCCATCCCCCTGGCCGACGAATCCTGGGGCTGCGACCTCGAGGCCGAGGTGGTCGTCGTGACCGGCGACGTGCCCCAGGGCGTGACGCGGGAAGAAGCGCTGAACCACATCCGGCTGGTCGGCCTCGTCAATGACGTGTCGCTGCGCAACCTGATCCCGGCCGAGCTGGCGAAGGGCTTCGGCTTCGTCCAGTCCAAGCCCGCCTCGGCCTTGTCGCCGGTCTTCGTCACGCCCCGGGCGCTCGGCGACCGCTGGGTCGACGGCAAGCTCAAGGGCGAGCTGAACGTCCAGCTGAACGGCGAGGACTTCGGCAAGGCCGACGCCGGGGTGGACATGACCTTCGACTTCGGCACGCTGATCGCCCACCTCGCGAAGACCCGCGCCCTGTGCGCCGGCACCATCATCGGGTCCGGCACGGTGTCGAACCGCGACGCAGGCGGCGGCCCCGGCAAGCCCGTGTCCGAAGGCGGGCTCGGCTATTCCTGCATCGCCGAGGTCCGGACGGTCGAAACCATCCTGCACGGCAAGGCCGCGACCCCCTTCCTCAAGCATGGCGACACGGTCCGCATCGAGATGCTGGACGACAAGCACCACTCCATCTTCGGCGCCATCGAACAGACGGTGGAAGCGGTCTAGCCGCCCGCCAGCCGCAGCGCTTCATCCAGCGCCCGGTCCGCCGGAATACGCACATCGGGCTGGACGCCCACCCCTTCCCAATTGGTCCCGGTCACGGGGTGCCGCGCCACGCCTATGGGCATGATGACGGTGAACCACGGCCCCAGGTCCATGCCCGTCGAGGGGTTGGCGCCGCCGCCCGTCGGCTCGCCGATCACGGTTGCGCGGCGCGCCGCCTGCAGGTCGTAGGCCACGGCTTCAGCCGCCGAGAAGGCGCCCGGGCCGACCAGCACATAGATCGGCTGATCCGGAAACGCCGGTCGGGCGACCTTGTTGGCGAAACGCTCGATGGTATCGCGGCTGCCGTCCTGAACGCACCCCTCGGGATCGGCGGGATCGGGCGCGCAGCGACGGAACTGCAGATCCTCCAGCCGCATCGGCTCCGGCGCGAGATGTCCCATCAGCTGACGCAGGGCGACCTCGCCGCCGCCGAGGTTCTCACGCAGATCGAGGACAAGCGCCCGGGCTCCGGCCAGCCGCGCCATCGCGGCGTCGATCGCGCCCGCCGAATCCGGATGGCCGCTGAAAGAGGCGAGGTTCAGATAGCCGACGCCGCCGTCCAGCATCCGCGCCGCGCGAACGCCATAGCCGTTGCGCGCCTCCTCGGCCGACATCGCCTCCATGGTCGGCGGCGGACCATCGGCGACCACGTCGTCGCGGCTGCGGCTCTCGAGCCAGACCTGCAGATGTCTGTCGCCCGACACCGCCAGCAGGTCGGCGTTGATCGCCTGACGGAAGGCCTCGGGTTCGGTCAACGCCAGATAGGCCGGACGCCTTTCGGCCAGCCGGGCCCGGATGGCAGGCGTTCGGTCGGCCATCACATAGTGGGCCAGCCGCCGGTCCAGCGTATCCAGCGCGCGCGTCCGGTGGATCAGGGCGCCCGCCCCGGTCGCGACGCCTGCCGTCGCCTCCTGCGCCATCACCGCCGCCGGCCCCTGGCAGGACAGCAGCAGGCCTGACATGATCGCCAGCATCACACGCTTCATCTCGACCTCCGACGTTTCAGGAGGGGGAGGCCGCGGTGCGCCTTTACGGATGCGTGGGACAGATTAAGCTCTCGAAAGCTATGTGGCCGCTTCCGGGCTGTATGCGGGGACACCGTCATGACGCCTGAACCGACCACCGCCATTGATGGCTGGGCCGCGACGTTGATCCTTGCGCAGACCGGGATATGAGGCGTCTCGCGCTCGCATTGGCCGCCGTGGGGCTGGCAAGTCCGGCCATGGCGCAGGATGTCAGCGCGGATTGGGACCTGACCACGGATCCCGCCCGACAAGTCACTCTGGCGACGCTGAACTTCGGCAGCAATCAGATCGCGCTGCGTTGCAAGACCGGCGTGCTGGACTTTCTGCTCACGGGCGTGCCGACGACGGTAGCCTCGCCAGCCGTGACGGTGACGGCGGGGGCCATCCAGAACGAGCGCCAGCAGTGGCTGGCCTGGCCCGATCAGCCGATCATCTCACCACCGGAACCAGCCCGGTTCGCGCGGCAATTGCGTGCTGGTGGGGAGTTGGACATTCGGCTGGACCCCGGCAGCGCCGGCGAAAGGCCGCGCCGCTACCGCCTGCCCGTGCCCCCATCCATCGCCGCCGTCGATCAGGTTCTGTCGGCCTGTTCGATTCCGCTGAACGACGACTGGGACCTGCGGCAAAGGGCCGAACTCGGAACGGCTGTCTGGGCCCGCCCCGTTATTCCTGAATTTCCGGAGCTGGCCGCTTCCCGGGGTGTGGAAAACGGGGAGGTTGCAGTCGGATGCGCCATCGCTGCCGGAGGCCTCCTGGACGAGTGCCGCATCCTGTCGGAAACGCCACAAGGCGCAGGGTTCGGACAAAGCGCGCTGCGATCGGCGAAGCGCTCGCGCGTCGAGCTTCCGGACGACGAGGAATCCGTGATCGGCAAGGTCGTCACGTTCACGGTCCGCTTCCGGATTTCGTGAGGCTTCAACTTGACGCCGCCGCGGCTGTCGCCACAAGGTTGCGCCTCGCAGACCCGCCCGGATTGTCCCATGAAGCGTTCCCTTGCCGCCCTGCTCGCCTGCATCGTCGCGCTGCCGGCCCTCGCGCAGGATGCGTCGGCCGACTGGGATCTGTTGGAGGATCCGCAAAAGAAGCTGCTGGTCGCCTATACCCGGTTCGACAATGGCGTGAGCATCGCCACGCGGTGCGCCGACGGCGGGTTCGAGGCGGTGATCACGGGATTGCCGCCGGCCGGGTCAGCGACCCGCCGCCCCCTGCGGATCGCCTTCGGCGACGAAGACCTGGCCAGCACCAGCTGGTCGGTGGCGATAGACGACACCGTGGCCGTCGCTGACCTTCCCGCGCCCTTCGCGCGCGAACTGCGGGCGGGCGGTCGTCTGCGCATTGTGGTCCCGAATGGCGCGGCGGCCGGGCGCAACCTGATGTACGATCTGGAGTTGCCGGCGTCTTCGGCCTCCATCGACCGGACGCTGACGACCTGCGAACGGCCATTGGTCGATCCCCGCGATGCGGAACTGGAGACCCTGTCAGAAGACGGCGTGCCCGTGAACCTGATGTGGGGAGTCCGGCCCGAGCCCCGCTACCCCGCGACGCGGTATGCGCGCGGTTTCGCCATCATCTCCTGCGTCACCAATCCGACGGGATCCCTCCGCGACTGCGCGATCGAGTCCGAGCATCCGCGCGAAGGCGGGTTCGGGGCCTCAACCCTCGCCTCGGCCCGACGCGCCCGCGTGCGCAACGCCGCCGATCCCCGCGGCCCGGTCCCGACGACGCGTGTGCTCTACCGCACCCATTTCGTGGTTCAGGGATATCAGACCCGCGAAGAGGAAGAACGCCGACGCGAAAATCGCAGGCTGGAGCGGGAAGAACGGGCGGCCCGACGCGCCGCCGGCGGATGATCCGACGAGGATTTCTTCATCTCCGCCTCCAGCCTTGCTGCGCCCTTTGCCGGATTGACCCGGACTGACAGCCCACGCTACCAAGCCCGCCTGCCGAGAGACCGGGCGGCCTGTGCGGGCGTGGTGGAATTGGTAGACGCGCCGGACTCAAAATCCGGTTCCGAAAGGAGTGCCGGTTCGACCCCGGCCGCCCGCACCATAGCTCTGAGCCTCCGCCCTTATCCCGCGGGCGGAAGGTACTCCGCGGGCGTGGTGGACTGTGCGGGCGTGGTGGAATTGGTAGACGCGCCGGACTCAAAATCCGGTTCCGAAAGGAGTGCCGGTTCGACCCCGGCCGCCCGCACCACGAGCAGAACGGCGTCAGATCATCGCGTTGGCGGCAGATATTCCGCGGGGATGGGCGCGGCCGGCGTTTCGGCCTGCCAGTAGACGCTGATCACCCACCAGCGCACGCCGTCGTTGAACAGCTGGATGCTGTTGATCCCTCGAGCGAAGGGCTGCGGGTCTGACAGGCGGTGCAGGCTTTCATACGTCGACCAGACATGGACGATACGGCCGAACCGCTCCGAGCGGCGCGCGATCTCGCGTTCGTGGAACCCTTCGGCCAGCAGCAGCGGCTCGCTGCGGGTGACGTATTCGTCGGGCGTGATCGAGCGGACGACGCCCTGACCCTCGCGGTTCATCCCCGAGGGCATCAGCCGGGCGGTGGGATGGAACAGCGACCGGAAGCGGCCCCAGTCGCGGGCCACGCCGGCGTCGCCGGAGATGACTTCATAGAGGGCTCCGACGATGGCCTCGGGCGTGGCGACATCGGCCGGGGCGGCGGTCGAAACGGGAACGGGCGGAGCCGCGGTCTGGGCGGCGGCGGGAGCGGCGCAACCGAGAGCCATCGCAGCCATGAGTATCGAAAGACGCACCTGAATCCCCCCCTGTTTTCCGGGAGTATGCCGGGACGTCGCCCGGGGCGCCAGCGGGGCGCTATCCGGGTTCGACCACCTCGCCGTCTTCCTTGACGAACCGGTCAGGCCGGCGGTCCAGCAGGTCGAAGACCTTTTCGGACGGCCGGCACATGGCGGCGCCGCGGGGTGTGCGGACGATGGGGCGGTTGACCAGGACGGGATGGGCCAGCATCGCCTCAAGGATCGCGCCGTCCGGCGTGCCCGCATCCAGCAGGACGGGATCGATCCCCGCGGCTTCCTTCTCGCGCAAGGCGTCGCGCGGCGTCAGCCCGGCCTCGGCGAAGAGGTCGCCCAGCTGGGCGGCGGTCCAGCCCGTCTGCAGATACTCCACCACCTCTGGCTGGTAGCCCGAGGCCTCGACCATCGCGAGGACATTGCGCGAGGTGCCGCAGGCGGGGTTGTGGAAGACGGTGACGGGGAAGGCGTCGGACATCTCAGCATTCCTTTTCGGCGGTTCCGGGGACGACGGGTCCGGCCTCGTACCAGCCCTTGGGGCGATTGACGATCCGCATCACTGACAGCATCAGCCGCGCCTCGATGGGCGCTCACTTCGCGTTTCGTCCCGGCAAATTCGCGCGGCCCCGGTTGCACCTTGCCCCCTTGAACCGCATCTGGGCGGGGATGACCTCCCCGACCCTTGCGCCAGCCGCCGCCGTGAAGGGGCCCGGGTTTCCCGAATTCGTCGCCCTGATCGCCATGATGATGGCGCTCAACGCGCTGGCCATCGACTCCATGCTGCCCGCCCTTCCGGCCATCGGCGAGGCGCTGGGCGTTGTCTCCGAGAACAGCCGCCAGTGGGTCATCACCGCCTATCTGCTGGGCTTCGGTGTGACCCAGATCATCTACGGGCCGCTGGCCGACCGGTTCGGCCGAAAGCCGGTCCTGATGCTCGGCCTCGGGCTCTATGTCGTGTTCAGCGTCCTGGCCGCCTTCTCGCCGACGTTCGAACTGCTGATCGCCGCGCGGGTCGGGACCGGCGTCGGCGCCGCCGCCCTGAGGGTGCTGGCCGTCTCGATCGTGCGCGACCGCTATTCCGGGCGGACCATGGCGCGGGTGATGTCGCTCAGCTTCCTGGTCTTCCTCGGCGTACCCATCCTCGCCCCGACACTCGGCCAGTTGATCCTCACGGTCGCGCCCTGGCCCTGGGTGTTCGGCGTCCTGGCGCTGGGCGGAGCCGCCTTCGCGATCTGGGCCGCCATCCGCCTGCCCGAGACCCTCCACCCCGAGGACCGGATGCCCATCCAGATCGGCCGCATCGCCTCGGCCTTCCGGCAGGCGCTGACCAACCGCCAGTCGATCGGCTACACCCTCGCCATAACCGCCATCTCGGGCGCCCTGTTCGGCTTCATCAACTCCAGCCAGCAGATCTTCTTCGACGTCTTCCATGAACCGCAGCTGTTCACCGTCGTGTTCGCCCTGGTCGCCGGCGGCATCGCCGTGGCCTCGCTGCTGAATGCGCGGCTGGTGGAGCGTCTGGGTTCACGGCTGATCTCGCACACGGCCCTGCTGGGCTTCATTGCCATATCGTCGGTCCACGCGGCGGTCGCGGTGTCGGGCCATGAGACGATCTGGACCTTCGCCGTCCTGCAGGCCCTGACCATGTTCTGCTTCGGCTTCATCGCCGGCAATTTCGGCTCCATGGCCATGGAGCCGATGGGCCATATCGCCGGCACCGCCTCCTCGGCCCAGGGCTTCATCTCGACCACCGTTGGCGCGACGCTGGGCTTCCTGATCGGCCAGCAGTTCGACGGCTCGGCCGCGCCCATGACCATCGGCTTCGTATGCCTCGGGCTCACGGCGCTGGCCTGCGTCCTGATCGCCGAGCGGGGACGCCTGTTCAAGGCGCGGAACCTCGCCCCGGCGCCGGCGCCCGCCCCCTCTTGATCTTTTTCGCCCGCCGGAGCGTTGTCCCGGCAGGAAACGAACCCGCCCGACCGCCGAAACAATGACGGCGGGCCTTCTGGTCAAGGACTCTCGATGATCCGCACGTTTGGACTGGTCTCCGCCCTCGCCCTCGCGACGGCTCTGGGAGGATGCGCCTCGATGCCCGGATTTGGCCCCTCGTCCGGCTCGGACATGCCGCCCCTTCCGGCCTCGGCCGCCGCCCCGGCGGAATACGCGCGCGACACCCATACCTATGCGCGGCCCGAGATCGCCCATGTGCGCCACGTGGCCCTGGATCTGACCGCCGACTTCCGGGCCCATACGCTCGCCGGCACGGCGTCGCTCGACATCCAGGGCCGGCCTGGCGCGAACGAGGTGGTGCTGGACGTCAAGAACCTGGATATCCGCAACGTCACCGACGCCGCCGGCGCCCCCCTGCAGTATGAGACCGGCGCCAGCGACCCCATCAAGGGCCAGCCCCTGACCGTGCGCTTCCCGGCGCTGGCCGCGGGTGAGAAGCGCCGCATCGTCGTCGCCTATTCGACCCGACCCGACGCCGCCGCCCTGCAGTGGCTGACCCCGTCCCAGACCGCGGGCGGCCAGAAGCCCTATCTGTTCAGCCAGGGCCAGGCCATCCTGACGCGCACCTGGGTGCCGACCCAGGACAGCCCCGGCATCCGCCAGACCTATGACGCCCGCATCGTCGCCCCCGCCGACCTGCGCGTGGTCATGAGCGCCCAGCAGCTGACGCCCGAGGGGGAGGACGCCGGTCCCGGCATGAAGGCCTGGCGGTTCCGCATGACCAATCCGGTGCCGCCCTATCTGATCGCCATCGGCGTCGGCGACCTGGCCTTCGCCGCCATCGACGAGCGCACCGGCGTCTTCACCGAGCCCTCGCGTCTGGAAGCCGCCCGCGCCGAACTGGCCCCGACCGCCGCCATGGTCGACGCGGCCGAGCGGCTGTACGGCCCCTACCGCTGGGGCCGCTACGACCTGCTGGTCCTGCCGCCGTCCTTCCCGTTCGGCGGGATGGAGAATCCGCGCCTGACCTTCGCGACCCCGACCATCATCGCCGGCGACCAGTCGCTGGTCTCGCTGGTGGCGCACGAGCTGGCGCACAGCTGGTCGGGCAACCTCGTCACCAACGCCACCTGGAACGACATGTGGTTGAACGAGGGGTTCACCGTCTATTTCGAGAACCGCATCATGGAGGCCCTCTATGGCGAGGACCGCGCCCTGATGCTGCGCGCGCTCGGCTGGGGCGACCTGCAGACGGAGATGGCGGGCCTGCCCGCCGCCGACACCCGGCTGCACCTCGACCTCGAGGGGCGCGATCCCGACGAAGGCCTGACCGACGTCGCCTATGAGAAGGGCGCCGCCTTCCTGTTCACCATCGAACGGATTGTCGGGCGCGAACGGTTCGACGCCTGGCTGAAGAGCTATTTCGAGCGCAATGCCTTCCGCCCCATGACGACCGACCTGTTCCTGCAGGACATCCGGACCCATCTGATCGCAGGCGACGCCGCGCTGGAACGTCAGCTGATGATGGACGCCTGGATCTATCAGCCCGGCATGCCGTCGAACTGGCAGCCGCCGGTGTCGGGCGCCTTCGGTCCGGTCGACGCGGCCGCCCGCGCCTTCTTCGCCGACAAGGGTCCGGCCTCGGCGATCCCGTGGGCCGGCTGGTCCACGCAGGAGCGTCAGCGCTTCCTCGCCTGGCGGCCGTCTGGCCTGCGCGATGGCGCTGACTGGCTGACCGACGCCCAGCTGGCCGATCTGGAATCATCCCTGAACCTGCGCAACGAAGGCAATGCCGAGGTGCTGTTCGCCTGGCTGCAGATCGCTGTCCAGCATCGCTATCAGGCTGCTGTCCCGACGCTGGAGAACTTCCTGACCACCATGGGCCGGCGCAAATTCGTCCTGCCGCTGTTCACCAGCCTGTGGGCCGAGGGGGACTGGGGCCGTCCCATCGCCACCCGGATCTATGCCCGGGCTCGGCCCGGCTATCACCCGGTGACGACCGGTTCGGTCGACGCTGTGGTGGGCCGGCCCAACTAGCCTTCTCCCTCCCTTCATGGGGAGGAAAGATCGCGCAGCGATCCGGGTGAGGAATTGCAGCGGCAAGCCCGCACGGCGGCGGGTTCGCACTTTCCCACCCGGGGCTCGTCTTCGCCTCGTCGTCCCCCACCACTTCGGGCGAGGGAGAACCACGCCCATGTGACCGCCGCTAGCCTTGGCTTCCGCCCTTCCGGTCACTAGGTTCCGCCCGACGAACGGCGGCCAACGCCGACAAGCGCTTTCAGGAGACGCCCCATGCACGACGCGCCCCAATCCGACGCGGCCACCCGGCTGGACAAGGAAAACCCGCTCGGCGTCGACGGCTTCGAGTTCGTCGAGTTCACGGGCCCCGATCCGGCGGCCATGATCGCGCGCCTTGAACTCATGGGCTTTACCCAGACTCACGTGAACCCGGCCAATGACGTGGTGCGGCTGAAGCAGGGGGACATCACCCTGCTGGTCAACCGCTCGCCCAAGGGTCAGGCGGGCGAGTTCGCGACCGAGCACGGCCCTTCGGCCAACGGCATGGCCTTCCGCGTGGCCGATGCGAAGGCGGCTTTCGAAGGCGCCGTGTCGCGCGGCGGACGTCCGGCCGAGGGTCATGACGGCGGCGCCCTGGGCGGCGGCTATCCCTACATCCTGCAGGGCATCGGCGGCTCGCTGCTCTACCTTGTCGATCAATATGGCGACGCCGGTTCGCTGTATGACGGCTGGGACGAGATCGAGGGCTGGGAAGAGGCCGAGCGCAAGAACTCCGTCGGCCTGTTCATGCTCGACCACCTGACCCACAACGTGCGGCGCGGCCAGATGCGCACCTGGTCCGGCTTCTACGGCGACGTCTTCGCCTTCGAGGAGCAGAAATATTTCGACATCAAGGGCAAGGCGACCGGCCTGTTCTCCCAGGCCATGATCGCGCCCGACCGCGCCATCCGCATTCCGCTGAACGAGAGCCAGGACGAGAATTCCCAGATCGAGGAATTCCTGCGCCGCTACAACGGCGAGGGCATCCAGCACATCGCCCTGGCCACCGACGACATCTTCGAGACGGTGGAGGAGCTGAAGCGCCGAGGCATTCCGTTCCAGGACACGATCGAGACCTATTTCGAACTGATCGACAAACGCCTGCCCAACCACGGCGAGGACGTGGAGCGGATGCGCAAGAACCGCATCCTGATCGACGGTTCGGACGAGGAAGGTCTGCTGCTGCAGATCTTCACCCAGGACACCTTCGGCCCGATCTTCTTCGAGATCATCCAGCGCAAGGGCAACCAGGCGTTCGGCGAGGGCAATTTCCAGGCCCTGTTCGACTCCATCGAGCTGGACCAGATCCGGCGCGGCGTCATCAAGGTGGATGCCTAAGCCGCCGTCCTGGCTGCCCTGGCTCGGCCCGCTTCTCGCGGCCGCGGTCGGGGCGGCGGTCGGCGAATATGGGCTGGGCGGCGGATTCTGGACGGTTCTGGTCGCCGCCCTGGTGTGCGGCTTCGCCCCCATCGTCGGCTATCGAATCTGGAAGTGGCGGTTTCAGCGGAGGGGGTAGTAGCCATCCTCTTCCGCTTCCCTGTTTTGTCTTCGCTTTCGCACCCGAAACCGTCGTCGAATTCTCCGGAGAATTCGTCAGTGAAAGTCCCGCGATCCGGGTAGCACCCGCACGTCCCGCGGATGCCGCCCCCGCGCTGGCGTATGGCCTGATCCCGGCGCCGAATCCGGCGTCAGATGGCCCAGCACCGGCGTCCAGTCCTCCAGTTGATCGACGACCAGATGGGTGACCCCCTCCGCCGTCTGCACCTTGCCCCGCGCCAGCACCATGCGCGCGCCCATGGCCACGGGCCGGAAGCGTTCGAACACGTCGGGCCACAGCACCAGATTGGCCACGCCGGTCTCGTCCTCCACGGTCATGAAACAGACGCCCTTGGCCGTTCCCGGCCTCTGACGGACCAGCACCACCCCGCCGATCGCAACCCGGCGCCCATTTGCCAGCCCCGGATAGGCCTTCGCCGTCAGGGCCCCGACGCCCGCCAGCCGGTCGCGCAGGAAGCTGACCGGATGGCCCTTCAGCGACAGGCGGATGGTCTGGTAGTCGCCGACCACCTCCTCGGACGGCGCCAGCACCGGCAGGGCCTCGGGCGGGCGGCCGTCGGCCTCGTTCAGCCCCATGGCCTCGAACAGCGGCGCCGATGACGCCGGCGCGGCCCCCCTTGCCGCCCACACCCCCTGCCGCCGCGTCAGGTCCAGCGACCCATAGGCGTCCGCCTCGGCCAGCCGGTCCAGCGCCGACGGCGGCAGGTCAGCGCGGCGACGCAGATCGTCGAGATCGGCGAACGGCCCGACCGCGCGCGCCGCCTCGATCCGCAGGGCCCAGTCCTTCCTGAAACCGTCGATCGACCGCATCCCCAGCCGCAGGGCGCAGGGTTCGCCCGGACGGGGCTCAAGCGAGGCGTCCCATCCGCTGCGGTTCACATCCGGATGCCTGACTTCGGCCCCATGCTCGATGGCGTCCCGCACCAGCTGGGCCGGCGCATAGAAGCCCATCGGCTGGCTGTTGAGCAGGGCGGCGGTGAACACCTCGGGATACCGGAGCTTCATCCATGACGAGATGTAGACCAGCAGGGCGAAGGAGCAGGCATGGCTTTCGGGAAAGCCGTACTCCCCGAACCCCTTGATCTGGTCGAAGCAACTGCGGGCGAAGTCGGGATCGTAGCCGCGCTCGATCATCCGGCTGGTGAACCGCACCTCGTGCTCGCCGATGGTGCCCATGTGCCGGAAGGTCGCCATGGCCCGCCTCAGGCTGTTGGCCTCGGCGGGGGTGTATTTCGCCGCTTCCATGGCGATCCGCATCGCCTGTTCCTGGAACAGGGGCACGCCCAGGGTCTTGTGCAGCACCCGCCTCAGTTCGTCGCGGTCGCCATGCTCGGGCGAGGGGTGGGGAAAGTCGATCACGAAGGGCCGGCCCGACCGCTCCGCCTCGCGCCGTTCCGCCCGCCGTTTCAGATAGGGATGCACCATCCCGCCCTGGATCGGGCCCGGCCGCACGATCGCCACCTCCACCACCAGATCGTAGAAAACCCGCGGACGGAGCCGCGGCAGCATCGACATCTGGGCCCGACTCTCGACCTGGAAGACCCCGAGGGAGTCTCCCTTGCACAGCATGTCGTAGACCTCAGGATCCTCCGGCGGGACCGTGTCCAGTTCGAACCGGCGCTCATAGTGTTCCGCGATCAGGTCGAAGCCGCGCCTCAGCGCGGTCAGCATACCCAGCGCCAGCACATCGACCTTCATCAGCCCGAGGAAGTCGATGTCGTCCTTGTCCCACTCGATGAAGGTGCGGTCCGACATGGCGGCGTTGCCGATCGGCACGATCTCCAGCAGCGGCGTCTGGCTCAGCACATAGCCGCCGACGTGCTGGCTCAGATGGCGGGGAAATTTGATCAGTTCGGCCGTCAGCTCCAGCGCCAGCCGCATGCGTACGTCGTCGCGGCTCAGGCCGGTGCGGTCGACATGCTCGTCCTTCACGCTGTCGCCCCATGAGCCCCAGACCGTGTCGGCCATGCGCGCCGTCACGTCCTCGGTCAGCCCCAGAGCCTTGCCCACGTCGCGGATCGCCGAGCGGGGCCGGTAGTGGATGATGGTGGCCACGATCGCCGCCCGGTCGCGGCCATAACGGCGATAGACGTACTGCATCACCTCCTCGCGCCGTTCATGCTCGAAATCGACGTCGATATCCGGCGGCTCGTCCCGGTCGGCGGACATGAAGCGCTCGATCAGCACGTCCTGCTCGGCGGGGTTTACATTGGTGACGCCCAGACAGAAGCAGACCACCGAGTTCGCGGCCGAGCCCCGCCCCTGGCACAGGATCGGCTTCTCCTGCGTCCGCGCCCAATGCACGATGTCGTGCACGGTCAGGAAGTAGTTGGGGTATTTCAGGAGCTTGATGAGCTTCAGCTCCTTGACGATCGTGTCGCGGATTTTCCGTGAAACCCCGTCAGGCCATTTCTCCCGTGCGCCCTTGAAGGCCAGCCGGATCAGGCGCCGCTGCGCCGTCCAGCCCGCCGGCACGGGCTCATCAGGATACCGGTACTCTAGTTCCCGCAGCGAAAACCGGCACGCCCGCGCCACCTCCATGGTCCGCGCCAGCGCCGCCTCATGCCCGCGGAACAGCCGCGCCATCTGGGCCGGCGGCTTCAGATGGCGCTCGGCGTTGGCCTGAAGCCGCCGGCCCGCCTTGTCGATGGTCGTCCCTTCGCGGATGCAGGTCAGGACGTCCTGCACCATCCGCCGGTCGGGGTGGTGGTACAGCACGGCATTGGTCGCGATCATCGACGCGCCCGTGCGATGCGCCATCGCCGCCAGACGGTTAAGCCGCTTGCGGTCGTCGCCGCGCCACAGGGGCGCCGCCGCCAGATACAGGTCGTCGGGCCAGGCCTTTCGCCATGCCGCCAGCCGGGCCTCGAACGCCGCGTCGGGCGTTTCCGGCGCCGGTGCCAGGGCGATCATGCCCTCGCCCAGCCCGGCCGCCTGTTCGAAGGTCAGCCGCGTTTCGGCCTTTTCAATGCGATCGGCGTCCGGGTCGACCCCGGCTTGCGGCACGACCTCGGTCTTGCCCAGCGACAACAGCCGACACAGCCGGCCATAGGCGGCGCGGTCGCGCGGAAAGACCATCAGTTCCGTCCCGTCGGTGAAGCCCAGCCGCGACCCCACGACCAGCGGGATGTCGACGTCCTCGGCCCCCATCAGCGCCCGCACCATCCCCGCCAGGGTATTGCGGTCGGCCACGCCGATGGCGCCCAGCCCCAAGGCCTTCGCCTGCATCGCGATCTCGCCGGGGTGTGACGCGCCCTCCAGAAAGCTGAAATTCGTCATTGCCCCCAGTTCGGCGTACTGGCCGTCCCAGCCTGAGCCCGGGGCGCTCACGGCAGCACCCCGTGCATCCACCACGACGGCGCCCGTTCCTCCGCCGCACCCGAATACTCCCGGCCGTACAGGCCTTCGCGGAACAACCAGTAGCGGCCGCCCGCGTCGTCCTCGACGCGGTAGTAGTCGCGGGTGCGCACCTGGCGGTCATCGGGGCGGGGCCGCCACCATTCGGGCGACAGCCGTTCCGGCCCGTCAGAGCGGGTCACGCGTCGCGACAGCCGCCGCCAGGTGAAGCGCACCGGCGCGCCGTCGGGCAGTTCGGCCAGGGCTTCGACCGGTTCGGGCGGGTCCAGAAGCAGGATCGGCCGGCGCGCGTGGCCCTTCGCCGCGGCTGGCGACCGCCCCAGCGCCGGCCGCCAGCGCTCGACGCGCTCGGGCAGCCAGCTGTCGACGGGCTCGGGCGTCAGCACGCGGTCCTCGCCCAGCCGCGCGGTCAGGCGGTCGATCAGGGCGGCCAGACTCTCGGCCTGTTTCGCCTCGGCCTCGCTTTCCAGCGCCCCCTGTCGCGCCGTCATTGGTTCGATCGCATCGGCGGTCAGCATCATGGCGTCGAGGCCGAACCCCAGCTCCAGCCGGCCCAGCCCCGCCTCACGGAACAGCCGCAGCCACACCCCCGCTTCACGACCGGGCCGGCCCATGCGCACCGACAGGCTGGTGGTCCGGCCGTCCGAGCGGAAGCCCGTCAGGGTCAGGGCCTTGGCCCCCTGCCCGTCGCGCAGCAGCGGCGCGGTCAGGTCGGCGACCAGTTCCGCCAGCCGCGCCTCCACCCCCTCGATGTCGCCGACCGGCTCCATCCAGGCCTGCCACGCCCGGTATTTCGGCGGCGGCCGCACCGGCGTCAGGGCCTCGCCCGCGAAGCCCAGGGCCTGATCCAGTCGTTGCACCAGACCGACGCCGGCCCCGTCCCGGAACCGACGCGCCAGCCCCGCGCGCGGCATGGGATAGAGGTCGCCGATCCGTTTCAGCCCGAACCGCCGCGCCTGGGTCAGGGTGCGGTCGTCGATGCGCAGGGCCTCGACTGGCAAAGGGGCCAGCAGGCCGCGCGCCGTCTCATCGTCGGCGATGCAGCCGCCGCCCTCGGACTCTCCCCAGCGCGCCAGAGCCCAGGCCGCCCCCGGCGTCGGGGCCATGGCGACGCGGGCCCGCGCTCCCGCCTCCGCCAACCGGTCGCGGATCTGAACCAACAGGGCCGCCTCGCCGCCGAACAGATGGGTTGCGCCGGTGAGGTCGAGGAACAGGCCCTCCAACCCCTCTCCCGCCGGATCGACGCTGACGGAAGGCGACCAGCGCTCGGCCCAGACCGCCAGCGCCGTCAGCGCGCGGGCGTCGGCCTCGATATCGGCGGGCTTGCAGATCAGATGCGGGATCATGGCCCGGGCGTCGGCTTGGGTCTGGCCGCGCCGAAGACCCGTCGCCCGCGCCGCCGGATTCAGGGCGTGGATGATCGCCGCGCCCCGGTTGTTCTTCAGGATCAGGGCGAACGGGTTTTTCGGATCGAGGGCGGGGTCAGGCGGCGAGGCCGGACGACGCGCCCGCATGGCCGATCGCCTCCAGACCGTCACCGGCCAGTCGATCAGCCAGACGGAGACGATGCGTCTCATCATCCTGCTCCAGCATCCACGCCCCCGGCCGTTCGCCGCGTCCCCGCACCAGTTCCGCCGCCAGTCGCACCGGGCCGGGGGCCCGGGCATCGTCGGGATCGACAGCGCTGGCCAGGGTCGATATCCGCCAGCGCCGCCGCGCCGCGCTGAGCCCGTCCAGCCCGCGCGGCAACACAAGCCCCACGCATCCGCCCTGTTTGGCGGCGAAATCCAGCCGCCGGGTCTGGGTCAGAGTCGCCGCATCCACCGCGCCCAGGGCCAGGGACACCGCTCCGGACCGCAGCGCCTGTTCCAGGGTCCACAAGGCCTCGGCCGCCGTGTTGACGGGCGCGAGGATCAGGGACACGCCCGGCAAGCCGGGTCCATAGGGCCGGCCGTGCTCGCCCAGCCATGCCCGTGTCGCGGTCATCAGCACCGGCCGCCCATCCCCCTCCAGTCGACGCGACAGGGCGAACGCCATCATGGCAGCCCCATCGCGCGGACCCGCCGCGCACGCCTCTTCCAGCGGCGCGGGCCTCTCGGGAAACAGAGCGGGAGATGACAGGGGCGCGGGGGTCATGAGAGTCCGGAAATCCAGATGTTCACTATTTGTTCCAACAGGCTCCGGAGTCAAACAGAGAATCCCGTTCGCCGTCACAAGAGGGAAATCAGGCCCCGGGTCGCGCCTTCAGCTCATCGCGAATCTCGGCCAGCAGAGCTTCGGTCGGCGTGGGGGCGGGCGCCGTCTCCGGTTGGGCCGCCTGCTCGCGGCGCATCCGGTTGATGCCCTTGACCAGCAGGAACACCACAAAGGCCACGATGGCGAACTGGATCAGGGTGTTGATGAAGGCGCCGTACTGGATGGCCACCTCCTCGACCGCCTCGGTGGAGAGGTCCTCGGGGGCCAGAACCCATTTCAGATTGGCGAAATCGACCCGGCCCAGCGCCAGGCCGATCGGCGGCATGATCACCTGTTCGACCAGGCTGGTGACGATCTTGCCGAATGACGCGCCGATGATGACGCCCACCGCCAGGTCGACGACATTGCCCCGGGCGATGAACTCCTTGAACTCGGTCATGAGGCCCATCGTCGATCTCCGGAGTTCAGGCGTCGGCCGCGTTCAGCCGCTCGCGCAGCTCCTTGCCGCTCTTGAAGAAGGGCACGGCCTTGGCCGGCACATCGACGGTTTCGCCGGTGCGGGGATTGCGCCCCGCCCGCGCGGGACGGGCCCGGACGGAAAAGGCGCCGAAGCCGCGAAGCTCCACGCGGCCGCCCTCGCCGAGCGAATCGACCATCTGGCCGAGCACGATATTGACCACCCGTTCGACCTCGGCATGGGTCAGATGGGTGTTCTCGGCAGCGAGCTTCTCGATCAGCTCAGACTTTATCATCGGCAGGCCCCCGCCCAGTTCAGCCCTTCCCAGAGCCCATACGGGTGCATCCGGGCACGGGATGCAACCCCACCCTAGCCTCCACCCGCCGCAGGAAAAAGCCCCGCCTGGTCGATTGACCGGCGAAATGTCGGTTAACGCTCATAAATCTGCGAGTCGCGCGCACGAAAAAGGCGGCGGGACTGCTCCCGCCGCCTGATCCGTATCCAGATCACAAAGGAGACTATTCCTTGGCGCCGGCCTTCTCGCGAAGGGCCGCGCCCAGGATGTCGCCCAGCGAGGCGCCCGAGTCCGACGAACCGAACTGTTCGATCGCCGCGGTCTCGTCCTTCATTTCCAGAGCCTTGATCGACACCGAGACGCGGCGCGAGGCCTTGTCGATGCCGGT
>NZ_LMFL01000028.1:0-31080 GCF_001426805.1 Brevundimonas sp. Root1423
GCCCCTGATGGACCGGATGGAGATCATCCGGGTCAGCGGCTACACCGAGGACGAGAAGGTCGAGATCGCCAAACGGCACGTCCTGCCCAAGGTGACGGMMGAGAACGGGCTCAAGCCGGCCGAATTCRTCGTSCCGGACAGCTCGATCCGCGACCTGATCCGCTACTACACCCGCGAAGCCGGCGTGCGGTCGCTGGAACGCGCCCTGGGCGGCCTGGCGCGCAAGTCGGTGCGCGAGATGTCGAAGAACAAGACGCTGTCGGTCACCATCGACGAGGCCAAGCTGGCCGAGTTCGCCGGGGTTCGTAAGTTCCGCTACGGCGAGACSGACGAGGAGGATCAGGTCGGGATCGTCACCGGCCTGGCCTGGACCGAGTTCGGCGGCGAGATCCTGACCATCGAGGCGATCAAGATGCCAGGTCGCGGCCGCATGACCGTGACCGGCAACCTGAAGGAGGTGATGAAGGAGTCCATCTCCGCCGCCGCCTCCTACGTCCGGGCCCGGTCGCTCAGCATCGGCGTCAAGCCGCCAGCGTTCGAGAAGACCGACATCCACGTGCACGTGCCGGACGGCGCGACGCCCAAGGACGGTCCCTCGGCGGGCGTGGCCATGACGGTCGCCATGGTCTCGGTCCTGACCGGCATCCCGATCCGCAAGGACATCGCCATGACCGGCGAGATCACCCTGCGCGGCCGGGTCACCGCCATCGGCGGCCTGAAGGAGAAGCTGCTNCTCCGTTCGGGCATCAAGACGGTGCTGATCCCGGAAGAGAACGAGAAGGACCTCGCCGATGTGCCCGACAATGTGAAGTCGGCGCTGGAGATCGTCCCGATCAAGACGGCGGACGAGGCCCTGAAATGGGCCCTGACCGGAACCCTGACCCCGGTGGAATGGGACGAGGCGACCGATCCGCTTCCGGCCGCTCCGCCTATTCAGGATGTGGGCACGGTGCCCGCGACGCACTGACGGTCTGAGCCTGACAAAAGAACCCCGCCCGGAGCGATCCGGGCGGGGTTTTTCGTTGGGGCACGCTTCATTCCGTTTTACGCCGTCATCCTCGGGCTTGACCCGAGGATCAGAGGCGGCGGCGGTCTGGCAGCCGGGGGATGGCCCACGGGCCGTCGGGTCTCCCCCGACCACTGCGCACCGGACGGTCCGGCCCTCGGGTCAAGCCCGAGGGTGACGGCCGTGCAAGTTAGAGCGAGTCCACCATCACCAGCTCCGCGTCCGCCTTCGCCGTGATCGTGATCTCGGCCTCGTCCCTGATGGCCGCGCCGTCGCGGGCGTTCAGGGGCACGCCGTTGACCTCGACTGCGCCGACGGCGGGGACCAGATAGGCGTGGCGGCCCTCGGCCAGGCTGTAGGTCAGGCTCTCGCCCGCATTCAGCGTAGCGCCCAAGACCTTCGCGTCGGCGTTGATGGTCAGGGCTTCGTCGGTCGGATCGCCGGACGCCAGGACCGAGAATTGGCCGGTGCGGTCGTGCTTCGGAAACACCTTGGCGCCCCAGGCCGGTTTCGCCCCGCGCACATCGGCCTCGATCCAGATCTGGAACAGGGTGGTGGTCTCGTCCTCGAGATTGAACTCCGAGTGCCGCACGCCCGTGCCCGCACTCATCACCTGGACGTCGCCGGCGCCGGTGCGGCCCTTGTTGCCCATGGAATCCTCATGGGTGATGGCCCCGGTGCGGACATAGGTGATGATCTCCATGTCGGCATGGGGGTGGGGCGGAAAGCCGGACTTCGCGGCGATCTCGTCGTCGTTCCAGACGCGCAGCCGGCCCCAGCTCATGCGGCTCGGGTCATAGTAGTTGGCGAAGGAGAAATGGTGTTTGGCGTTGAGCCAGCCGTGGTTGGCGCCACCGAGGCTGTTGAAGGGTCGAACGTCGATCATGGGGTTGCTCCCGGGACTCCGAGGGTTATGAACCTCGCTGGCGCCTATATAAGCAACAGTGTCGGTGACGAAAAGGGGTCAGCCGACCTGCGCCCGATGCCTCAGCATTGCGTCCGCCAGAACGCAGGCCGCCATGGCCTCGACCACGGGCACGCCGCGCAGGGCCACGCAGGGATCGTGACGGCCTTTGGTGCGCAGGTCGGTTTCCTCGCCGTCCCGGGTGATGGTCTGTCGCGGCGTCAGGATGGAGGAGGTGGGCTTGAAGGCGATCCGGGCCGTCAGCGGCTGGCCGGTCGAGATGCCGCCCAGCACGCCGCCGGCGTGGTTGGACAGGAAGACGGGCCGGCCGTCGTCGCCCATCCGCATCTGGTCGGCGTTTTCCTCGCCCGACAGCTCGGCCGAGCCGAAGCCGGCGCCGATCTCGACCCCCTTGACCGCATTGATCGACATCAGGGCGGCGGCCAGTTCGGCGTCGAGCTTGCCGTAGACGGGGGCGCCCCAGCCGGCGGGAACGCCCGTGACTTCAAGCGCCACCACGGCGCCGATGGACGAGCCCGCCTTGCGGACCCCGTCGAGGTAGTCTTCCCACGCCGGCACGACCGAGGCGGACGCCGCGAACAGTGCGTTGTCGTAGACCGCGTCGAAATCCACCGCCCCGGGCGCGATCCGGTGCGGGCCCAGCTGGACCACGCCGGCGCGAATCCGTACGCCGTCGCCCAGGATCCTGCGCGCCACCGCTCCGGCCGCGACCCGGACGGCCGTCTCGCGCGCCGACGACCGCCCGCCGCCGCGATGGTCGCGGACGCCGTATTTGGCCTGGTAGGTGTAGTCCGCGTGGCCGGGCCGGAAGGCGCGGGCGATCTCGCCATAGTCCTTCGAGCGCGCGTCCTCATTGTCGATCTGGATGGCGATGGGGGCGCCGGTGGTGACCGGGCCGTTTCCGTCGTCGAATACGCCGGACAGGATGCGGGCGGTGTCGCTCTCCTGCCGCTGGGTGACGAAGCGGCTGCCGCCCGGCTTGCGCCGGTCAAGCCACGGCTGGAGGTCCGCCTCGGTCAGCGGGATCAGCGGCGGACAGCCGTCGACGACGCAGCCGATCGCCGGCCCGTGGCTCTCGCCCCAGGTCGTCACGCGGAACAGATGGCCGAAGGTGTTGTGCGACATCCGGCGACGCTAGGCCGCCAGCCGGTCCGGCGTCCAGACGCGCGTGAACCGGACCAGCAGATCCTCGGCCGCCGACGGCGCGTCCTGGGAGGGCTCCAGCGTCACGAACAGATGGCCTTGTGGTCTCGCGCCGCGCGCGGGCAGACCCAGGCCCTTGAGGCGCAGCCGCAGAGGTTGATGGCCGCCGACCAGCCAGGCCGAGCGCGGCCCGGCGTGGGTCTCGATCTCCAGCCGCCCGCCCTCGTCAAGCAGGCGTGGAGCCACGGGGCAGGTCATGTAGAGGTCGTCTCCAACGGCGCTGAGCCGCCCGTCGCCGCGCACCAGAACCGGCAGATAAAGGTCAGCGCCCGCGTCTCCCGCGGCCTTGAGCCGCAGATGCTCGCCGCTGCGCAGGCCCGCTGGCACGCGAACGCGAAGCTTGCGGCCTCCCAGCCTCACCTCGACCACGCCGCCGTTCAGGGCCGCGTCCGGGCTCAGGCCGACGACGGGCAGGGCGGGCGCGCGAGGCGCGGGTGCGGCCAGCGCCAGCGGGGCCGTGTCCTGCCGGATCAGACCCCAGGCGGCGATGACCTTGCGGAACCGGGCCTCGCTGCCGCCCGGCGTATCGGGCCGCGCGGCCTTGATCGCGGTGCGGAAGGCGGCCGTCAGCACCTCGCCCTCGGCGGGGCCCGTCAGGCCGAGCACGGCGTAAGCCTCGCGGGTCGAGGCGACCTCAGGAACGGACCGGGCGCGCATGCCGCCACTAAGGCGCGACATAGAGTCAATGCCCGGTTAACCGTGACGCTCTCGCCCGCCCGCGCGGGATGCACTATCTGAGGCTCATGACCGCACCCGTGATCCCGTCCAGCCCGACCCGTGAAGAGTATGCCCGCGACTACGCCGCCGCCCTGGCGGCGAACGGCGATGAGACGATCTTCGAGCGGCCAGAGCCTGTTGCGCTGTTCATCGACTGGCTGAACGACGCCAGGGCGACAGAGCCGAACGACGCCAACGCCATGACCCTGTCCACGGTCGATGCGAACGGAACGCCGGACAGCCGGGTGGTGCTGCTGAAGGATGTCGATGCCGGCGGCTTCACCTTCTATTCCAATGCCGAGAGCGCCAAGGGCGAGCAACTGGCGGCGCAACCGCGGGCGGCCCTGCTGTTCCACTGGAAATCGTTGCGGCGTCAGGTGCGGGTGCGCGGACGGGTCGAGCCGGTGACCCCGGCCGAGGCCGACGCCTATTTCGCCAGCCGGGCGCGCGAGAGCCGCATCGGCGCCTGGGCGTCGGAGCAGTCGCGGCCCCTGGAGAGCCGCGAGGCGCTGGAACTGGCCGTGGCGCGCGAAACGGCCAGGTTCGAAGGCCAGGACGTGCCGCGGCCCGAACGCTGGAGCGGCTGGCGCATCCGCCCGGACCAGGTCGAATTCTGGCGGGACCGGCCGTTCCGCCTGCACGACCGGCTGCGGTTCGACCGGGACGGCGCGGGCTGGACCCGGACCCGGCTTCAGCCCTGACGCATCAGACGCCGTAGCGGGCGAGGAAGGTCTCGACAGCGTCGGCGGCGATCTGGTCCAGACCGCGCGCGGGCATGACCTCGTCCCCGGTGACCAGGGGCATGAAGAAGACGGGATGCTCGATCATCCCCATCAACTGGCCCGCCGCCCAGGACGGACGCTCGATCCGGAGCTCGCCCCGCTCGACCAGTTCGCGCAGGGCGTCGATCAGCACCTTGCCGAAGTCCGCCTTGCCACGGTCGAAAAACTGCATGGCGACGTCCCGAAACCGGGGCCGCTCGGCCACGACCAGACGGAACACCGAGCGGATGAAGGGGTCGGCCATGAAGCCGGCATAGGCGGTGGCGAAATAGGTGAGCCGCTGGCGCGCGGGACCGCCGACCGTGCGGACGTGGCGCATCAGGCGGTCGAAATCCACGGCCGCGTCCTCGATCACCGCTGTGAACAGCTCGGCCTTGCCGTCGAACAGGGCATAGAGGGTCGCCGTGGAGACTCCGGCGTCGCGCGCGATGGGTTCGATCCGGGCTCCGGCATAGCCGTCCGTGACGAACGCCCGCCGTGCGTGCCGCAGGATCGCCTCGCGCTTCGGATCCGTGGGGGAGGGGTGTCGCGCCGCCGTGGCCTGCATGAATTCGCTGCTCGTTGAGACCGCCAAGGTGGCCGGTCATCGAGCGGGGAGCAAGAGGGAGCGGTCCGCTCTGGACAATCAGCGGTCGAGCAGGGCCGCCAGCAGCGGATGGGCCAGCACCGGGGCGACCAGCCGCACCACGGCCTGGGGATCCTCCAGCCGCACCGCGGCCGTGGCGTCGGCGACCACGAAGTCGGCGTTCAGGCGCGACGGTTCGGTCAGGCGCTCATGTCCGGGCCGGACCGTGGCCAGATACTGGTCGATGACGGAGTCCGCCGTGCGTCCGCGCTCGGCCTGGTCGCGCAGCAGGCGGCGAATGAAGCGGATGTCGGCGGGGGTGTCGACGAACACCCGGATGTCGAACAGGCTGACCAGGCCGGGCGTGCACAGCACATGGGTGCCCTCGACGATCACCACCTCGGCCGCCGCGACGGCTTCTCCGCCCGGTTCGCGCCCGTGCCGGATGAAGGAATAGACCGGGGCCGTGACGCCCTCGCCCGCCTTCAAGGCGGTCAGGTCGCGGATCATCAGGTCGTGGTCGCGCGCGGCCACGTCGTCGAAGTCGAAGGTCCGCGGGTCGAAGTCCGGCAGGTCCGCCGCGTCGCGGTAATAGGAGTCCTCGCGCAGCAGGACCGCGCTGCCGTCCGGCAGGGCCGAGACCAGGGCTTCGGCCAGGGTGCTCTTGCCGGAGCCGGAGCCCCCGGTGATGGCGATCAGGATGGACATGATGTGCTTCTAGGACCCCGCGGCCGGTTTCGCCAAGCCGGGCGGGCCTCCGGCTGACCTTGCGTCACGTTGCTTATCGGTGATCACGCCGATAGCGTGACTTTCAAAGCGTCTCGAAAGCAGGCGCGGGCTTGAGGGATCGTGATGCTCGGATTGATGCAGGACTGGCCGTTGACGGTCGACAAGATCCTGGACCATGCGAAGAACTGGCATGGCCACCGCGAGGTGGTCACCCGTTCGGTCGAGGGCCCGATTGTCCGCGCCACCTACGCCGAGATTCACGCCCGCGCCAAGCGCGTCTCCAGCGTGCTGAAGGACTGGGACGTCAAGGTCGGCGACCGCATCGCCACCCTGGCGTGGAACTCCGGCCGTCACATGGAAGTCTGGTACGGCATCATGGGCATGGGCGCCGTCTGCCACACCCTGAATCCGCGCCTGTTCCCCGAGCAGCTGGCCTACATCATCAACCACGCCGAAGATAAGATCATCTTCGTCGACCTGACCTTCATCCCCCTTCTGGAAGCGGTTCTGCCCCATTGCCCCTCCGTCGAGCGGGTCGTGGTCCTGACCGACGAACTGACCATGCCGGCGACGAAACTGCCGGGCGCCGAATGCTATGAGGCCCTGCTGGCCACGGCCTCGGAAGACGTGGCCTGGGGCGGGTTCGACGAGCAGACGGCCTGCGGCCTCTGCTACACCTCGGGGACGACCGGCAATCCCAAGGGGGTGCTGTATTCGCACCGGTCCAACTTCATCCATACCCTGCTGGGCATGCAGTCGACCGTGCTGGGGCCGTCGCCGAAGGAGGTGATCCTGCCGGTGGTGCCGATGTTCCACGCCAACGCCTGGGGCATCGCCTTCGCCGGACCCGCCTCGGGGGCCAAGCTGGTCATGCCCGGCGCGCGGATGGACGGCGCGGCCATCTATGAGCTGATCGAGAGCGAGGGCGTGACCTTCTCGGCCGCCGTGCCGACCGTCTGGCAGGGCCTGCTGACCCATCTGCGCGAGAACAATCTGCGCATCCCCACGGTGAAGAAGGTTCTGATCGGCGGCTCGGCCGTGCCCGAAAGCCTGATCCGCGCCTTCCAGGAGGAGTTCGGCATCGAGGTGCTGCAGGGCTGGGGCATGACCGAGACCTCGCCGATCGGCACCCTGTCCAACCTGCCGCCCGAACTCCTGGCCCTGCCGTACGACGAGCAGATGAAGTGGCGGGTCAAACAGGGCACGCCGCCGCTGGGCGTCGAGCTCAAGCTCAAGAACTACGCCGGCCAGGAAATGCCCCACGACGGGGTCACCTACGGCCGGCTCATGATCAAGGGCCCGACCATCGCCGGCGCCTATTTCAGGGGCGAGGGCGGCGACATCCTCGACCACGAGGGCTTCTTCGACACGGGCGACGTCTCGACCATCGACGAGCAGGGCTTCATGCAGATCACCGACCGCGCCAAGGACGTGATCAAGTCCGGCGGCGAGTGGATCAGCTCGATCGAGATCGAGAACATCGCCGTGGGCCATCCGAAGGTCGAACTGGCCGCCGTCATCGGCGCCGCTCACCCCAAATGGGACGAACGCCCGGTGCTGGTCATCAAGCTCAGGCCGGGCGAGACCCCGGACAGGCAGGAGCACCTCGATTTCCTGCAGGGCAAGATCGCCAAATGGTGGATGCCCGACGACGTCGTCTTCGTGGACGACATCCCGCTGGGGGCCACGGGCAAGGTCGACAAGAAGCTGATCCGCGACCGGATGAAGGACTATCGCCTGCCGACGGCGGGGGCCTGACGCCGTGGCCCGGGGGCAGGCCAGGGGTCAGGGCGCGGTCGGGGCCTTGCTGGCCCTCAGCCTGGCCGCGCCCCTGCTGGTGCTGGGCGCCGCGCTGGGGACCCGCGCGGGTGGCCTGTCCCCGGAGACGGGTTATGACCTGCTGACGATGCGCGTCGGCTGGGGACTGGCCATCGTCGGCGCGCTGGCCGCGCTCGCGGCCGTCGTCCTCGCCCTGCGGGATGTCAGCCGGCTGGGCCTGCTGGCCCTGGCGGCGGTTCTGGCGGGTGGAGGAACGCTGGCCGGCTACGTCTGGCACAACGGCCGCATGGCCGCCGCCCCGTCCGAGGATATCAGCACCGATCTGGTCGATATCCCCGGCTTCGGCGATCTGGCCGACGAACGCCGCGGGCAGGGGCCCCGCGCCAGGGCGGGGGTCGAGGCCTGTCCGGGCGCCCTGCCGGTGATGCGGCAGATCGCGCCCGGTTCCGCCGTATGGGCGCTGCAGCAGGCGGGCTTCACGATCCGCGGGGCCGGGGTGGCGCGCGCGGACGGAAGCCGGGAGAGCTTCTGGTTCGGCTTCGACCATGACGCCGTGATCCGCATCCGTCCCGGGCGCACCGACATCCGCGTCGCCGCGCGCGACGACCGGCCCCATGGCGGCGACGCCTGCCGCATGGCGTCGCGCATCAGCGAGGCGCTGCGGACCAGCCGCTGAGTCTCAGGTCAGGGTCCAGTCGGCGTCGATCGCCGGACCGGGCCGGGCCCGCACGCGTCCGGCGGCTTCCAGGGCGATCAGATGCGCCCAGACCGACAGGCTGGCCGCCGGCCACAGGCGCGCGTCCACGGCCGCGTACAGGTCCGGCACGATGTCCGATATGCGCCGGTTTCCGGCCGTCAGCCGTTCGACGATCTGGGCTTCCCGCGCCAGGCGGTGCGCCCTGCAGGCGGCCAGGAGGGGTTCGGGCTCTGTCACCGGCGCGCCGTGGGTCGGCCACAGGGTGTCGAAGCCGCGGGCGATGACCCGGTCGAGGCTGTCCATATAGGCGGCCATGTCGCCGTCAGGCGGAGCCACCACGCTGGTCGACCAGCCCATCACATGGTCGCCGCTGAACAGGGCGTTCTCCTCGCGCAGCACGAAGGCCATGTGGTTCGAGGCGTGGCCGGGCGTGGCCATCGCCTCCAGGGTCCATCCGTCGCCCGCGATGACCTCTCCGCCGGCCAGCAGGACGTCCGGCGCGAACGCCTCGTCGTCGTCCTCGTCCAGCATCGCCGAGGCGTGGACCGTTCGGCCCGGCGGCCGCGCGGCCAGGATCGGCGCCCCGACCACCTCTGCGAACGGCCGGGCGAGGGGCGCGTGGTCGCGGTGGGTGTGCGTCACCAGCACATGGGTGACGCGCCGGTCCGCCACGGCCGCGCGCAACGCCGCCAGATGGGCGTCGTCCAGCGGCCCGGGATCGATCACCGCCACGCCCGCCCCGGCCTCGGAACGGCCGACGATATAGGTCCCCGTCCCGGTGAAGGTGAACGGCCCCGGATTGTTGGCGATCACGCGCTGGATCAGCGGCGAGACCGCGTCGGCGCGGCCGTATTCGAACGGGGGCATGGGAACAAAGGGGATCATCCGCGGCGGCCCGGGCCTTGCGTTAGGACTTCGTAAACCTTCTGCGGAGTGCGCATCGTGGCCGTTTCCATCGCCCTGGCTGTCTCAAATCGGCTCCAGCCCGTGGCTGCGGCCTTCCTGTGTCTCATGGCGATGCACCTGGCCGTGGCCTCCTGCACGCCGGAACCCGCCCCCTACGCCGCCCGCGCCGCGATCCTTCGCTGATCCTCAGAGCGGCAAACGGCTGAGGTCGTAGCCGGCGCCCGCCGCCGCCGCGCGCAGCTCATCCGCATCGACGCCGCGGAGTCGTTCCGACATCGCCCAGGCCGCGGCGGAGCGCGTGCCCGAACGGCAGAACATCACCGTCGGTCGACCGTCGGCCAGCAGCTCGGCCACGGCGGCGGCCTGCGCCGGTCCCGGCATCCCCGATACGGGAACCCAGGCGAAGTCCATGCCGGCGTCCCGGGCCGCGTCTTCCATCTCGGCGGCCGTCGGTTGTCCGGGGTCCTCGCCGTCCGGCCGGTTGCTGATAACCTGTTGAACGCCCGCCGCGGCCAGGGCCGCCAGGGTCTCCGGCGCCAGCTGGGGCGAGGTCCAGACGGTCGGGGAAAGCGGGCGGGGCGCCATGGCTATTGCCGCCGCACCCGCACGGCGCGGCTGCCGCCGACGGTCATCAGGAAGCTGCCCAGGCTGGCCTTGCGCACGCGCACGGCGTCGCCCTGGCGGGGCCGGATCCGCAAGGGATCTGAATCGATCTGGCGCCACACTCCGCCGTCCGCCAGGCGGAAGACCCAGCGGTTGTCGGCGTTCTGGGTGGCGCTTTGAAGCGTGGTCTCGATCGAGTCGATCTGGGCCGCGCCGTCGGCCCCGAACAGGCGAGGCAGGGTCGGCATCTCGAAACCGAAGAGCTGGCGCCGGGCCTCGCCGAGCTGGGCGCGGTCCATGACGACGACCTCGCCCTGCCGCTCGGCGGAGTCGAGCGCGCTGACGGCGGTGTCGTAGCAGCTCAGGCGCGCGGCGCTGTCGGCGATGGCCCGGCAGGCGGTCAGGCGGGACAGGGTTTCGGCCCGCTCCTGCGGCGGCGCGGCCTGACCGGACAGGGATGCGACGGCCACTGCGGCCGCAAGACCGGATATGAATGACATGGTTGGTCCTCGTCCGAGCTGTCGGCTCGCCCTGATCTAAGTCGGACAAGTCGTTCCCAGCGTCAACCGGATTGGCTGCAACCGCGGCGGTGACCGTATCGTGGCCTAAATACGACAGTCGCGCTTCGACAGGGTTACAGCCGTGTAATTATGGTGGCGAACGGTACGGCGCAGAGCATAACGTCTGGCAACTGCGGCGGGGGAATCTGTCCGTGGGAGAAGGGAATATTCCATTCTAAGGCCTCGACGCCCCGGAAACGGGCGATGTCGAACATCAGGAGACGACCTTTGAGAACCCAGAAAACCCGTATTCGGCTGCTGTCGACGACGATGATCGGCGGCTTCGCCGCCCTCGCTTTCGCCGCACCCGCCATGGCGCAGACCGCGCCGGCGCCGCAGGACGAGGCGCAGCTTGACGAAGTCGTCGTCACCGGCTCGCGCATTCCGCAGACCAACCTGGTCACCACCAGCCCCGTCACCCAGGTGACCGGCGAGGACATCGACATCGCGGGCGTGACCCGGGTCGAGGACCTGGTGACCCGAGGGCAATCTGGCCAAGGNCGCATTCCGCAGACCAACCTGGTCACCACCAGCCCCGTCACCCAGGTGACCGGCGAGGACATCGACATCGCGGGCGTGACCCGGGTCGAGGACCTGGTTTCGCAACTGCCGCAGGCTTTCGCCGCGCAGAACTCGACCGTCTCCAACGGCGCTTCCGGCACGGCCACCGTGTCGCTGCGCAACCTCGGCTCGTCGCGCACCCTGGTGCTGATCGACGGCCGCCGCATGGGCTACGGCTCGCCCAACGACGACGCGGCCGACCTGAACCAGATCCCGGAACAGCTGGTCGAGCGCGTTGAAGTCCTGACCGGCGGCGCCTCGGCCGTCTACGGTTCGGACGCCGTCGCCGGCGTCGTCAACTTCATCATGAAGAAGGACTTCGAAGGCCTTCAGATCGACGCCCAGTACGGCTTCTATCAGCACCACAACGACTATGACGGTCCGGGCAATCTGCGGAGCGTCATCGCCGGCCGCGCGGCCAGCAACCCGTCGCAGTTCCGCCTGCCCGACGATGACGTCGCCGACGGCGAGAGCCGCTCGATCAACGTCATGATGGGCGTGTCCTCGCCGGACGGCAAAGGCAACATCACGGCCTACGCCGGCTATCGCAACAACAACCCCGTCCTCGGTGGCGACCGCGACTACTCGTCCTGCTCGCTCGGCGGACAGAACGCCGCCGGCACCGAATTCACCTGCGGCGGCTCCAGCACCGCCTTCCCGGGCCGCTTCATCTCCCTGACGAACGGCGCCAACCTGACGGTCGGCGGCGCAGCAGGGGCCGGCAACGGCACCTTCACGCCCTTCAGCGCCGCGACCGGCCAGTACAACTTCGGCCCGCTGAACTACTATCAGCGTCCGGATGAGCGTTACACCCTCGGCGCCTTCGGCCACTACGAAGTCAACGACAAGGTCGAGGCCTTCGCCCAGCTGATGTTCTCGGACTACGAGTCCGTGGCGCAGATCGCTCCGTCGGGCGCCTTCCTGGGTCCGATCATCCCCCTCCAGTGCTCCAACCCCCTGCTTTCGGCGCAACAGCGCACGGCGGTCGGCTGCGTGGGTCCGGTGACTTCGGTCAACATGCTGATCGGTCGCCGGAACGTTGAAGGCGGCGGTCGTCAGGACTCGCTCAACTACACCTCCTACCGCGGCGTCGCAGGCATCCGCGGCGAGATCGCGGAAGGCTGGAACTACGACGTGGCCGCGCAGTTCTCGCGCGTTCGCCTCGCCCGCACCTATCTGAACGACTTCTCGAGCACCCGCATCGGTCGCGCGCTCGACGTCGTCAGCGTCGGCGGCACCCCGACCTGCCGGTCGGTCGTCGACGGGACCGACCCCAGCTGCGTGCCCTACAACATCTTCTCGCCGGGCGGCGTAACCCAGGCGGCTCTCGACTACCTGCAGATCCCGCTGATCCAGACCGGCGAGACCACCCAGCAGGTGATCACCGCCGCGGTCACGGGCGACACGGGCTGGTCCATGCCCACCGCATCGCGCAACGTTCAGGTCGCCTTCGGCGCCGAGTATCGTCGCGACTCCCTGGGCTCGGTGACCGACACCTCCTTCGCCACCGGCGACGGCGCCGGTCAGGGCGGCCCGACGATCGGCTTCACCGGTGATACGGACGTCGCCGAAGTGTTCGGTGAAATCCAGATCCCGCTGGCCGACGATCAGCCGTGGGCCTATTCGGCCTCCATCGACGCCGCCTACCGTCGGTCCGAGTACGAGACCTTCGGCGCCGACACCTACAAGGTCGGCGTGGACTACGCGCCGATCGAGGACATCCGCCTCCGCGCCAGCTACTCGCGCGCCGTGCGGGCGCCGAACGTGATCGAACTGTTCACCGCGCAGGGCTTCAACCTGTTCGACCTGGACTTCGATCCCTGCTCGGCTCCGGGCCGTGCGGCGGCCGGCGCGGGCCCCGTCCCCGCCAGCTGCGTCGGCGCCAACCCGTGGCAGGTCACGACTGGCGAACGCGACGGCGGACTGCTCGACAGCCCGGCCGGCCAGTACAACTTCCTCCAGGGCGGCAACCCCAACCTGGAGCCGGAGTCGGCTGACACCTACACGGTCGGCGTGGTCCTGACGCCTTCGTTCCTGCCCCGCTTCAACCTGTCGATCGACTACTACAAGATCAAGGTCGACAACCTGATCGGTTCGATCGGCGCGCAGAACACGCTCGACGCCTGCTACACGGCCGGCAACGCGCTCGCCTGTTCGCTGATCGTGCGTGACGGTCCGACGGGGGCCCTGTGGCTCAACACCGGCAATGTCATCGACACCAACGTCAACATCGGTGGCGTTTCCACCTCCGGCGTCGACGTCAACGCGAACTATGCGGTCGATCTGGAAGACTGGGCCATGCCCGCCTACGGCTCGCTGCAGTTCTCGTTCGTCGGCACCTGGCTGGAATCGCTGGAGACCGACACCGGCCTCGGCTTCGCCAACAGCGTGTATGACTGCAAGGGCTTCTATGCGAACCAGTGCGGCGTGCCGAACCCCGAATGGCGTCACCGCGCCCGGGTGACCTGGGTCTCGCCGTGGGACATGAACCTCTCGGCCACCTGGCGTCACTATGGCGAGGCTGAAATCGGCGTCCTCGGCGCTGACGGCAGCCTGAACAACAGCGCCCCGCGGATCGACAAGGTTCTGGACTCCCAGAACTACCTCGACCTGGCGGCGACCTGGCAGGTGATGGAAACCGTCAGCCTCCGGGCCGGCGTCAACAACGTCCTGGACAGCGATCCGCCGCTGTCGCCCAGCGTCGGTACGACCGGCAACAACAACACCTATCCGCAGCTCTATGATGCGCTGGGTCGTTACGTCTTCTTCGGCATCACGGCCAACTTCTAGGCCACGTCGGGAAGAAACAATCGGGGCGGCGGACCATGGTCCGCCGCCCTTTTTGCTGTCCGGATGTCTGCGACCGGCTCAGCCGTTCATGCCGGGCGGGTTCTTGTTCCATTGCGTGCAGGGTTCGGCCGACAGTTCGATGTAGTAGGGAGTGACCTCGCCCCAGCCGCGGAACTGCCGCTGGCAGTTGTTCATCCAGTAGCCGACCTGGACTGTGTAGGTGGCGTCTGAATAGTACTCCCGCTCGCGGATATAGTCTGTCGCGCTCGCGGGGGCGGCATAGGCCGCTGACAGCGCCGTGGCGCCGATGACGGTGAGTTTCATCAGTCTGGCAAACATCAGATAGTCCTCCGGGCGACCGAACGCCGCCTAACCATAGAGTGCGCCGTCGCGTGTATACCCGTCAAGGTCGTCCGCTGGCGGGTATTTCGCCGCCGTACAAAAACCATCCGGCCTGTTCAGACGTTGCTGTCTGACCGTTCCTCGAAATCGGATTCCCATGCTGATCACCCTCGTCTCCGCCCTGATGCTGTCCACCCAGACGCCCGCCCCCGCGCAGGACGGCGGCGTGGTCTCCACCGCCCCCGGCGTGGAAGCGGTGGAAACCGAGCGCTTCCGCGAAGCGGTCGCCTACGCCAATCCGATGCCGCGCGGCGCGCCCGAGAGCGACTATCCGCTGGTGGCCTGGTGCGAGGCGCTGGTGAACGGCCACGTCGCCCTGGGCGAGACCCTGACCAATCGCGATCCGCTGGATCTGGACATCATCCGGCTGGGCAAGCTGGAGGCCGCCGACTTCCGCGCGGCCCTGGACGCCGCCGAGCCGCGCCAGACCGCGTCCAGCCGCGCCGCCGCCCGCGCCGCCGCCGCCGAGGCCACGGCCAAATGGACGCCCCTGATCGGGCAGGACGAGGTCGTGCGCAGCCAGGCCTTCGGCCTGTTCTTCGGCCTTCCGGGCCGGTGCGAGCACGCCGCGCGCCGCATCCGCGGCAACATCACGACCGCCCCGGCGACCCCTGCGGACGTCGGTCTGGAATAGACAGGGAATTCGACGACGGATTCGCGGGGAATTCGAAGACTCTTCGCTGAGACTTCGACGACTTGAGCGAACCGGTCGCTCAAGTCGTCGGTATTCAGCACCGTCATCCTCGGGCTTGACCCGAGGATCAGACGTCGGGCCGTGCTGGGTCGCGGGGCCGGCCCGACGATCGCGACCGCACCCGCGACCACCCCGCACCGGACGGTCTGATCCTCGGGTCAAGCCCGAGGATGACGGCCGGGTGGACGGTCAGGCCGCGTCGCTGCGGGCGGGGGCGCCGGGATCGTAGTTGAGGATCGGCGACAGCCACCGCTCGGCCGTCCCCACATCCCAGCCCTTGCGCCGCGCATAGTCCGCGACCTGGTCGGGGTCGATCTTGCCGACGCCGAAATAGTGGCTCTCGGCATGGCCGAAATAGAGGCCTGACACGGACGCCGGCGGCGTCATGGCGAAGCTTTCCGTCAGGGCCATGCCGGCGTTTTCCTCCGCCCGCAGCAGGCGGAACAGGGTCGCCTTCTCGGTATGGTCGGGCTGGGCCGGGTAACCGGGGGCGGGGCGAATGCCCTGATATCGCTCGGCGATCAGGTCCTCGACCGTGGTTTCCTCGTCCGGCGCGTGACCCCACAGCTCGGTGCGCACCTTCTTGTGCAGCGCCTCGGCGAAGGCCTCGGCCAGACGGTCGGCCAAGGTCGTCGCCATGATGGCGGAATAGTCGTCGCCGGCCGCCTTGAACCGTCTGGCGATCTCCAGCTCGCCATGGCCCGCAGTGACGGCGAAGGCGCCGATATAGTCCCGGCCCGTCCCGGCGACGAAGTCCGACAGGGCGAGGTTGGGCTTGCCGTTCGCCTTCCGGATCTGCTGGCGCAGGGTGTGGAAGCGGGCGATCTCCTCGCTGCGGCTCTCGTCGGCCCAGACCACGATGTCGTCGCCGACGGCGTTGGCGGGCCAGAAGCCGACCACGCCGCGGGCGGTGAACCATTTCTCGTCGACGATCCGCTTCAGCATCGCCTGCGCGTCCTTGAACAGATCGCGCGCGGCCGAGCCGACGATCTCGTCCTCGAGGATCAGCGGATAGCGGCCAATCAGCTCCCAGCTGGCGAAGAAGGGCGTCCAGTCGATGTGGTCGGCCAGATCGCCCAGATCCCAGCTGTCGAAGGCGCGCACGCCCAGGAAGGACGGGGCCGGGGGCAGGGGCGTCGCCGGGTCGGGTTTGAACCGGTTCTCACGCGCGGCGGGCAGGGCGGCGCGCGCCTTGACCTCCTGACCGCGCGCATACTGTTCGCGGATGCGGACGTATTCGTCGCGCGTGGCGGCCTCGTTCTTCGCCCGCTCGGTCTTCGACAGGAGGCCGGAGACGACGCCCACGGCGCGGCTGGCGTCGATGACATAGGTGGTCGAGCCGCTGCGATAGCCGGGCTCGATCTTGACCGCCGTATGGGTCCGGCTGGTGGTCGCCCCGCCGATCAGCAGGGGAATGTCGAAGCCGCGCCGTTCCATCTCGCGGGCCACGAACACCATTTCGTCCAGCGAGGGGGTGATCAGGCCCGACAGGCCGACGATGTCGACCTTGTGCTCGACGGCGGCGTCCAGGATGCGGTCGGCCGGAACCATGACGCCCAGGTCGATGACCTCGTAGTTGTTGCACTGCAGGACGACGCCGACGATGTTCTTGCCGATGTCGTGGACGTCGCCCTTGACCGTGGCCATCAGGATGCGGCCCGCCTGCTCGCGCGGCTTGCCGGCCTTTTCGGCNTTCTTGCCGATGTCGTGGACGTCGCCCTTGACCGTGGCCATCAGGATGCGGCCCGCCTGCTCGCGCGGCTTGCCGGCCTTTTCGGCCTCCATGAAGGGCTCCAGCCAGGCCACGGCCTGTTTCATCACCCGGGCGGACTTCACCACCTGCGGCAGGAACATCTTGCCCGAGCCGAACAGGTCGCCGACCACGTTCATCCCGTCCATCAGCGGGCCTTCGATGACGTGCAGCGGGCGGTCGAAGGACAGCCGCGCCTCCTCGGTGTCGGCGTCGATGAACTCCGTGATGCCGTTGACCAGGGCGTGTTCGATCCGCTTGCCGACCGGCTGGTCGCGCCATTTCAGGTCGACGACGCGGGCCACGCCCTTGTCGCCCTTGTAGTTGGGGGCGAGGTCGACGAGGCGTTCGGTGTTGGAGACGTTCGTGCGCTGGCGGCGGTTCAGGATCACGTCCTCGACCGCCTCGCGCAGGACCGGGTCGAGCGTGTCATAGACCGGCAGGTCGCCGGCGTTGACGATGCCCATGTCCATGCCCGCCTGGATGGCGTGGTACAGGAAGACGCTGTGGATCGCCCGCCGCACCGGTTCGTTGCCGCGGAAGCTGAACGAGACGTTCGACACGCCGCCCGACACCCGGGCCCAGGGCAGGGTGGCCTTGATGACCTTCGTCGCCTCGATGAAGTCGACGGCGTAGTTGTCGTGCTCCTCGATCCCCGTCGCCACGGCGAAGATGTTGGGGTCGAAGATGATGTCCTCGGGCGGGAAGCCGACCTCGTCCACGAGAATCCGGTAGGCGCGGGTGCAGATCTCGATCTTGCGCGCGGCGGTGTCGGCCTGGCCGACCTCGTCGAAGGCCATGACCACCACGGCGGCGCCGTAGCGCAGGCATTTGACCGCCTGTTCGCGGAACTCGGTCTCGCCCGCCTTCATCGAGATCGAATTGACGATCGGCTTGCCCTGAACGCATTTCAGCCCGGCCTCGATCACCTCCCATTTCGAGCTGTCGATCATCACCGGTACCCGGGCGATGTCGGGCTCGGCCGCGATCAGGTTGAGGAAGGTGACCATGGCCTGCTTCGAATCCAGCAGGCCCTCGTCCATGTTGATGTCGATGACCGAGGCCCCGGCCTCGACCTGCTGACGCGCCACCGACAGGGCGGCGGAATAGTCGCCGTCGATGATCAGCTTCTTGAACTTGGCCGAGCCGGTGACGTTGGTCCGCTCGCCGACGTTGATGAAGGTGGGACGCATCAGCTCGGATTCAGCGGGTGAAGGTTGCGGAGAGTCACGAACATCTGTCTGTCATCGTGCCCGTAAGGCACTGTGAGGGCGCCTTGGGCCTTGGCGAGGTGGGCCGCTGCGACCGTCATTTCCCAGCCGAGATCAACGACGCGATCAGACGTCCACCGAGGCTTGATCAACAACTCTACGCCGCGCTGGATTCCGAACTGATGGATGCCTTCCGCGTCCCGCGTGACCTCCGTTGGTATGGATTCATTGGCCCATGCCCAAAGCCAGTCGCCGTCTCCGCCTGTCGTTCCGATCACCTGTACATCGGCCTTCAGACGCGCAATCCGGTCATCATAGAAGGTCAGCTCACCATTGAGCAGATCGCATTGTCTGTCTTTGTACGGGGCGCAGATTTCGTCAGTCGAACGCCAGGTGCCTTGGAAAGACGCATAGGCGTCATCCATCCACGTATCGAACTCGTCTTCGGTCATCACGCCACCAGCTCGAACGGTTCCAGCCCCGCCAGCCGCATCGCCACCGGCCGCTCGGGAATCTCACGCGTCGGCAGTTTCGACACCGCCTCCGCCGTGTGCCGGATATGCTCGGGCGTGGTGCCGCAGCAGCCGCCGACGATGTTGACCAGGCCCGAGGCCGCCCATTCCTCGAGGAAATGGGCCGTCTCGTGCGGCTGTTCGTCATACTGGCCCATGGCGTTGGGCAGGCCGGCGTTGGGATAGGCGGCGACCAGGGTGTCGGCGACCCGGCTCAGCTCGGCGATGAAGGGCCGCATCARMTCGGCGCCSAGGGCGCAGTTGAAGCCSACGGCGAASGGCTTGGCGTGGCGCACGCTGTTCCAGAAGGCCTCGGCCGTCTGGCCYGACAGGGTSCGGCCCGAGCGGTCGGTGATGGTGCCCGAAATCCAGATCGGCAGGGCCTCCATGCCCTCGTCCTCRAGGTCCTTGATCGCCTTGATCGCGGCCTTGCAGTTCAGCGTGTGATGGTGCCCGAAATCCAGATCGGCAGGGCCTCCATGCCCTCGTCCTCRAGGTCCTTGATCGCCTTGATCGCGGCCTTGCAGTTCAGCGTGTCGGTGATGGTYTCGATCAGATASAGGTCGACGCCGCCCTCGTTCAGCGCCCTCACCTGATGGCGATAGGCGTCATAGACCTGGTCGAAGGTCACCAGACGGGCGCCGGGGTCGTTCACGTCGGACGACATCGACAGCATCTTGTTCAGCGGCCCGATCGAGCCGGCGGCGAAGCGCGGCTTGTGCGGCTCCTTCGCGGTCCAGCGGTCGGCGGCGGCGCGGGCCAGTTTCGCGCCTTCCAGATTGATGTCCCACACCGACTGTTCGTCGAGTTTGTAGTCGTCCTGGGCGATCGTCGTGGCCGAGAAGGTGTTCGTCTCGGAGATATCGGCCCCGGCGGCGAAATACTGGTCGTGCAGATCGGCGATGAGGTCGGGCCGGGTCAGGCACAGGATGTCGTTGTCGCCCTTCAGCTGGACCTCATGCGCGGCGAAGCGGTCGCCGCGGAAATCCTCTTCCGACAGATCGCGGCGCTGGATCATCACGCCCCAGGCGCCGTCGAGGACGAGGATGCGCGCCTTCGCGGCCCGGTGCAGGGCGGCGATGCGCTCGCTGCGGGTAGTGGAGGGGCAGGTCACGCAGACACCGTCTTTTGCTCACGCACGCCCAGCACCCGGCAGATCGCATAGACCAGGTCGGCGCGGTTCAGGGTGTAGAAGTGGAAGTCGGCGAAGCCTTCCTCCTGCAGCCGGGCGCAGGTCTCCGCCGCGACCGAGGCGGCGATCAGCTTGCGGGTCTCGGGGTCGCCGTCCAGACCCTCGAAATGCGCCGCCAGCCAATCCGGCACGGCCGCGCCGCAGCCGGCCGACATCCGCTTCAGGCCTGTGAAGTTCGTCACCGGCATCACGCCGGGGATGATCGGAATGGTCACCCCCGCCTCCCGCACCCGATCGCGGAAGCGCAGGAAGGCGTCGATGTCGAAGAAGAACTGGCTGATCGCGCGCGTGGCCCCCGCGTCGACCTTGGCCTTCAGGACCTCGATGTCGTGGCTGATCGAGGGGCTTTCGGGATGGCCCTCGGGATAACAGCCGACGCTGATGTCGAACCCGCCCTTCGCGGAGATCGCCGCCGTCAGCTCGGTCGCATTGGCGTAGCCGTCCGTATGCGGAACATAGGCGCCGCCGATCCCTGCCCCACCGGGCGGATCACCGCGCAGAGCCACGATATGGCGCACGCCGGCGGCCCGGTAACTCTCGATGACGGCGTCCGCCTCGCCCCGGGTGGCGTCGACGCAGGTCAGGTGCGCGGCCGGAGTCAGGGCTGTTTCGGTCAGGATGCGGTGGACCGTCCTGTGCGTCCGCTCACGCGTCGAGCCGCCCGCGCCATAGGTGACCGAGACAAACTCGGGGGCCAGCGGAGCCAGGCGCGTGACGGCCGTCCACAGGCCGGCTTCGGCCTCATCGGACCTGGGCGGGAAGAATTCGAAGGACACCCGGGGCCGTGACGAATTTTGCCCGGCGCGCGCTACGGGGCCGAGGGGCGACAGGAGCAGCGCCCGCGCCTCGGCCAGACTGCGAGGAGCGACGGTCATGCGACCTTCGCATCCGCCACGGCGGGCTTTTCGGCGGTCCAGATGCACACGGTCAGGCCATCCGTATCCGGGGGCAGGGCGACCGGTTCGCTGGCGACCAGACCGGCTTCACCCAGCCACCGGCGCATCTCGTCGTCGGCGAAACCCAGACGGCGGTGCTGGTGTTCCGCGCGCAGATGCTCAAGCGCGTGGGGGGCGAAGTCCACGATCAACAGCCGCCCGCCGGGCATGACCAGTCGGGCCGCCTCGGCGATGGCCGCCTGGGGGTCCACGAGGTAGTGCAGCACCTGATGGACCAGCACCAGATCGGCGCTGGCCTCGGGCAGGCGGGTGGCGAAGATGTCGCCGTGGCGCAGTTCCACCTTTTCCAGGCCCGCCTTGCTGACGTTGGCGCGGGCGATGTTGAGCATGTTGTGGCTGAGATCCAGCCCGAGCGACATCTTCGCCTTCTTGCCCAGGAGCGTCAGCATTCGCCCCGATCCGGTGCCGAGGTCGACCACCCGCTCGAACGGCCCGTCGCCGGCGGCGCGCTTGATCGCCGCCTCGACGGCGGTTTCGCAGACATACAGCGACCGGATGCGGTCCCACTGCGGCGCGACACGCTCGAAATAGGCGCTGGCGGCGGCGCCCCGGTCGAGGCGCACGTCCTCCAGCCGGCGGTCGTCGGCCTCGTGGGCGGCGGCGTCCAGAAGGTCCAGCACCGTATCGACCAGGCGACGGGCCCGCGGGTCGGACGACAGGCCGTAGAAGACCCGGGCGCCGTCCGGAAACCGCTCGATCAGGCCCGCGTCGGCCATGAGCTTCAGGTGGCGCGACACGCGCGGCTGGCTCTGGTCCAGAATCCGCGACAGCTCCATCACCGACAGTTCCTCGCCTGCAAGCAACGACAGCACCCTGAGGCGGGTGGGCTCGCCCGCGGCGCGCAGGGCTTCGATAGTTTGGTCAGGCGTAAACGACATTCGTTTATATAAGGATATCCTTATACGATTTGGCAAGCGAATTGCGAGGCGCGACAAGGATCCGGAAAGGGGGGTACACTCCGTGGATCAAGCGGAGCCCAGCAGGAGACACGCCATGATCCGCATTCCCGTCGCCCCCCTCGTCCTGGCCGTCATCGGACTTGGAACGGGGGCTGTCGCCCAGACCCCGCCGCCCGGCATGGGCGGCATGGGCATGGGCGGGCCCCAGACCCTGGAAGCCATGCAGACGCGTCAGGACCAGATGTTCGACCGTCTGGACGTCAACGCCGACGGCATGATCACCGGCAATGAACTGGCGGTCCTGACCCAGCCGCCCATGAGCCAGGCCGGCGGGCCGCGGATGCGGTCGATGATCACGCGCGCCGACGCCGACCGGAACGCCCGCATCACCCGCGACGAGATGCGCAGCGCCGCCGCCGCCCTGTTCGCCAGCCTCGACGCCGATCACGACGGCCTCGTCACCCCGGCCGAGCGCGCCAGCATGATGCCCGCCCCTCCGGCGACGGCGCCCGCGCGGATGACGGTTCCCTCGAGGGCCCCGGCCGATCAGACCGGCATGCCGCCCGGCATGGACGTTCCGCCCGGCGGCTAGTCGGGCGTCGGCGTCTTCAGCGGTTCGCCGGCGAAGGCCGCCGTCAGGTTCTGCATCAGCAGCATCAGCATGCCCTGCACGGCCTCGGTCGTGGCCCCGGCCGTGTGTGGCGTCAGGACGGTGTTGGGCACATCGATCCAGCGCGCTGGATCGGTCGGCTCGTCCTCGAACACGTCCAGGGCCGCCTGACCCAGCCGGCCGTCCTTGAGCGCCGTGATCAGGGCGTCCTCGTCGACCAGCTGGCCGCGCGCGACATTGACCAGCAGGCCATGGGGACCCAGCGCCTCGATGACCTCCCGCGAGATGAGGCCGATATTGCTGTCGTCGGCCTTGCAGGCCACCACCAGAATGTCGCTGTCCCGCGCCAGCTCCAGCAGGGAGGCGGCGCGGGGCCAGGCGGCGGCCTTCTCGCGCGGCCCCCACCATTTGACCGTCATGCGCAGCGCCTCGGCCCGGCGCGCCACGGCCTCGCCGATGCCGCCCAGTCCGACGACGCCGACCCGCTGCCCGTGCAGCGACGGCGTGATCATCTTCGACTCCGCCGTCCATTCCCCGGCCCGGAAGGCCCGGTCGCCGGCCGCGATCTGGCGGCGCGCGGCCAGGATCAGGCCGATGGCGTGGTCGGCCACGTCCTCATGGTTGACCCCCGGCGCATGGGTGACCGGCAGGCCGCGGGCCTTGCACCAGGCGGTGTCGATACGGTCATAGCCCGAGGTGAAACAGGCGATCAGCTGCAGCTTCGGCAGCTGTTCGATCAGCGTCTTGTCGAGCGGAAACTCGCCGGCCACGACGAGGGCGCGGATCTCCGCCTGCGCCTCCAGCGGCGGCCCCTCCCAGAACCGGTAGACGGTCCACTGGCTCTCGAGAAACGCCGTCAGCGGCGCCAGATGCCGCTGCATGATGAGGAGGGCGGGACGGTCGGTCATGCGCCGACACTAGTCCACTCGCGGCCAATGAAAAACGGCCTCCCGACGGATCGGAAGGCCGTTTCGCAAAGGCTTCGGGTCTAGCGCCCGAACTTCTGGAACTTGATCCGGTGCGGGATCAGGCTGTCGACGCCGAGGCGACGCTTCTTGTCTTCCTCATAGGCCTCGAAGTTGCCTTCGAACCATTCGACGTGGCTGTCGCCCTCGAAGGCCAGGATGTGGGTGGCCAGACGATCGAGGAACCAGCGGTCGTGGGAGATGACCACGGCGCAGCCGGCGAAGCCTTCCAGCGCTTCCTCGAGGTTCTGCAGCGTCTCGATGTCCAGGTCGTTGGTCGGTTCGTCGAGCAGTAGCAGATTGCCGCCGGTGGCCAGGGTCTTGGCCAGGTGGACGCGGTTGCGCTCGCCGCCCGACAGCTGGCCGACCTTCTTCTGCTGGTCGCCGCCCTTGAAGTTGAAGCTGCCGACATAGGCGCGGGTGTTGATCTCGCGCTTGCCGACCATCATCACGTCGGTGCCGCCCGAGATGACCTCCCAGATGGTCTTGTTGGGCTCGAGGTCGTCGCGACTCTGGTCGACATAGGCCAGCTTGACCGTCTCCCCGACCCGGATCGTGCCGGCGTCGGGCTGTTCCTGGCCGGTGATCAGGCGGAACAGCGTGGATTTACCCGCCCCGTTCGGACCGATGACGCCGACGATGCCGTTGGGCGGCAGTTTGAAGCTCAGGTCCTTGAACAGCAGTTTGTCGCCGTAGGATTTCTGCAGGCCGTCGGCTTCCAGCACGACATTGCCGAGGCGCGGGCCGGGCGGGATCTGGATCACGGCGTGGGTCTGGGCCCCGCGCATGCTTTCCTGCTCGTCGACCATCCGCTCATAGGCGGCCAGACGGGCCTTGGACTTGGCCTGACGGGCCTTGGCGCCYGAACGGACCCATTCCAGTTCGCGGGTCAGGGCGCGCTGGCGGGCTTCGGATTCCGACTGCTCCTGCACCACCCGCTTGGTCTTGGCCTCCAGCCAGCTGGAGTAGTTGCCCTCATGCGGGTGGCCCTTGCCGCGGTCCAGCTCCAGCGTCCACTTGGTCACCAGATCCAGGAARTARCGGTCGTGGGTCACCAGGATGACGCAGCCGGGGAAGKYCTCGAGGTGGTGCTGCAGCCAGGCCACCGACTCGGCGTCGAGGTGGTTGGTGGGTTCGTCGAGCAGCAGCATGTCSGGCTTGGACAGCAGCAGSCGGGCMAGMGCCACGCGGCGCTTCTCACCGCCCGASAGRTTGGTCGTCKCCCAGTCGTCSGGCGGGCAGCGMAGGGCGTCCATGGCCATTTCGATGCGGCTGTCGATGTCCCAGACGTCGCCGGCGTCGATCTTTTCCTGCAGGGCCGTCATCTCGGCCATCAGCTCGTCGGTGTATTCCTCGGCCATTTCCATGGCGATGGNATGTCCCAGACGTCGCCGGCGTCGATCTTTTCCTGCAGGGCCGTCATCTCGGCCATCAGCTCGTCGGTGTATTCCTCGGCCATTTCCATGGCGATGGCGTTGAAGCGGTTGACCCACTGCTTCTCCTCGCACCAGGCCTCGACGTTCTCGCGGACGTTCAGGCTGTCGTCGAGTTTCGGCTCCTGCTCCAGATAGCCGCGCTTGATGCCGTCGGCGGCCCGCGCCTCGCCGGTGAACTCCGTGTCCAGCCCGGCCATGATTTTCAGCAGGGTGGAYTTGCCCGAGCCGTTGACSCCRACGACGCCGATCTTGGCGTCGTTGTAGAAGCTCAGCCAGATGTTCTCGAAGATCTTCTTGCCGCCGGGGAAGGTCTTGGTCAGNACGACGCCGATCTTGGCGTCGTTGTAGAAGCTCAGCCAGATGTTCTCGAAGATCTTCTTGCCGCCGGGGAAGGTCTTGGTCAGACCCTGCATCTGGAAAATATATTGCTGCGCCATGAGGTGCGGTGCGCCCTTCGGTCTCGTCTGAATGGGGAGTAGGCGCGGGATGTAGCGACCCTCTGCGAGGAGGGCAAATAAGGCGGAAAAGGAGGAGCCTTCCGGGGTGATCGCGGACCGCGCGGCGCCCGGGGCGCGCGCGACTCGCTCAGCCGGGACCGCCGGCCGTCATCCCCGCGGGGGCGCCCCCTCGGCCCGACCGAGCCGGACCGGCCAGGTTACGCCGGGCGGGACCTCGGGATCGGGCAGGTAGCGCGCGCCGAGATAGGAGACGGCCAGCCACAGCGAGGTCCACAAGCCCCACATCACCACCGCCAGGGGGATGTCGGTGCTGGCGTCTCCCGCCGCGTCGATCTGGCCGATCAGACCGACCGCCGCCGCCGCCAGGGCGGTCGCATACACGACAATCCGCGACCAGGACCGGCACGCCAGCAGCGCCACGGATCCAATCACCAGCAGGGAGCCCGTCAGAAGCCACGGAAATTGGGGCACCCACATGCCGATGACCATGTGGAAGCCGCTGTAGAGCAGCAGGATCACACCGGTGGCGCGGGGCAGGAACATCAGCGGTCAATCAACGGGCGGGGTGCCCGGGCCCCCATAGTGAGCCGACAAGGTTGTCATCGCCCTAACCCACAGGCTTAACGGCGCGGGGGCTGCCCCCCCCTCAGGCGTAGTTGAAGCTGACCGAGATGCGTTCGGCCCGGGCGGCGTTCGGCGGCACCTCGTGGCGCAGCCAGCTTTCCCATATCAGCACCGTGCCTGCCTGCGGGGCCAGATAGACGAACGGCTTTTCGGCCTCGGGCGCGTCGGCATGGACGCCGGGGCGGGCCATCATCAGCGGCAGGCGCGGATCCTCCAGCTTCAGCGCCGAGGCGCCGTCGGGGACCTCGACATAGACCGTGCCGCTCAGGAAGGCGTGGGGATGGATATGGCCGCTGTGCCCGCCGCCGGGCTTGAGAATGTTGACCCACAGGTTGTCCAGCCGCGGCTTGCGCGCCAGATCGAAGTTCAGCGCCTTCGCATAGACCAGGGCGTGGCGGTCCAGCAGGCGCTTCAGCTCGGCGAACTCCGGCATCCGGTGCGGCAGGTCGGCGAGGGAGCCGTACGAGGTGTAGCCGCGATAGCCATGTTCGCGGCACCATGCCCGCCCGGCCTGATCCTCGAGGGCCAGGATGCGGCAGGCGTCGGCCAGTGCGGCGTTGAAGGTTTCGAAGCCGGGAGCGGCGGCCAGCGAGGCCTCATAGACCTGGGTGACGAAGAGGGGGCGCAGGGACATGGGAACACCCATACCTCTCCCTCCCCCTCGTGGGGAGGGTGGTCGCGCAGCGACCGGGTGGGGGACCGTCGCCGCGAACCGCCAGCGGTGGATGCTTCGACCTTCCCCACCCGGGCTCGGCTGCGCCTCGCAGTGCCTCCCGACTTCGGGGGAGGGAGAAGCGCTCACCACCCCAGCCCGGCCTCGCCCCGCAGGATCGCCTCCGCCCCGGCCGTATGCTTCGCCCCGCCGCGCTCATGCAGCACCAGCGGCGGCAACAGCCGCAGGGGCGCCTTGCCCGTCTTCACCGCGCCGACCAGCACCCGCTTGGCGGGTTCGTCCGCATACGGATGAATACCGCGCACGGCGAACGATCCGGCCTTTTCGCCCAGCAGGGCCAGCAGATCCGCCAGCCGGTCGGCGCGGTGGATGACCACGATCCGCCCGCCCTCGCGCACGCCCTTCAGCAGAAAATCCGTCCACGCCTTCAGCCCGTCGTCCGCCATCCAGGCCGCGCGCTTGCCGGGAGAGGGGGCCCGCAACGCGCTCGCGTCGTCGAAGAAGGGGGGATTCGACACCGCCCAGTCGAAGGGGTCGACCTCCAGGGCCCGGAACCCCGCCGCCACCTCGCCGGTCACGATCGTCGCCTGGGCTCCGTTCAGCGCCACGTTCTCCCGCGCCAGCGCCGCCATGGCGGGATCGCGTTCCAGCCCGGTCAGGGCGAGGCCCGGCCGCCGCGCCGCCATTTGCATCAGCACCGCCCCCGCGCCGCAGCCCGCCTCCAGCACCCGCTGCCCCGGCGCCGCGTCAATCGCGGCGGCCAGCAGCGCCGCGTCCATGCCCGCGCGATAACCCTTCGCCGGCTGGCGCAGCCGGACGCGGCCGCCCAGCAGGGCGTTCTCGACGATTTCGGCGCCGTCGGATTGAGATGGTGCGGCGGTCACGCGGCTTGACCCTTCATGGCCCGATCACCATTGTGCGCCGCATCGCCGCCCGGCAAGGCGGCGGCTGGATTTTCCGGTGCGATCCTCCCCCCGCGCCGCGCCGAACGAGTAATTCCTTGGACGTTGTCACCGTCGCCGATCCTCGCTCGAAGGGAGACGTCGAGCCGCTGGTTCGGCTGGCGAAGGGCGACATGGCGGCCGTCGACGCCCTGATCATCGCCCGCATGCAGTCCCAGGTCCCGGTGATTCCCCTGCTGGCCGACCATCTGGTCAGCGCCGGCGGCAAGCGTCTGCGTCCGCTGCTGACCCTGGCCGCCGCGCGCGCCGCGGGCGCCACAGGCGACATCGCCGCCGCGGTCAAGCTGGCCGCCGCGGTCGAGTTCATCCACACCGCCACCCTGCTGCACGACGACGTCGTCGACGGCTCCAACCTGCGCCGGGGCAAGACCGCCGCCCATCTGATCTGGGGCGCGCCGTCCAGCGTCCTGGTCGGCGACTTCCTGTTCGCCCGCGCCTTCGAGCTGATGGTCGAGACCGGCCAGATGCGCGCCCTCGGCATCCTCGCCCGCGCCTCGAGCGTCATCGCCGAGGGCGAGGTGCTGCAGCTGACCCGCGCCCACGACCTGAACCTGGATCAGGAAACCTATCTGCGCATCATCTCGGCCAAGACCGCTGAACTGTTCGCCGCCGCCGCCGAATCCGGCGCGGTCGGGGCAGGGGCGGGCGAGAAGGCGATTCAGGCCCTGCGCGCCTATGGTCTGAACCTCGGCCTGGCCTTCCAGCTGGCCGACGACGCCCTCGACTACGGCGGCGTGTCCGAGGACCTGGGCAAGAACGCCGGCGACGACTTCCGTGAGGGCAAGGTCACCATGCCCCTGTTGCTGGCCGCCGCCCGCACGCGCGGCCGCGAGGACGCCTTCTGGGAGCGCACCATCAACAAGGGCCAGCGCACCGAGGACGACTTCCGCCGCGCCCGCGAACTGGTCGTGGGCACGGGCGCCGTCAGCGCCACGCTCGACACCGCCCATCAATACGCCGACGCCGCCAAGGCCGCGCTGAGAGACCTTCCGGCGAACGAATGGCGGGACGCGCTGGAGCAACTGGCCGATTTCGCCGTGTCGCGGGCGGCCTGAGAGTCTCCTCCCCATGAGCGTCGCGAATGGGGAGGAGTCGGTTAGCGCAGCCCCGCGCAGAACCGCTGAATTCGCCCGCAAGCTTCCTCCAGCACGCTCTCAGACGTCGCATAGCTGATGCGGAAATAGGGGCTCAGGCCGAAGGCCGAGCCCTGCACCACGGCCACGCCCTCGGCGTTCAGCAGTTCGGTGGTGAAGACCTCGTCATTGTCGATGGTCACGCCCCCTTCGGTCGTCTTGCCGATCAATCCCTCGATCGAGGGATAGACGTAGAAGGCCCCCTCGGGCGTGGCGCAGCGGATGCCGGTCGCCTGGTTGAGCATCGACACGACCAGATCGCGGCGGGCCTCGAAATGGGTCGCCCGCTCGGCGATGAAGTCCTGCGGCCCGTTGAGCGCCTCGACCGCGGCCCACTGGCTGACCGACGAGGGGTTGGAGGTGGTCTGGCCCGCCACCTTGCGCATCAGGTCGATCAGGGCCTTCGGGCCGCCCGCATAGCCGATGCGCCAGCCGGTCATGGCGTAGGCCTTGGAGACCCCGTTCACCGTCAGCGTCCGCTCGTAGAGGTCCGGCGCGACCTGGGCGATCGTCCTGTAGTCGAAGTCGCCGTAGATCAGGTGTTCGTACATGTCGTCGGTCATCACCCAGACCTGCGGGTGGCGACGCAGCACGGCGGCCAAGGCCTCCAGCTCGGCGCCGGTATAGGCCGCGCCGGTCGGGTTCGACGGGCTGTTCAGGATCAGCCATTTCGTGCGGGGCGTGATCGCCGCCTCCAGCGCCCCGGGCTTCAGCTTGAAGCCGTCGGCCTCATGCCCGACCACGGTGACCGGCTCGCCGCCGGCCAGCAGCACCATGTCGGGATAGCTGACCCAGTAGGGGGCCGGCACGATCACCTCGTCGCCGGGCGACAGGGTGGCGACCAGGGCGTTGTAGATCACCGTCTTGCCGCCCGGGGCGACGTGGATCTGGCTGGTCTCGTATTTGAGCCCGTTCTCGCGGGCGAATTTGGCCGCCACGGCCGCCTTCAGCTCCGGCAGGCCGTCGACGTCGGTGTATTTGGTCTCGCCCCGGCGGATGGCCGCGATGGCGGCTTCCTTGATGTTCTCCGGCGTGTCGAAATCCGGCTCGCCGGCCCCCAGTCCGATCACGTCGCGCCCCTCGCGCTTCAGCTCGCGGGCGCGGGCGGTCACCGCCAGGGTGGCCGACGGCTTGACGCGGGCGAGGGCGGAGGACTGAAGGCTGGACATGGCGACTCCGGTGCGGAAGCCTTCTTACGCAGATGCGAAAGAGCGATCAAATGCGGCGCGGGTCACAGCCCCCGACCGTCCGGACGGGAGCGACGCAACCGCTCCATCTTCGGGACGTTCCGCCGGCCACAGAACAACCGGAGCCGTGCACATGAAACTTCCCAAAGGCGCTCTCGTGGCCGTCGTCGATGGAGAGAAGCTCGCGCTCTTCGAGAACACCGGACAGCCGCTGGACATTCAGCTGAAGACCCGGCCGACCCCGGCGATCGCGGACCGCGCCTCCGGCGCCGCCGGTCGTATTTCCAGCGACGCCAACCCCGACAATGACACCCAGGCCGAAGACGGCTTCGCCATGGGCGTCGCCGACGTGCTCAACAACTGGGTGCTGACCAACAAGGTCGAACACCTGCTCGTCATCGCCGCGCCCAAGACCATGGGCCAGCTGCGCAAGGGCTGGCACAAGGAAACCAGCGCCCGGCTGGTCGGCGAGATCGCCAAGGACCTGACGGGTCATTCCCCCGAAGACATCGCCGCGGCCATCGAAAAGGCCTAGGAATTGGGGCGGACCGGACGGGAGCGCCCGGTCCGCCCACTCGCCGCCGCGACGGCCGGATGCTAATCGGCGTCCATGCGCCGCCTGATCGACTTCATCCTCAACATGGAGGGCCGCCGCTGGCGGGCCGTGCTGGCGACGGCGCTGCTGCTCGGCGCGACGGTGGGCCTGCTGTTGATCGGCAAGAGCCAGTTCGGTCTGGCGGCCGAGGAGAACCTCGAGGCCTGGCTGCAGGGCTGGTCCGGGAGTCCCTGGGCCTTCGCGGCCACGGTGGTGCTGTTCATCGCCGCCGCCTTCATCGGCGCCCCCCAGTTCATCCTGATCGCCGCCTGCGTCGTCGCCTTCGGACCGTCGCTGGGCTTTGTCTACAGCTGGGCCGCCACCGTACTTTCCGCGGGCGTCACCTACTGGATGGGACGCGGGCCGACGGCGCGGCTGGTCGACCGGTTTGGCGGGCGCACCATGGGCCGGCTCAAGGGTTTCGTAGGCAAGAACGCCTTCTACGCCAGCTTCATGATCCGCAATGTGCCCTCGGCGCCCTTCATCGTCGTCAACATGGCCTTCGGCGCGACCCGCGCCTCCTTCTGGCGTTTCCTGGCCGGCTGCGCGCTCGGCGTACTGCCCAAGACCGCCCTGGTGTCCTTCTTCGGCGGGGCGGTGGTCTCGGCCGTCAGCGGCGACGGAGTCTGGACCTCGCTGATCCTGGCGGGTGTGGCCGTGGTCTGGCTCGGCCTGATGCTGGGGGTGCGTGAGCTGGTGAAGCGGCGCGAGGCGGCGTCGGGGGCCGACTGACAGCCGGTCACGGCTTCGACAGCGGCGCCCGGAAGGGCTTGTATTCGCCGTCACACACGGGCAAACGAGCCGTAAGGTCGGTCAGGCGATAACGATCAGGAGGCGGTGCGTGGGGATGCGCRTSGCCGGGGCGTCGCCGAAGCGGATCGAGACTGACSMACGCCCCTCCAAGGCCCGAACGAACGGTATCCCGGACCCATGTTCTCCAGCATTTTCGGCGCGATCTCCAACGACATCGCCATCGACCTCGGCACCGCCAACACCCT
>NZ_LMFL01000029.1:0-40912 GCF_001426805.1 Brevundimonas sp. Root1423
ATGGCCCTGGCGCCAGACGCCCTCCCCCGCGACGGGATGCAGATAGTATGCGGCCGCCGGGAGGGGGTGCTGACAATAGAGTTTGAGAAAAGCGGAAGCGGTTGATCGGGGAGGATATTTTCTTCCGAACCCGACTATATCAAACCTGATCCTTCCCCCATTTCGGGGGAAGGTGCGCGGCGGAGCCGCCCGGATGGGGGCTCTGTCCGGGTCAGCGGTCGGCGGACGGTGGTCCGCGATCAGACAGCCCCCACCCGTCTCGCTGCGCGAGCCACCTTCCCCCGAAATGGGGGAAGGGGCGATTTGGTCAGTTCCCTTCGCGCGGGGCCGGGGCGGCGTCCGCCGGACTGGCCGGTGTCGCGCCGGCGGCGTCGGCGGCGGCCTGGCAGTCCTGACCGGCGTAGAGGCCGTTCAGATAGTACCAGCGGTGGCGGACGGCGGCCTCCTCGGCCTCCTTGCGCTCGCGGTCGGGGCGGGTCAGGGCCTCGGCGCCGGCGATGGCCAGACCGGCCCCGGGGATCAGCAAGGCCGCGCCGGCCGTAGCCACGCCGGTGATCGAGGAGAGAATGCCGCCGCCCGGCGTTCCGCCCAGCCGCTGGCTGAGCTGGGCCGCTTCTTCCGAAATCTGGGGGCAGGTCATGGCGGTGTCGCTGGCGCGCATGATCTCGACGGGGCCGTCGGCGGAAGCCGAGGCTTCCTGTGCGACGGCGGGCTGGACGACGCCCACGGTCAAGGCGGCGACGGCGGTCAGGATGCGGATATTCATTTTACTCAACCCTCAAAGCCCCGCGACAGAACGGGCTCAGAGGGCGAGGGTTGCGTTCTCCCTCCCCTTCATGGGGAGGGGGGCGCCGAAGCGACCGGGTGAGGAATTCCAGCCCTGACCCACCCTGTCGCCGCTTCGCGCCGACATCCCTCCCCATGAAGGGGAGGGAGAACGCGTGCTTACGCCCGCACCGCCCGCGTCGCCTCGACGCCCAGCGCCTGAAGGGCGGCGGCGGCGATGTGTTCGGCGTTGAGGCCCGCGGTCGCGTACATGGCGACCGGATTGTCCTGGTCCTGGAAGACGTCAGGCAGGCAGAGGGTGCGGATCTTCAGCCCGGCGTCGAGCGCGCCCTTTTCGGCCAGCAACTGCAGCACGAAGGCGCCGAAGCCGCCCATGGCCCCCTCCTCGACCGTGATCAGGCATTCGTGCTCGCGGGCCAGACGCAGGATCATGTCGGCGTCCAGCGGCTTGGCGAAGCGGGCGTCGGCGACGGTGGCGGAGACGCCGCGCGCGGCCAGGGCGTCGGCGGCCTTGAGCGATTCCTGCAGGCGGGTTCCGAGCGACAGGATGGCGACCGTCGTGCCCTCGCGCACGATGCGGCCCTTGCCGATCTCGAGCGGGGCGGCGAGCTCGGGAATCTCGACCCCGACGCCGTCGCCGCGCGGATAGCGGAAGGCAGACGGGCGGTCGTCGATCTCGAGGCTGGTGGCGATCATGGCGGCCAGATCGGCCTCGTCGGCCGCGGCCATCAGCACCATGCCGGGCAAGGCGCCCATGAAGCCGATGTCGAAACTGCCCGCGTGGGTGGCCCCGTCGGCGCCGACCAGACCGGCGCGATCCATGGCGAAGCGCACCGGCAGCTTCTGGATGGCCACATCGTGGACGACCTGGCCGTCGGCGGCGAGGCCGGCGGCGAAGGTGACGGCGTGCTGTTCGGCGATGCCGACGTCATAGGTGCGGGTCGGGAAGGCCTGGCCGAACAGGTCCAGCCCGGTGCCCGACGGCATGGCGGCGGTGATGGCGACGATGGAGGGGTCGAGATGGGCGCGCTTGATCAGCTCGGTCCCGAACACCTTGGTGTAGCTGGGGGCGTTGGAAACGGATTTGGACTGTTCGCCCGAGACGACGTCGAATCTGGCGACGGCGTGCAGCTTGTCGGCGCTGCTCTCGGCGGGGGCGTAGCCCTTCCCTTTTTGCGTCACGACGTGGACGATCACCGGACGGTCGGTGATGGCGGCGGCGTTCCTGAGGATGGGGACCAGGTTGTCCATGTCGTGGCCATCGACCGGCCCGACGTAGTAGAAGCCCAACTCCTCGAAGAAGGTGCCGCCCACGATCATGCCGCGGGCGTATTCCTCGGCCTTGCGCGCGGCGTTGCGGAACGGGCGCGGCAGATGTTCGGCGACCGACTTTCCGAAGCGGCGGAAATTGCGGTAGGCGCCGCCCGAGACCTGTTTGGCCAGATAGGCGCTCATGCCGCCGACCGGCGGGGCGATCGACATGTCGTTGTCGTTGAGGATGACCATCAGCTGGCCGTGGGTCGTCTCGGCGGCGTTGTTCATGGCCTCATAGGCCATGCCGGCGGACATGGAGCCGTCGCCGATGACGGCGACGACGCGGTTCGTTTCGCCCTTCTGGTCGCGGGCGGCGGCGAAGCCGAGGGCGGCGCTGATCGAGGTCGAGGCGTGGGCCGCGCCGAAGGGGTCGTATTCGCTCTCGCTGCGTTTGGTGAAGCCCGACAGCCCCCCCGGCTGGCGCAGGGTGCGGATCCGGTCGCGGCGTCCGGTCAGGATCTTGTGCGGATAGCACTGATGGCCGACGTCCCAGATCAGGATGTCCTTCGGCGTCTCGAAGACTTGGTGCAGGGCCACGGTCAGCTCGACCACGCCGAGGCCGGCGCCGAGGTGGCCGCCGGTCGTGGAGACGGCGTCGATGGTTTCGGCCCTCAGCTCATCGGCCAGCTGGCGCAGCTGGGGGATGTCGAACCCGCGCGTGTCGGCGGGGAGGTGAACCTGGTCGAGCAGCGGGGTGTCGGGCATGAACTCACGTGTTCCTTACGAGCTCTTCTCTACCCGTCATCCTCGGGCTTGTCCCGGGGATCAGACGTTCCGGCGCTCGGTATTCCAGGGTGGCCGGCAGTCAGAGAAGCCTTTGGATAGCCAGCTGTTCCCAACCTCTGATCCTCGGGTCAAGCCCGAGGATGACGGCGAAGGGTCGTCAAGAACGGCGCTGAAGGACGTAATCCACACTGGCCTTGAGGATTTCGGCGTCGGGACCGAAGACGTCGAGGTGGGCGCGGGCCTGGTCGGCGAGATGCGCGACGCGATGCCGCGCGGCGTCGACGCCCAGCAGGGTGACGAAATTGGTCTTGCCCTGGGCCGCGTCCTTGTTGGCCGCCTTGCCGAGGATATCCTCGTCGCCCTCGACGTCGAGCAGGTCGTCGACGATCTGGTAGGCCAGGCCGATGTCGTGGGCGAAGCTGATCAGGGCCTGGCGCTGGGCCTCGCGGGCGCGGGCGATGATCAGGGGAATCTCGAAGGCGTAGGTGAACAGGGCGCCGGTCTTGAGCCGCTGCATGCGGGCGACGCCGCCGAGATCGTCGCGCACGCCCAGCAGGTCGATCATCTGGCCGCCGGCCATGCCGCGCGCGCCCGAGGCCAGCGACAGGCGGGCCGCCAGTTCGCAGCGGACCTCGGCGTCGTCGTGGGTGTCGGGGTGCAGCAGGATGTCGAAGGCGGCGGTCTGCAGGGCGTCCCCGGCGAGGACGGCGGTGGCCTCGTCATAGGCCTTGTGCACCGTCGGGCGGCCGCGGCGCATGTCGTCGTCGTCCATGCAGGGCAGGTCGTCGTGGACCAGGCTGTAGGCGTGGACGCATTCTAGGGCGCAGGCGGCGCGCAGCACCGGCCGCTCCTCGATGTCGAACAGATTGGCGGCCTCGAGGGCGAAGAAGGGGCGCAGCCGCTTGCCCGGGCCGAGGGCGGCGTAGCGCATGGCCTCGGTCAGGCGCGATTCGGGGCCGCTGGCGCGGGGCAGAAGCTCGTCGAGGGCGACGGTGACCAGATCGGCGATCTCGGCCACGCGGTCGATGACGTCCTGCTCCGGGGAGTTGGCGGCGGGGGCCTGGGGCGGGTGGAGGGTCAGAACAGCCTCCCGCCGATCTCGACCTCGCGGTCGACGCCGACCAGCACGACCTCGCCCGCGGCGTCCGGGAAGCCCAGGGTCAGGACCTCGGACATGAAGTGGCCGATCCGGCGCGGGGGGAAGTTGACCACGGCGGCGACCTTGCGGCCGACCAGGTCGTCGCGCGTGTAGTGGGTGGTGATCTGGGCCGAGGACGTCTTGACGCCGACCTCGGGGCCGAAGTCGATGGTCAGCTTGTACGCCGGCTTGCGCGCCTCGGGGAACGGGTCGGCGGTCAGGACCTGGCCCACGCGCACGTCCACCTTCATGAAGTCGTCGAAGGCGATCGGGGCGGCCGGGGCCGGCATCAGCTGAACTCGGCGGGTTCGACGCCTTTCGCCTGGCCATCGGGGCCGACGACGATCTTCTCAACGCGCAGCTGGGCGGCCTTCAGGCGGTTTTCGCAGTGAGCCTTGAGCCGGGCGCCCTCCTCGTACAGGGCGATCGATTCCTCGAGCGGCGCCTGGCCGGACTCGAGCTTGGACACGATGGCCTCGAGACGCTGCAGGGCGTCCTCGAAGCTGAGATCGGCGGGAATGGCGGCGGGGTCGGTCATCGGCGACGACCCTAGAGGGGGCGGCGGCCCGTCTCAAGCGGAAGGCCGGACTTTCCTGCTAGGGGAGGCGGCGGACGGAGACGACGCCGATGCGCGGGTCCAGCATCTGGCCGCGCATGAAGCCTTCGCCCTCGGTGGGGGATTTGGGGGCGGCGAGGATCCGGCGGACGATGTCCATGCCCTCGACCACGCGGCCGAAGACGGCGAAGCCGGGGTCGCCGGGGGCGGACTTGCCGGCGTCGAGCGAGCTGACGTCGCCGACGATGATGAAGAAGTCGCCCGTGGCCGTGCCGGGATCGAAGCGCGCCATGGAGAGGGCGCCGTCGGTGTGGCTGAGGCCTGTCTCGCTGGTCGGCTCGTGGGCGATGGGCGGCAGGACGCGTTCCGGCGCGCCGCCGGTTCCGCCCTGGATCAGGCCGGCGGCGGGGCCGAGGACCATGCCGCGGTAGAAGGTCACGCCGTTGAAGCGGCCCTCGTCGACATAGCGCAGGAAGTTGGCGGAGGTGACCGGGGCGCGGGGGTCGGTTTCGGCCAGAATGGTTCCGGCGGTGGTTTCGATGGCCACGCGCACCGCGCCGGCGGGAGCCGGGTCTTGGGCGGAGGCCCGGTCCGGAGCGAGGAAGGCCAGGCTGAGGACGAGGGAAAGCAGGGACCGTCGGATCATCGTGCTCTCCGCGCCGTCAGCGCTTCTCGTAGCGGCGCTGGGACCAGTATTTGAAGCCCTGGTTGTGGACCAGATCCCAACCGTCGGCGCGCAGGCGGCGACCGACCATGTGGTTGAAATAGCCGTGGGCGAGGACCAGCACATCCTGACCGCTCTCTGCCCGGGCGATCAGGGCCCGGGCGGCGGCCTCGGAACGGGCCTCGGCCTGGGCGCGGGTTTCCTGACCCTCGTGGTGATTGAAGGCGTGCCACCAGAAGCGGGCGACGGCGCCCCAGTATTTGGGCGGCAGCTTGAACCACGACGGGAAGTGCGGCGGCGGCAGGGGCGCCTCGATGAACAGGGCGTCCGACATGACCTCGCGGCCGGCGGCGATGGCCGCGGCGGTTTCCTGGGCGCGGGGACGGGTCGAGGCGTAGATGGCGCCGGCGCCCTCGGCCGTGGCCAGCAGTTCGGGCGGCGGGGTCTGGCCGGCGCGCAGGCCGCCGACTTCGTATTTCGCCCACCAGTCGCGATACTGGTCGGAGGTCAGCAGGCATTTGCGCGACAGGGCCGGCTCGCCGTGGCGGGCCAGGATGATGGCGCCGGGACGCACCGAGACCAGAGCCGGGCGGGCCGGCGGGGCAGTCACGGGAATCGGCGGGTCTGCCATCAATGGGTCTCGGGCGGGGGCGGGCATGATTTGCGGAGGGATAAGCCTTTGGCGAACCGTCCTTATTCCTCCCCCAAGGCCTGAACGTGAGCGACCGCGGAACGGCCCAGCCCTTCTAGGTCGTAACCGCCCTCGAGCGAGGCTGCAACCTTGCCGCCACAACACGAACGCGCGACCTCGAGAACGGCGCGGGTGGCCCAGGCGAAATCGTCGGCCTCCAGACTCTGATGCGCCAGCGGATCGCGGCGGTGGGCGTCGAAGCCGGCGGAGATCAGGATCAGGTCCGGATTGAAGGCCTGCAGCGCCGGCATCAGCCCGCCCGAGAAGGTCGCGCGCCAGGCCTCGCGGGCCGCGTGGGGCGGCACCGGGGCGTTGACGATATTGCCGACGCCGGTTTCGGAGGCCGCGCCCGTGCCGGGATAGAGGGGCATCTGGTGGATCGAGCCGAGGAAGAGGCTGGCGTCGTTCTCGAACGCGGCCTGGGTGCCGTTGCCGTGGTGGACGTCGAAATCGATCACGGCGACGCGGGCCAGTCCCTCGGCCTGGGCGACGCGGGCGGCGACGGCCACGTTGGAGAACAGGCAGAAGCCCATGGCCTGATCGGGCTCGGCGTGATGGCCGGGCGGGCGGACGGCGGCGAAGGCCCGGGTCGTCTCGCCGCGGGCGATGGCGCGGACCGCGTCGATCACCGCGCCGGCGGCGAGGCGGGCGGCGCGGAGGCTGCCGGGGGACAGGACGGTGTCGGCGTCCAGCTGGTTCAGGCCGGCGGAGGGCGAGGCCCTGAGCAGGCGGGCGACGTAATCAGCGGGGTGCAGCCGTTCGAGGTCGGCGACGGTCGCCTCCGTCGCGGCGCGGCGGTCGAGGGACAGGCCGGAATCGTCGAGGGCGTCCAGCACGGCCTTCAGCCGCTCGGGCCGCTCGGGGTGGCCGACGCCGGGACGGTGCTCGATCATGTCGGGGTGGGTGAACAGGGCGACGCTCATTGTTGGAGACTAGGCGGGCGGCCTGACAAAATCATCCGCTCATCCCGGGGAAAGCCGGGACCCAGTTCTTTGGGCGATCCGGTCGTTCAGAATTTTCACAGCCGCTGCCCCACGCATCCTGCATCACGAAAGCACTGGGTCCCGGCTTTCGCCGGGATGAGCGGAGGGGGTTGAGTCCCGGGGTGCAATGGCTGAAAGCGGAAGCATGAGCGAACCCATCATCCGTCCCGCGACCGACGCCGACGCCGACGCGCTGGCCGCGATCGGGCGCCAGACCTTCATCGACACCTTCGTGGCCGCCGACGGCTTCGCCATCCCGTATCCGGCGGATGATCTGACCGCCTTCCTCGACGCCAGCTTCAGCCCGGAGACGATCCGCACGAAGTTGAGGGAGCCCGGCGCGGCCTGGTGGGTGGCGGAGCGCGACGGCGAGTTGCTGGCCTTCGCCAACACCGGGCCGAACACCCTGCCCCACCCGGACGCCCGGCCCGGCCACGCCGAGCTGCGGCGGCTGTATGTGGCGAAGGCGGCGCAGGGCCTGGGGCTGGGGACGAAGCTGCTGGCCGTGGCGCTGGAGTGGATGGAGGCGCACAGCGACGGGCCGCTGTGGATCGGCGTCTGGAGCGGCAATCTGAAGGCGCAGAAGCTGTACGAGGCTTTCGGGTTCGTGAAGGCCGGGGAGTATCAATACCCCGTCGGTCGGTGGCTGGATGACGAGTTCATCTTGCGGCGGGGCTGAGCCGGGCTCAGGTTGGTCCCATGCTCCTCCCCTTCTTCACCGCCCTGAGACACGCGCGCGTGCCCGTGTCGATGAAGGAATGGCTCCATCTGATGGAGGCCATGGACCGGGACGTGGCCGGGCGGAAGGTGGATGATTTCTACCACCTGTCGCGGGCGGTGCTGGTCAAGGACGAGAAGCACTACGACCGGTTCGACCAGGTGTTCGGCAAGGTGTTCGCCGGGATCGAGACCGTCGGGGCGGGCGAAGAGCCGTCGCTGGACGTGCCCGAGGACTGGCTGAAACTGCTCAACGAAAAATACCTGACCGACGAGGAGAAGGCGCAGATCGAGGCCTTGGGCGGGTTCGACAAGCTGATGGAGACGCTGAAGCAGCGTCTGGAAGAGCAGAAGGGCCGGCACGAGGGCGGCAACAAATGGATCGGCACCGGCGGGACCAGCCCGTTCGGCCACGGCGGCTACAATCCCGAGGGCGTGCGCGTCGGGGGGCCCGGACGGCAGGGGCGGGCGGTCAAGGTCTGGGAGAAGCGCGAGTACCGAAATCTGGACGACCAGGTCGAGCTGGGCACGCGCAACATCAAGGTGGCGCTGCGGCGGCTGCGCCGGTTCGCGCGGCAGGGCGCGCCGGACGAACTGGACATGGACGCCACCATCGACGGCACGGCGCGGCAGGGCTGGCTGGACATTCACATGCGGCCCGAGCGGCGCAACACCATCAAGGTGCTGCTGTTCCTCGACATCGGGGGGTCGATGGATGCCCATGTGAAGATGTGCGAGGAGCTGTTCTCGGCCGCGAAGACCGAGTTCAAACACCTCGAGTTCTTCTACTTCCACAACTGCCTCTACGANATGGATGCCCATGTGAAGATGTGCGAGGAGCTGTTCTCGGCCGCGAAGACCGAGTTCAAACACCTCGAGTTCTTCTACTTCCACAACTGCCTCTACGAAGGCGTGTGGAAGGACAACCGGCGCCGGCACGAGCAGAAGATCCCGACCTGGGAGGTGCTGAACAAATACCCCGCCGACTGGCGCGCCATCTTCGTCGGCGACGCCACCATGAGCCCCTATGAGGTGACCATGCCCGGCGGCTCGATGGATGCCCATGTGAAGATGTGCGAGGAGCTGTTCTCGGCCGCGAAGACCGAGTTCAAACACCTCGAGTTCTTCTACTTCCACAACTNGTCGCCTGGCTGAACCCGTCGCCCGAGCGCTACTGGAGCTATTCCGCCTCGGTCGGGATGGTGCGCGAACTGGTCGACGAGCGGATGTATCCGCTGACCCTGGAAGGCCTGGAGAAGGCGATGCGGGCGCTGGCCAAATAGGCTAGGGTGCGGGCGGTTTCCGGGAGTGTTCCGACATGCTCGCCATCGTGTTCGCCGTGATGCTGCAACAGGCCGCCGCGGGTCAGGTCGTTTGGGAGGAGCCGCCTCCGCCGCCGCCCGCCGCGCCGGTCGGGATTCCCGCCATCCCCGACAGCGCCCGCGCCGACCCCTATGGCTATGAACGGGCCGAATGCAGCCCGCTGATCCGCAAGGCCTCGGAGTCGATGGAGGCTTGCCAGGCCCGGGTTCGGACCGCGCTGGCGGCCAATCTGGGGGCCGATCTGCCGCCCGGCCTGGCGCCCGCGGGCGCGCCCGACGCAGGCCGGCTGGCGGCGGCGGGCGACCGCTACGCCCTGCAGTGCGGCGCTCCGGATCGACCTGCCCGCGCCGCCCTCGCGCCGCAGGAGCAGACGTGTGAAACCCGCCCGCAGGCGCGGCCCCAGGGCGGTGTGGCCTGGACCGAGGAATGCCGGCCGGCCGACGGACGGGCGCCGACGCAGGATGGGCTGAGGGTCCGGTTGGGCGGGGACTGACCGGACGCGCAAACGCCGCCCGCGGTGCGGACGGCGTCACGGTCGTTGAACGCGAAACCTAGTTGCGGTTGTCGCGGAGGGTGTCCTTCAGACCGCCGACGGCGTTCTGGATCTTGCCCTCGGCCTGATCGGCGCGTCCTTCGGCCTTGAGCTTTTCGTCGCCGGTCAGCTTGCCGGCGGCTTCCTTGATATTGCCGCCCATGTTCTTGGCGGCGCCTTCGATACGGTCATGATCGGGCATGGAAATCTCCTCACTGACACGCCGTCGGACTGACGGCGCCTGTGCAGGAAAAAGCGAACGACGGCCGCGCCCGTTCCGTATGGTTCAGCTGGCGTGGCGTCGCAGCCAGAGCGTCACGGCCCAGGCGTGGGCGTCGTGGCGCAACCGGGCGGCGGCCGTATGCGGATGCAGCCAGACCAGTTCGTGATCGATCTCGACCTTGACGGCGGGATCAAGCGACAGTTGTTCCGCGATCCAGAAGCCGCCGTGGTTGTTGATCGGCGATCCGTCGGACTTGCGGAAATACTGCGAGGCCTCGGCCAGGCGAAGCAGAGGCCGGACGGACATCCCCGTCTCCTCGATGAATTCGCGGACCAGGGCCTGCTCCTCGGTCTCGTCGCCGTCGACGGCGCCGCCGGGCAGGTCGAAATAGCTGCCTTCGCCCCGGTCCACCCGGACACAGGCCAGTTTCGCATCGTGGAAGACCAGGCCGAACGCCGTGGGGCGCGGGGCGTAATCAAGGTCGGGATCTCGGCAGCCGAACTGGAGCATGGGCGGATAATGCGTCCGAAGCGTCAAAGATCGAAGGCGAGGCGGGCGCGTACGCCGCGGTGCTCGCCGTCGTACTCGACCTTCGAGCGCAGGCCCGAGGCCATGGCGGTGATGATCTTGCCGCCCAGACCGGTGCCGCGGGCCTTGCCGTCGCCCATGCCGGGGCCGTCGTCCTCGACCGTCAGCAGGGCGCGGCCGTTGGCGTCCGGCTCGAGAATGACCCGGATCTCGCCGGCCTGACCGGGAGCGTAGGCGTATTTGACGGCGTTGGTGACCAGTTCGGTGACGACGACGCCCAGCGACACCGCCTGATCGGTCGAGACGCGCATGGGCTCGGCGCGCAGGGTGATGTTCGGCGAGTTGTCGCCGGGACCGACCGACTTGCCCAATTCGTCGATCAGGCCTTCGAGATATTCGTCCATGGCCACGGAGGACATGTCGTCGGATGTGTAGAGGCGGCGGTGGACGTGGGCCACGGCCTCGATCCGGGCCTGGGATTCCTTCAGGGCGGATCGGGCGCCTTCGTCGGTCATGTGGCGCAGCTGCAGAGACATGAAGCTGGACACCAGCTGCAGGGAATTGCCGACGCGGTGGTTGACCTCGCGCAGCATGGCCTCGGCGCGGTCGCGGGCGAGGCGGACCATCTCCTGGGCCGCCTCGTTCTCGCGCTGGAGCCGGCGGCGCGACACCGCCTCCTCCAGCGCGTTGCGCAGCAGGGCGGTGAAATCCTCGGACACGTCCTTGATGACGTAGTCGGCGGCGCCGGCGCGCAGGGCGGCCACGGCGATACGGCCCTCCTGGGCCCCGGTGACATAGACGACGGGCGGCGGGTTCTTCAGCGCGATGATCTCGGGCAGGACGTCCAGGCCCTCGCGGCCCGGCATGTAGTGGTCCAGGGCGACGACATCGAAATCAGCGGCGCGCTCGACGAGGATTTCCAGACCCGCGTCCCCGTCGGGGGCGCAGGCGACGGCGAAGCCGTGGCGGCCCAGCTCCTTCTCGACCAGCCGCGAGAGGCCGCGGTCATCGTCGATATAGAGCAGGCGGATGACCTCCCCCTCGGGCTTCACTGTGCGCTCACTCGATGTCCGGCGCCTGCATCACCGACAGGAACAGCCCCAGTTGGCGGATGGCCCCGGCGAAGCTTTCATAGTCCACGGGCTTGGTGATGTAGACGTTGCAGCCGAGGTCGTAGCAGCGCTGGATTTCCGTCTTGTCGTCCGTGGTGGTCAGGACCACGACAGGGGCGCGGCGCAGGCGCTCGTCCTTCTTGACCCGCTCGAGGATGTCGGTGCCCGACATGTCCGGCAGGTTGAGGTCCAGCAGGATCAGCATCGGCCCGTTCAGCCGAACCTCCTCGCTGAACAGATAGTCCATGGCCGAGCCGCCGTCGGCGAAATGGGCGATGTCATTGGCGATGTTGGCGCGGCGGATGTTCTTTTCGATCAGCTTGGCGTGACCGAGGTCGTCCTCGACCATCACGATCTTCACGGCAGTGCTCATCAATCGTCTCCGGCGTCCGCGAGGACGAGGCGTGTGGGGAATTTCAGTGTAAATGTCGAGCCTTTTCCGAGCTCCGACCCGACGGTGATTTCGCCGCCCAGACGACGCACGCTGTTGCGCACGAAGGCCAGACCGACGCCCTCGCCCACCCGGTCCTGCTTGCCGGAGCGTCGGAAGAGTTCGAAGATGCGTTCGTGATCGCGGTCGGAAATTCCGCGCCCGTTGTCGGCGATCCGGTAGACGACGTGGCCGTCGCCGGTTTCCCGACCCGAGACGACGATGCGTCCGGGACGGGCCGGGTCCAGATATTTGACGGCGTTGTCGACCAGATTGCCCAGCACCTGCTCCATCGACAGCCGGTCGCTTTCGACCGACGGCAGGGGTTCGACGACGATCTCGGCGTCCGAGGCCTCGGTCTGGTGCCGGACGCTGTCCGCCACGCCGCGGGCCATGGCGGTCATGTCGAGCCATTCGGGCGTGAGATTGCGGCGACCCTCACGGGACAGCTTCAGGATGGCGTTGATCAGCCGGTCCATCTTTTCGGTCGAGGCGCGGATGAAGCCGACGGCTTCGGGAAGGTCCTCGCGCACCGCCGTCAGGGCGTCCTGCTCGACCAGCTTGGGCGCCCGGGTTTCCACCGCCGTCATCTGACGGTCGATGACCTTGCCGGCCTGCTCCAGTTCCGAGGTGAACCCCATGACGTTGACCAGCGGGGCGCGCAGGTCGTGGCTGACGATATAGGCGAAACGCTGGATTTCCTCGTTGGCGCGGGTCAACTGGAAGGTGCGGTCGCGGACCTTGTGCTCAAGCCCGGCGTTCATCGCATCGAGGGCGTCGCGCGCCTGCTGGATCTCGAGCACATAGCGGCGGATCAGCCAGGCGCTGACGCCCGCCAGCGCCAGGATCAGCAGGGCCGCGATGGCGTTGACGAGAACCGTCACGCCGGCGGCCCACTCCGTCTGGCGGGTGCTGAACTGGAGACGGGTCTCCTGCACCTCGTCGATCGCGGCGGTTTCGGCGCGCATCTGATCCATCACCCGCTTGCCGGAGCCCTCGCGGATAATCCGCACGGCGTCCTCGAAGCGGCCCATCCGCCCCAGGGCGATGGTGCGATCGATCACGTCGAACCGTTGCTGGGACAGGCTGCGCAGCTGCTCGACGCGCGGCGACAGGTCCGGATCCCCCGCCGTCAGCCGCGCCAGTTCGTCCAGCCGCTCGGGCAGCCGGGCCGTGCTGATGTTATAGGGTTCGAGATACTCAGGCTGCCGCGTCAGCAGAAAGCCGCGCTGACCCGTTTCAGCGTCGATCAGCAGGCGCATCACCTCGACCGCCGCCAGCCGGATGCGCTGGCCGCGCTCCACATTGTCGTTGAAGTCGCTTGTCCGCTGCAGCATCACGAAGACGCCGACATTGACGATCAGCAGCAGGCTGATCGCGCCGGTCAGCAGCGCCACGACGGACCGGCTGAGCGACGGAGTGCGCAGGAAGCGGCCAAGGGCCAGAAGCGTGGGACGCAGCGCCGGTATCATCGGGCGCGAGCATTAGCGGCGCGTTCGGCCCTGTCCAGTCGCGTCCCGGGAGAAACCCTGCCCGTTCCGGCGATTTAAGGTAAAGGTGCGTTCGTCAGGATCGGGGGAGAACGACATGGTGTGGTGGTGGTGGATCGTTCCGGCGGTCGTCGGACTGATCGGCGTCGTCCTGCTGCTCAAGGGCCTGGGAGCCCTGTTCAGGGGCCGGATCTTCAGCGGTTTCCTCGTCGGCGCCGGCGGCGCGGGCTTCATGGCGGCGGCGGTCATCGCCTCCCTCCTCGCCCTCGACATCCAGACCTATGGCCGGCTGACCTATGAGCGTCCGGTGGCCACGATCCAGACCCGCCAGCTGGGGCCGCAGTTTTTCGAGGCGACAGTGATCCAGCCCGACCGGGGCGAGCACGCGCCGGCGGCGACCAACCTGTATCCGCTGCACGGCGACGAATGGCGCATCGAGGCCCAGGTGCTGAAGTGGAAGCCGTGGGCCAATGTGCTGGGTCTGGACACGCAATACCGGCTGGATCGCCTGTCCGGGCGGTACGCCTCGATCGAACAGGAAATCAACGCCGAACGCAGCGTCCATCCGCTGTCGGGCGGCGACCCCTCGGTCACCTGGCTGCCGTGGACGATCAGCACCTGGGACACGGCGCGGCGTTACCGGCGCTATGTCGACGCGGTCGACACCCTGTACGGCGGCGGCGCCTATATGCCGATGGCCGACGGGGCGAAATACGAGGTGTGGATCACCCAGTCCGGCCTGGTGGCGCGCCCGGCCAACGACGCGGCGCGCACCGCGTCGTCGGGGGGATGGACCGAGGTTCGGTAGAGAACTCTCCTCCCCGCATCGTGGGGAGGTGGCGCGGCGCGAAGCGCCGTGACGGAGGGGGCGACGCGGTGGCTGACGGAAAGAGCTACGAACGCGCCAAGGCTTTCCGCAAGGCGCTGACGGCGCCGGAAGCCCGGCTCTGGCTGTACCTGAAGGCGCGCAAGCTTCGGGGCCTGCGGTTCCGGAAGCAGCATCCTCGACTTCTTTTGCGCGGAAGCCGCTCTCGCGGTTGAGATGGACGGGTCGTCTCACGAGCATCCTGAGCGAGCCGAGCATGATCGGCGACGGACGGTCTGGCTGCGCGGGCGGGGCATTCGCGTGGTTCGCGTCGCGGCGCGTGACGTGCTGGGTGAACTGGAGGGCGTACTCGGGTTCATCGCGGGGGTTGCGAGGAACGATTGCCGTCCGCGTCGCCCCCTCCGTCACGGCGGCTGCGCTGCCGCGCCACCTCCCCATCTGGCGATGGGGAGGAGATTGACGGGTCGGCCTAGACCGTGCCGATCGTCCTCAACCGCGCCCGCGGATGGACCTCGTTCTGGCTCATCACCACGGTCTGGCCGCGGAAGCGTTCGATGATCGAGCGAACATAGGGCCGGATCTGCGGGCCGGTCAGCAGGACGCCGGTCTCGCCCGCCATGGCGGCGCGCTCGAAGACGTCGCGGACGGCCCGGATGAAGTCCTGGAGACGGGACGGCGCCATGGCCAGCTGGCGGTCCTCGCCCTGTCCGACCAGGGCGTCGGCAAAGGCGGCTTCCCATTCCGGCGACAGGGTGACGATCGGCAGGGCGCCATCGTCGCCCTTGTGCTGCCAGCACAGCTGACGGGCCAGACGGCCGCGGACGTGTTCGACCAGGGTGGTGACGGAGCTGGTGTGCGGCGCGGCCTCGGCGAGGCCCTCGAGAATGGCGCCGAGATCGCGGATCGAGACCTTTTCGCGCAGCAGGGTCTGGAGCACGCGCTGCAGGGTGGTGACGGTCACGACCGAGGGGATCAGTTCGTCGACCAGCTTCTTCTCCTCGGTCCCCAGCTCCTTCAGCAGCTTCTGCACCTCGGCGTAGGAGAGCAGGTCGGCCATGTTCTCCTTGAGGATTTCGGTCAGGTGGGTGGTCAGCACCGTCGAGGGATCGACGATGGTGTAGCCGCGGAACGTCGCTTCCTCGCGCAGGCTTTCGTCGATCCAGGTGGCGGGCAGGCCGAAGGCGGGTTCCTTGGTGTGTTCGCCCGGCAGTTCGACCTGGCGGCCGGCGGGGTCCATGGCCATCAGGGAGCCGAGACGGACCTCGCCCTGTCCGGCCTCCATCTCCTTGATGCGGATGGCGTAGCCCTGGGTCCCCAGACGCATGTTGTCGAGGATACGGACCGACGGCATGACGAAGCCGTACTCCTGGGCCAGCGAGCGGCGCAGGGCGCGAACCTGGTCGGTCAGGCGGCGGCCCTCGAGATCGTTGATCAGGGACAGCAGGGAATAGCCCAGCTCGATCTTGACCTCGTCGATGGTCAGGGCGGTGCCGATGGGCTCCTCGACATCCTCGCGCGGGCCGGAGGCGGTGGCGGCCATTTCGGCCTCGGTGGGCTTGGGCCTGAGCCGTTCGCGGCCCAGCTTCCAGGCCATGAAGCCCGTACCGATGGCCAGCGCCGCGAACGGGATCAGGGGCATCCCCGGAATCAGGCCGATCAGGGCGGCGGCGGCGGAGACGACGCCGAGGCTGACGGGGTTGGTGGCCAGCTGGGCGACCAGGGCCTTGTCGGCCGTGCCCTCGACGCCCGCCTTGGACACCAGGAAGCCGGCGGCGATGGAGATGACGATGGCCGGGACCTGGGTCACCAGGCCGTCGCCGATGGTCAGGGCGACATAGGTGTCGGCCGCCTCGCCGATCGGGAGGCCGTGCTGGATCGTGCCGATCAGGATGCCGCCGATGGCGTTGATGAAGACGATGATCAGGCCGGCCACGGCGTCGCCGCGGACGAATTTCGAGGCGCCGTCCATGGCTCCGAAGAAGGTCGATTCCTGCTCCAGCTCCTTGCGGCGCAGCTTGGCCTGGTCCTCGGTGATCAGGCCGGACGACAGGTCGGCGTCGATGGCCATCTGCTTGCCCGGCATGGAGTCGAGGGTGAAGCGGGCCGAGACCTCGGCGATGCGGGTCGAGCCCTTGGTGATGACCACGAAATTCACCACCAGGATGATGGCGAAGATGATGATGCCGATGATGAAGCTGCCGCCCATCATCAGGGCCCCGAACGACTGGATCACCTGGCCGGCGGCGCCGTGGCCCTCGTGGCCGTGGGTCAGCACCAGGCGGGTCGAGGCCAGGTTCAGCCCCAGGCGGAACAGGGTGGTGACCAGCAGCACCGTCGGGAAGATGGCGAAGTCCAGCGGCCGCTTCATCATCACGGCCGTCATCAGGATCAGCACGGACGAGACCAGCGAGATGGCCAGCAGCAGGTCCAGCAGGAATTTCGGCACCGGCAGGATCAGCAGCAGAATGACGCCGATGACGCCGATGGCCATGGCCACCTCGCCGCGCGCGACCCAGCCCATCATGTCGCGGCCGGTCGGACGGGCGTAGCCGTCCTTCATCATCACCGAGGCGGGGATGTCAGTCATGGCCGAGCGCCTTCAGGGCCAGGCGGGCGGCGTCGGCGATGACGGCGTCGTTTGCAGCCGCCGAAGACGCCGAGGTCGCGTGATAGTAGGCGGCGACGATCACCGGCTTGCCGTTGGGTGGATAGAGCAGGCCGATGTCGTTGGTCGGGCCGTAGCCGCCGGTGCCGGTCTTGTGCGCCACCCGCCATCCGGCCGGGACGCCGGCCTTGAGGCGATCCGCGCCGGTCGGCGAGTCGACCATCCAGCGCAACAGCCGCGCCTGCGACCCTGCCGTCAGCGGCGAGTTCGGTGAAAGGAAGAGACGCTGCAGGTTCGTGACCGACTGCGCCGGCTGGATCGTGTCCTTGTCGCCGTCCAGCCGGTTCATCTCGGGCTCGAAACGATCGGCGCGGGTGCTGTCGTCGCCGATCGAGCGGTAGAAATTCTGCATGGCCGCGATGCCGCCGTTCGCCTTGAGCAGCAGGTTGGCGGCGGGGTTGTCGCTGACCTCGACCACCGCCTGCATCAGCCGCCCGACGCTGAGGCTGGAGCCGATGGCGGGCTCGGTCACCGGCGCGTGGTTGACCATGTCGGCCCGGCTGATCGGGATCATCCGGTCGGCGGTTTCGCGGCCGTCCTGGATGCGGACGAAGGTCGCGGCGGCCAGATACATCTTGAAGGTCGAGCAATAGACGAACCGCTCGGTCGCCCGCCAGCCGAGGCTGCGGCCCGTCGCCGTATCCAGCGCGACGAAGCCGAGACGGCCGCCGTTGCGCGTTTCCAGCCCCGAGACGTCGATGGCCTGCATCGCCACGGCCGGTCGTTCCGGCTGGGCCGTCGGGGCCGCCTCGGGGGCGGCCTGCTGCGAGCAGCCCATGACGCCGATCGCGCCGAGGCCGGTCAGGACGCTTCTGCGGTCCGTACCCGAGGTCATGCTCAGGCCGCCGCGTAGCCGACAGCGGCGATGCCCGATTGCGGAGCCGGGATGCTGGTCCCCTCGTCGGCGTATTCGTTCAGCTTGTTGCGCAGSGTCCGGATCGAGATGCCCAGGATGGTSGCCGCATGGGTGCGGTTGCCGAGGCAGTGCGACAGGGTGTCGAGGATCAGGGTCTTYTCCATCTGCGCCACCGTCTGGCCGACGTGTGCGCGGGTGACGGCGTCGGCGGTCTGGGCGGCGCGGGCGGCGGGGTTGTCATAAGCGGCGGCGCCGTGCGAGCCGGCGCTGAGGGGCTGGCCGTCCGGCAGGCGGATGGCCTCGACGTCGATCTCGGGCCCGACCGCCAGCAGCACGGCGCGGTGCATGGCGTTCTCCAGCTCCCGCACGTTGCCGTTCCAGCGATGCGAGACCAGGGCGCGGCGGGCGTCGACCGAGATCGGCCGCGCCGGCACGCCGTTGGCGGCGGCGTATTTCTTGACGAAATGATCGGCCAGAACGGAGATGTCGCCGGGCCGCTCGCGCAGGGCGGGCAGGCGCAGGTTCACGACGTTGAGGCGGTAGAGCAGGTCTTCGCGGAAGGTCCCCTCGGCGACCGACTTGGCGAGATCGCGGTTCGAGGTTGCGATGATGCGGATGTTGACCGGCACAGGCTTCGTTCCGCCGACGCGATCGATGACGCGTTCCTGGATCGCGCGCAGCAGCTTGGCCTGCAGGCGCACGTCCATCTCGGAGATTTCGTCCAGCAGCAGGGTGCCGCCGTCGGCTTCCTCGAACTTGCCGATGCGGCGGGCCATGGCGCCGGTGAAGGCGCCCTTCTCATGCCCGAACAGCTCGGATTCCAGCAGGTTGTCGGGGATGGCGGCGCAGTTGACGCTGATGAAGGGCCGCTCGGCGCGCTTCGAGCCGGTGTGGAGATAACGGGCCATCACCTCCTTGCCGACGCCGCTTTCGCCGGTGATCAGGATCGAGGCCTCCGAGCGGGCGACCTGGTCGGCCAGCATGACCACCGCCTTCATCGACGGATCGGCCGAAATCAGCGGCCGATCATCGTCGGCGACGGCGGACAGGACGGCGGCGATCAGATCGGCTTCCGGGGGAAGCGGGATGAACTCCTTGGCTCCGGCGCGGATGGCGTTGGCCGCGTCMTTGGCGTCGGCGTCGACGCCGCAGGCCACCACCGGCACRTGRATGCGCTCGRCCTCGTTGGCCGCGATCAGGGCGGCGATGTCGAYGCGGTAGTCGACCATCAGCAGGTCGGCGCCCTGCCCCCGGCGCAGCTGTTCCGTCGCCTGATCGCCRCGCTCGACGTGGCTGACCTTGGCGCCGTGCGCCATGGCCATCTTCACCGCCGTCGCCAGCTGTCCGCTGAGCCTGCCAACCACCAGAAGCCGCATGGGTCTTCTCCTCTAATCACTACAAGCCGCGCCGATCAGGCGTTGCTGTCTTCCGTCTTGATGATTTCCGTCATGGTCACGCCGAGCCGGTCCTCGACGACGACGACTTCTCCGCGCGCGACCAGCCGGTTGTTGACGAAGATGTCGATGGCCTCGCCGACCTTGCGGTCCAGCTGCAGCACCGATCCGCGGTTCAGCTTGAGCAGCTGGGCGACCGACATATGGGCCTTGCCCAGCACCGCCGAGATGTTGACCGGCACGTCGAAGACCGGGGCCAGGTCGCTGGCGGTCTTGTCGGTCGCCTCGTCGTTGACGGTGATCGCGGTGGAGTCGGGAAACTCCTCCAGAGCCATGGTGTCGGACGCCATTACGGCCTCTCTTCCAGCGGGGTTTCGGGGGTCAGGGTTTCGGCATGGCCGGCTTCGGCGGCCAAGGCGGAGTTCAGGGCCTCGCTGATGCGGGCGAAGGCGTCCGCGGGGTCAAAGGCGGCGCGCCCGTCGGCCCATTCCAGCTGGAAGGCCGCGGCGGGCATCATGGGTTCGTTGCGGAAAGCCACCACCCCGGAGAAGCCGGCGTCCGTGCACAACTGTTCGATACGGGCGCGGGTCGCGTCGTCCAGATCGCCGGTGCGGATGACCAGACGGGGCGAGGCGTCGACTTCCTGGCCCAGGGCTTCCAGCGCGGCCTGGAGAGGGGCGGCGGGGAACCGGTCCAGCGCCGAGGCGGCCACCACGCGCGCGGCGGACATCGCCAGATGGGCGGACTGTTCGCGGTGGGCCTGGGCCACCTGCGTCAGGGCGGGGACGGCGGCGTCCAGGGCCTGGGCGATGGCGGACAGGGCCATGGCCTGCACGTTCGCGCTCTCGGCCAGGGCCTCCCTACGGGCCTCCATTCGAGCCTGGGCGATCAGGGCGTCGACCTCGAGCGGGGCGTAGGACCGCTTGGTCGGGCGGAAGGACGAGGCGTGGACGACCACGCCCGAGGCGTCGAACTCGGTATCGAAGGAAAACGGGGTGCTGAGGGGCTGATGGGTCATGTCAGTAGATCAGCTCGTCGTCGCCGCCCTGGCCCACCAGCATGATCTCGCCCTTGGCGGCGAGATCCTTGGCGACCTGGACCATGGCCATCTGGGCCTGGTCGACGTCCTTGAGGCGGACCGGGCCCATCGACTCCATGTCCTCGCGCATGATCTTGGAGGCGCGCTCGGACATGTTGGAGAAGAACAGTTCGCGCAGGGATTCCGACGATCCCTTGAGCGCCAGGCCCAGGGAATCCTTCTCGACCGCGCGCAGCAGCGTCTGGATGCCGCCGGGGTCCAGCTTGGCGAGGTCCTCGAACACGAACATCAGGGCGCGGATGCGTTCGGCCGCCTCGCGGTTGCGTTCCTCCAGGGCGCCGATGAAGCGGGCCTCGGTCTGGCGGTCAAAGCTGTTGAAGATGTCGGCCATCATCTCGTGGCTGTCCCGCTTGGACGTGCGGGCCAGGTTGGACATGAATTCGGTGCGCAGCGTCTGCTCGATCTTGTCGAGAATCTCGCGCTGCACCGGCTCCATGCGCAGCATCCGCTGGACGCATTCGAGGGCGAAGTCCTCGGGCAGGCTGGTCAGCACCCGGGCGGCGTGGTCCGGCTTGATCTTGGACAGGACCACGGCGACGGTCTGGGGATATTCGTTCTTCAGATAGTTGGCGAGGACGGCCTCGTTCACATTGCCGAGCTTGTCCCACATGGTGCGGCCGGCGGGACCCCGGATCTCCTCCATCAGGCCTTCGACCCGATCGGCGGGCATGAAGGAGGCCAGCAGGCGCTGCGTCTGTTCGAAGCTGCCCATGACCGCGCCGGAACCGCTCATGCCCGAGACGAACTCGACCATCAGTTCCTCGACCACGCCCGACGTGACCGTGCCCAGGCTGGCCATGGCCTGGGAGATTTCCTTGATCTCCTCGTCGTCCAGGCTCTGCCACAGGCGGGTGTGGTCCTCGCCGAGGGACAGCAGGATGACGGCGGCCTTCTCGGGCCCCGTCAGCTTCCTGGCGTCCTCGACGGCCGGCTTCTTGGAGGCGAGGCGCGCCGCCATCAGCCTTCGTGCACCCAGCTGCGCAGGATCGAGGTGGATTCGTCAGGATGTTTCTCGACGAAGTCCGCGACCTTCTTGACCGACGACGCCTTCACCTGACCCTCGATGCGGGCGATGTCGAGCCGCTGCTCCATCTCGGACGGGGGGCCGGTCAGCTGCTGCATCGGCGAGCCGCCGCCCATGACCGTCGTGGTCTGCAGGGAGGTTACGGAACCGCCGCCCGGCAGGGCCCCGGCCAGCTGCATCGCGCCGCCGCCCGACGCCGACTTCAGCAGCGGACGCAGGACGAAGAAGATCAGCAGGACGCCGGTGATCAGGAGAACCAGCAGCTCGACGCCGCGCATCAGGTCGTTCTTGGTGAAGTCGAACAGCGACGATTTGGCCTCCTCGCCGCCGACCACCGCAAGGTCGCGGTTGAAGCGGGTGTTCAGCACCTCGATCTTGTCGCCGCGCGTCAGGTCGATGCCGACGGCGGCCGAGACCAGGGCCTTGATCTGTTCGATCTCGGCGGGCGTCCGGGCGGCGTAGGTCGGAGCCGCGCCGTCGGCGCCCGGCGTCCATTTGCCGTCGACGGCGACCGAAACGGCCAGGCGCTTGATCTCGCCGGCCTCCTTCACCGTGGTCGTGGTGGTGTTGGAGATTTCGTAGTTGGTGGTCTCGGTGTTGGCGGTGTCGCGCGAACCGGCGGTTCCGGTCGCGGGGGCCTCGGCGCCCGGGATGTTGTTGGTGGCCGTGGCGCCGCCGTCCGAGGTCGGCGTGGTGTCGCTGGATTCCGTGCCGTTGGTCGAAGTCGAGCGCACCACCTGGCCGTCCGGATCGTAGCGCTGTTCCTGGGTGGTCGAGCGGCTGTGGTCGATGTCGGCCGTGACCTGGACGCGCGCGGAGCCGACGCCGACGACGCCCTCGACGATGTCCTTGATGCGGGCCTGCAGCCGGGACTCGGTGGTCTCCTGCGCGTCCTGGGCCGAGGCGGCGCTGAAGCCCTCGGCGTCGGCGCCGGCGGCCAGGGTGCGGTTGGAGGTGTCGGTCAGGGTGACCTTCTCGGGCTTCAGGTTCGGCACCGACGAGGCGACGACGTTGCGGATGGCCTGGACCTGGGCGGCGGCCAGCTGGCCGCCGGTGACGCCGACGACGATCGAGGCGGTCGGGGCCGCGGCTTCCGACTGGAACAGTTCGCGCTGCGGCAGGGCGATCATGACGCGGGCGGAGTTGATGCCGCGCATGCTCATGATGGTGCGCGACAGCTCGCCCTCGAGCGCCCGCTTGGCATTCAGGTTCTGCTGGAACTCGGTCTGGCCCAGCACCGACTGGTTGTCGAAGATTTCGTAGCCGACGCTGCCCGAGGTCACGAGACCCTTGCCGGCGACCAGCATGCGGGCCTCGCCGACCTGGTCGCGGCTGACGAAGATGGTCGAGCCGTCGCCCTTCGAGGAATATTTGATGCCGGCGCCGTCCAGGGCGGTGGTGACCTCGGAGGCCTCCCGCAGGTCCAGACCGGAATACAGCAGGGCGTCGGGGGCCTGACCGACCCGCATCATGATCAGGATGAGGGCGATCGTGATGCCGGCGGCGACGCCCAGCACCACGGTCAACCGACCGATCCCGAATCTCTGCAATGCCGCCGTGAAGCCGCCCACGCGTCCCGCCCCGGTTACTCACGGGTACCGACTGGAGGCCCGCCAGGCAGAAAATGCCGGGCGCATGGTAAATGGCGGGTTAAGAGTGTTGAACGATCAACGCTTCTTCCGCTTCTGCATCACGAAGCCGATGACCCTGGCGGCCGCCTCGAAATGCTCGCGGGGAATGGTCTGGTCCACCTCGACGGCGGCGTAGAGGGCGCGGGCGAGCGGCACGTTCTCGACGATCGGCACCTGGTGCTCGCGAGCGACCTCGCGGATGCGCAGGGCCAGGGCGTCGACGCCCTTGGCGACGCAGATGGGCGCCGGATCGCCCTCGCCCGGCTCGTAGCGCAGGGCCACCGAATAGTGAGTGGGGTTGGTGATGATGACCGTGGCCTTGGGGACGTTCTGCATCATCCGCTGGCGGCTGCGCTGGGCCCGGATCTGCTTCAGCTTGGCCTTGACGTGCGGATCGCCCTCGGACTGTTTGTAGTCTTCCTTGATCTCTTCCTTGGTCATCTTCATCCGCTCGGCGAAGCGGAATTTCTGCCACAGGAAGTCGGCGCCCGCGGTGAAGGCCAGCAGGATCAGCGTCGCCACCACCAGAGCGAGGATCATGTCGCGCGCGACGGGCAGGATCATCGCCGGCGGCATGGCGGCCATATTCTCGAGGTCGCGCAGGCGCGGCTTCAGCACCATCCAGCAGATGAAGCCGACGGCCAGCAGCTTGATGAAGGTCTTGATGAACTGAACCAGGCCGTCGGGGCCGAAGATGCGTTTGAACCCCTTCATCGGACTGACCTTGGACCAGTCGGGCTTGAGCTTGTCGGCGGAGAAGATCAGGCCGGACTGGGCCACGTTGCCGCCGACGCCGCCGAGGATGGTGGCCAGCATGACCACGCCGAGGAAGGGCGCGACGGCCCACAGGGCGATGGCGCCGATCTCCACGCCCGCCCCCGCCTCGAGCCCGCCCAGCATGGTGTGGGGCGCGGCGATGAAGGGCAGAAGCTGTTCGGCCATCGACGTCGCGAAATAGCCGCCGGTCATCAGGACGGCGGCGGAGGCCCCCGCCAGGGACAGGGTCGAGGCGACGTCGGGCGACTTGGCGACGTCGCCCTTTTTTCGCGCGTCCTCGAGTTTTCGGGGTGTCGCCTCTTCTGTCTTCGACTCTGGATCGGCGCCTTCAGACACCCGCGCCTCCCGCGAAGATCCGGGCCAGGGCGCGGTAGCGGTCGATGAAGACCGTGCCCACGACGCCGAGGCTGAGGGCGAAGACCGACAGGCCCAGGATGATGCTGAGCGGGGCGGCGGCGAAGAAGACCTGGAACTGCGGCATGACGCGGCCGATCAGTCCCGAGGCGACGTTGAAGATCAGGGCGAAGACCAGCAGCGGCGCCGACAGCTGGACGCCCAGCATGAAGGCGTCGCCGAGGGTGCGGATGGCCAGTTCGGCGAAGTCGCCGGTGACCAGCGGCCGCGCCGGGGCGATCAGCTCATACGAACCGACCAGTCCGGCGATGAACAGGTGATGGGTGTTGGTGGCGAAGACCAGGGTCGTGCCCAGCAGCATCAGGAAGGCGGCCAGGGTGGCGCCCGGCTGGGCCTGCATGGGATTGGCGGTCTGGGCGAAGGCCAGGGTGGTCTGCAGGGCCACGATCTCGCCGGCGGTCGACAGGGCGGTGGTGAAGCTGCGCAGCAGGGCGCCGATCATCAGTCCGACGATGACCTCGCGGATGATCCAGCCGGCCACGCCGCCGACCGTCGCCGGCAGGGCGGGCAGCACGCCGGCGATGACCGGCCACAGGGCCAGCGACACCACCAGGGCCAGCGACAGGCGAATGCGGGGCGGCACATAGCTCTCGCCGATGCCGGGCAGCATCATCAGCACCGCGCCGATCCGCGCGAAGATCAGCGCGCCCTGCCAGACCTGGTCCGATGTGGCGTATGGCTCCACCGATCAGGCGATCACATGCCGGCGATGCGGGCGGCGATCTCGCGCATGAAACCGCCCAGCAGGGCGCCCATCAATGGCAGGAACAGAAGCAGCGAGACGAAGATGGCGATGATCTTGGGGGCGTAGATCAGGGTCTGTTCCTGGATCTGGGTCAGGGCCTGGACCAGGCCGATGACCACGCCGACGACCAGACCCACCAGCAGGACGGGGAGGCACAGCTGGATCGTCAGCCACAGGGCGTCGCGCCCCACATCCAGAACTTCCGCGCCGTTCATTTTACGCTCCACCAAACACCGGGCAGAAAATGCCGGGAGCGTGGTTAACGGGGCGTTAGGATGGACGAAGCCCTTGCCCTGATGTCATGAGGCCCCAGCTAAAGGCCGCAGTCGCAGAGTTGAGGATTCCCCCATGACCGACCCCCGTCACGTCCATGATGAGAATTGCGACGGCAGCTGGCGGGAACGCGAGGCCCTGGCGCGCGCCGCCGGCACGCCACTGCCGCGCCGGGGCGGACAACGGCCCGAGGTCGATCTGCCCGACGAGGACGAGGTCCGGGCCGCCGTCCGCACCCTGATCCGCTGGACCGGCGACGATCCGGACCGCGAGGGCCTGGTCGACACGCCCGACCGGGTAGCCCGCAGCTATCGCGAGATGTTCGCCGGCTACGACGTGGATCCCCGCGAATATCTGGAGCGGACCTTCGAGGAGGTCGGCGGCTATGACGAACTGATCGTGCTCAGGGACATCCGCTTCGTCAGCGTCTGCGAACACCACATGCTGCCGGTGATCGGGCGCGCCCACGTCGCCTATCTGCCGACCGACCGGGTGGTGGGCATCTCCAAGCTGGCGCGCGTGGTGCGGGGCTATGCTCGGCGGCTGCAGATCCAGGAGAAGATGACGTCCGAGATCGCCAAGGCCATCCAGGAGGTGCTTCAGCCCCAGGGCGTCGGCGTCGTGATCGAGGCCGAGCACAGCTGCATGACCCTGCGCGGCGTCAATGCGCCGGGCACCAGCCTGATCACCAGCCATCTGACGGGCGTGCTGCGCGACGACGCCCGGACGCGGGAAGAGTTCCTGCGGCTGGTGCGGGGCGGCTGAGGCCTCTGGTCTTCAGCCCCTCTATCGACCACTGTCTCCCGACATTCATCGGGGGACGGCCATGGGACTTTTCGATTTTCTGACAGGAAGCAAGGCGGCGCCCGCCGGCGTGAAACGCCAGTCCACGGCCGAGCTGCGCAAGAGCCTGATGGCCGTCAACCGGGCGACGGCGCCGTTCGTCATCCGCGACGGCAAGAAGGAAGGCGTCGACATGGTCGCCGAATGGCGGATCGTCGATGCGAAATGGTACGAGATCTTCGCCAAGGCCGGCATCAAGAAGGTGTTCAAGGTGCTGATGAAGTTCGACGAGGCCAAGGGCGAGGTCCGGGCGGTCGACGAGCTGTGGGAGGTCGAATGGCGCGCCGGCGTTCCGACGCTCAGCGCCGCCGCCAGCGCCTCGCGCGGCCAGCAGTTCGAGAAGAGCTTCGAGACCGTCTACGCCTTCCGCGAGGACGGGTCGTTCGGCGAGGTCTACGACTACGCGTTCGACACCACCGAGATCAAAAACCCGGTGCGGGCCGCCGTCCTGGCGGCGGGCTGGGGCTGGCGGGGCGTGGCCTTCGGCAAGCTGTAGGGTTCCCGCCGCGGCCCGGTCCTTGCGGAATTCGCCTCGAAGGAGGCCTTTCCCATGGCCTGGACGGCGATATCGACCCGAAATGAGACAACGCCCATCGTTCGGGGCGGGTGGCTGGACGCCCTGCGTTTCATTGTGGCTGCTCTGATCATCCTGCACCACTTCCAGGGCGCGGGGCCCGCGCCGCTGGCCGAACAGTGGCATCCGGTGTTCGAGCGCGGCGGCTTCCTGCTCACCAACTTCTTCCTGATCGACAGCGGCTATGTGCTGATGCGCGTCTATGGCGCGGCGGTGGCCGGGGGCCGGATGTCGGCCGGCGACTTCTTCGCCAAACGCTTCCTGCGCGTCTGGCCGGCGCACATCATGATGGGCCTCAGCCTGGTCGCGCTCGTCGTCGGCGGGACGGCCGTCGGCGTCGGGCCGCGGGCGCCGGAGTGGTTCGACTGGAGCCAGCTGCCCGCGCAGATGGGGCTGGTGCAGGCCTTCGGCGTGCCTGGCGGCTACGGCTGGAACGCGCCCAGCTGGTCGATCTCGGCCCTGATCGGCTGCTATCTCGCCTTCCCGTGGATGCTGAAGGGGCTGGTCCGGCTGGGGCCGTGGAGCGTGCTGGCGCTCGGCGTCGGCCTGTACCTGCTGGCCAACCAGCTGACCTGGAGTCTGCTGGGCTATCCCGTCTATCAGATGCCCATGGGCTTCGGCTTCTTCCGGGCCCTGCCGCTGTTCTTCCTCGGCATGGCGCTGGCCTGGTTCGCGCAAAAGGTCTGGATCGCGCCGAAGCTGGCGCGATGGGCCGGAACCGCCGCCGCGGTCGGTCTGGCCGTGGCCCAGTATTTCGACAAGAACGCCCTGTTCTCGCTGGCCTGCATCTCGACCATCATCCTCGCCGCCGGCGCCATTCCGACGCCGCGCCCCTCGAAATGGATCGAGAAGGCGGCGCAGGTGTCGTTCTCGATGTTCATCACCAACGAGGTGGTGCGCATCGCCTGGTTCGGGGTGGCCAATGTCGCCATCGCCCGGTTCGCCCTGCCCGTCGCCGCCCAGTGGGCCCTGTGGGTCGCCGGCGTGGCGGCGGCCTTCCTCTTCGCCTGGGCGTTTCACGTCGCGATCGACACCCCGGTCCAGGACCGCATCCGCGTCTGGCTGAAAGGCCGGTCCGGGCGCCGGACCTCGGCCGGGTTGCAGCCGGTCGTGTCGCTGGAAGGCTGAAGCCGACGCCGGATCGCCGGCTTGGCCTGCGCCGCCCGGGCTTCTAGAACAGCCCGGTGAACGACGTCCCTGTCGACAACGATCCATCCACGCTCGCCGAGGCCGCCGAAGCAGGCGACGGGGCGGCGGCGGCGCGTCTGGCCGTGCTGACCGGCATGGGGCTGGGCGTCGCGCCGGACTGGGATCGGGCGATGGCCTTGCTGGGCCGGGCCGCGAGCCTCGGGTTCGAACCTGCCCGGCAGCAGATCGTGCTGCTGGCCGGAACCCCGGAGCCCGACGACTGGCTCAGGGCGGCCCGGGGCGTCGACATCGCCGGCTGGCTGAATGCGCCGCGCCCGCGCGTGCTGTCGGAGGGTCCGGCGATCCTCGCCATCGATGGATTCCTGCCGCCGGCGGTCTGCGACGGCATGATCGCCCGGGCCGAGGCCATGGTGGAACCGGCCCTCGTCTATGACCCCGAAACGGGCGAAGGACGGCGCGAGAGCGTGCGCACGAACCGGGCGGCGCAGTTCGACCTGGAGAAGATGGACGTGCTGCTGGCCCTGGTGCGGGAGCGGATCGCGCGCGCGGCGGGCCTGCCGGCGCCGGGGCTGGAATGGACCCAGGTGCTGCATTACGCCGTGGGGCAGACGTTCGACTGGCATGTGGACTGGCTGGATCCGTCGCTGCCCGGGTACGCCGCCGATCTGGCGGCGCGGGGGCAGCGGATCGCGACCTTGCTGGTCTTCCTCAACGACGATTTCGAGGGCGGGGAGACGGCGTTCGAGGCGGGAGGACTGCGCCACCGGGGCCGCAAGGGCGACGCCCTGCTGTGGGCCAACACCCTGCCCGACGGCTCGATCGACCGGCGGACACGCCACGCGGGCCTGCCGCCGACCCGGGGCGAGAAATGGGTGCTGTCGCAGTGGCTCAGGGGGCGGGCGCCGACGGCCTGACGAACGTCAGATCGGCATCCGCATGATCTCCTGATAGGCCTGGATCACCTGGTCGCGCACGGCCATGACGGTTTCCAGCGAGGCCTCGGCCGAAGACACGGCGGTGACCACGTCGATCAGGCTGCCCTGCCCCTGCACCGCCGAGGCCATCTGGGTCTCGGCCGCGCGGGTCGATTGGGTCATGTCTCCCATAACGCTGGTCAGCATGTCGGCGAAGCCGGACTGGCCGACGTTCGCGCCCGGTCCGACCGGCGAGGCGCCGTCCTGGATCGCCGCATAGGCCTTGGCCGCCATCAAGGGATTCATCGCTCAGGCCTATTTCTTCAGCAGGTCGAGGGTGCGGCTGTCCATCGAACGCGCGGTCTCGATGACGTTCAGATTGGCTTCGTAGGCGCGCTGCGCCTCGCGCATGTCCATGGCCTCGACCAGGGTGTCGACGTTGGGGCGCAGCACATAGCCCTCGGCGTTGGCCGCCGGGTGGCCCGGATCGTATTCGCTGCGGAAGTCGCTCATGTCGGGCCGCACCTGGGCCAGGGTCACGCCGGTGGCGCCGTCGATCTCGCGCGCCTGGAAGACGGGGACCTGGCGACGGTAGGGCTGGCCGCCCGCGACCTGGGCGGTCGACTCGGCGTTGGCGATATTCTCCGCGATGATGCGCATGCGCGACTGCTGGGCCTTGAGGGCGCCGGCGGCGACGGCCATGGCGCTGTTGCGCGGCGGAATGGGGTCAGGCATCGGTCAGCTCCTCATCGTCCGGGCGCGCGGACGGCCATGCGCAGCATCTGCATGGATTTCTGGTACAGGCCGATCGCGGCGTCATAGGCCATGCGGCTCTCGGCCATCTTGAGCATCTGCTCCTCGACCACGACCGAGTTGCCGTCGAGCGTGGTCTCCGAATCGGGGGCGGCCTGGGTCTGGAAGCGGGCGGTCTGGCCCGCCGGGGCGATGTGCATGGCGCTGGTGCGGGTCATGCGGACCCCGCCGCCGCCCTCGGCGAGGGCTCTGGCGAAATCGGTCGGCTGGTTCAGGTCGCGGCCGGCGTAGCCGGGCGTGTCGGCGTTGGCGACGTTCTGGGCGATGACGCGCTGGCGCTCGTCCAGCCAGGACAGGCGGCCCTTGATCTGGCTGAGCAGCGGCAGGTCGGCGAAGCCCACGGGCGACTCCCGGGGCGCGGATCGCCCGTTGAGATGGGCAGAAACTGCCGCGTCCATGGTTAACGGGACGTTATCTCAATACGGCGTTAACCATGATCGCCGAAGGCTGGGGCATGAATTTCCTCGACCTGCTGCGAGCCCTGTTCGCGCTCGCCTTCACCCTGGGCATCATCGGCCTGGCCGCCTGGGCGGCGCGGCGGTACGCCCCGGCGCTGCTGGCGCGCCTCAGCGCCGAGCGCGGCGAAAAGCGTATGAAGGTGGTCGAGACCCTGATGCTGGACCCGGCGCGACGGCTGGTGCTGGTCTCGATCGACGGCGAAGAGCGGCTGCTGATGCTCGGCGAAGGGCGCGAGCTGATCGAGCCGCGCGGGGCCGTCACGCCTCCGGGAGCCGCCCAGTGAGCCTCAGGGACGTCTTCGTCCTGCCCGGCCGCGCGGAGCTGAAGCGTGCGGCGCTCCTGTCCCTGATCACCACCCTCGCCTGCCTGCTGTGGCCGCTGGCGGCCCTGGCCCAGGATATCGCCGCCGCCGGCGGACCCGGCGCGGCGATCAATGTCGACCTCGGCACCGGCGCGGGCCTGACCGAGCGTGTGGTGCAGCTGGTAGGCCTGATGACCGTGCTGTCGCTGGCGCCGTCGATCGTCATCATGACCACCAGCTTCGTGCGAATCGTCGTCGTGCTGTCCCTGCTGCGCACCGCCCTGGGCATGCAGCAGTCGCCGCCGAACGCGGTGCTGGTGTCGCTGGCGCTGTTCCTGAGCGCCATCGTCATGGCTCCGACCTGGCAGGACGCCTATGATTCGGGCATCCGMCCCCTGCTGGATCAGCAGATGGAGCTGCCCCAGGCCTTCGATGCGGCGTCGGAACCTGTGAAGACTTTCATGCTGGCSCAGGTGGATCAGGACGACCTCGCGCTGTTCGTCCGGCTGTCCCGCCTGGAGGCCCCGACSGCGRCCGCSGACCTGCCCYTGAGAGTGGTCACTCCGGCCTTCATGATCAGYGAGYTGAAGAAGGCCTTCGAAATCGGATTTCTCCTTTTCGTTCCGTTCCTTGTGATCGATCTGGTGGTCGCCAGCGTGCTCATGTCCATGGGYATGATGATGCGAGCCCTATGAGATCGAATACCGCCTCCGCCGCGCCGACGGCGTCTATCGCTGGACCCTTGGCCGGGCCCAGCCGATCCGCAACGAACATGCCATGCTCCAGACCATTCTCCTCGTCGCCATGATCCTCATTTCGATCGCGCTTGCGGGCGTGATCCTGATTCAGCGACGATAGGCGTCGGCCTCTTCCAGCNAATCCGTCCGTCATCGCCCCTGAATCGGGGCGAGCTTTCATCGGGAAACGACCCACATGACCACCCAAGCAGAACTCATCGCCTCCGTCGCCAAGGACGCAGGTGTCAGCCAGGCCGACGCCGGCCGSATGCTCGACGCCCTCGTCAAGAACATYCACAAGTCGCTGACCGGCGGCGGCGACGTGCGCATCTCCAACCTSGGCGTGTTCGACACGGCCGCCCGCGCCGCCCGTGAAGGCCGCAACCCSGCCACCGGCGCGACCATCAAGATCGCCGCCTCGAAGGCCGTGCGCTTCCGCGTKTCGAAGCCGCTGAAGGATGCGGTGAACAAGTAAGACCGGAAGGTCCCGGCGCGTGGCCTCTAGGGGGCCGGCGTCGCAGCTTGAGGACGGGCGGGGGCCGCGGCGCGGTTCCCGCCCGTTTTCGTTCTGAGGTCCCCCTTCATGGCGGTGACCCAACCCGCGAAGGTGTCGGCCGAGGCGGTCAGGGTCGCGAAATCTCCCGGCGCGACGCCGTCGTCGTCGAGGGCGATCGCCAGCGCCGACCTGGCCCGGGCGCCGGCCACGAAGGGGCGGTAGTTCCGCGACAGGCGGTTCAGGGCCGCGCCGTCCCGTCCCAGCGAATAGCCGATCCCGGCGCGAATCAGGCGCGCCTCTTCCTCGGCGGTCAGCGGAGTCGGATCGGCGTACCGCTGACCGAGACGGGCGTCGTACAGGGCCGCCGCCTGGAGCCATTTCTGCTGCTTCCAGAAGATCTCGGCGCGGACGTCGCCGGCCTCGGGCGAGCCGTCGGAGCCCAGCACCTCCAGCGCGTGATCGAAGCGGCCGAGGCCCGCCAGGGCGCGGGCCTCAAGGGCGCGCCGCTCGGCGTTCAGGGCGTTGGGCAGGATGGTGGTCCGCGAACCCCAGATCGCCTGCAGGGCGGGTTCCGGTTGCCGATCCATCAGATAGACCGCGGCCAGGTCGGTCGCGACCTGGGCCTTGGCCACCCCCTCCAGCCGGTTGTCGACCTGATACTTCAGCAGTTCGGCCGCCTGATCCAGCAGGTCGACGTCGACCAGCCGGCGCGCGAGGCGGCGCACCATCTCGTCGCCGTCGGCGCCGATCGGGGTCAGGTCGCGGAAATCGTAGAACAGACCCAGGGCCTGCACGGGCTGCAGGCCGTCGGCGCCGCCTTCGAGGAACAGCATCCGGAAGGCCGCGCCCAGATCGGCCTGGATGTCGGCGGCGCCTTCCAGCCGGTTCAGACCGGGCCCCGCGCCCTTCAGCACGGTCAGGGCTTCGCGGTAGAGCCCCTGCGACAAATAGAGTTGGCCCAGCTGGCGGATGACAGCCAGTTCGGTGGCGTCGCCCCGCCAGCGCCACCGCAGGCCTTCCAGTTCAGAGGCGGCGGCGTCGGGCTTCATCCGGCCCTTGGCCAGGGACAGGCGGACGACGCCCAGCTTGGCCGGCACCGAGACGGCGTCCAGCGGCGCCCGGCTGATGGCGTTGTAGACCGACAGGGCCCTGTCGGACTGGCCGTCCAGTTCGAACAGCTTCGCCTGCACCAGGCGCGCGGTCAGCTGATCGGCGGCGGGCGCTTCCTGGCTGAAGCTGTAGGCCAGCAGGGCGCGGGCGGCGTCCAGGTCGCCGGTCTCAAGGGCCGCCAGCGCATGGGCCGCGCCGAAGCGGGCGCGCCAGGCGGCGGGAAAGGCGTCGGCGGCCACGGCTCCGGTGGCGAACGCCTGCCGGGCGGCGGCCCAGTCGCCCTGGCTGGAGGCGATATAGCCCCGCCACATCGCGGAAGCGGGATCGCCGGCCACGGCGGAGGCGGCGAAATCGCCTTCCGCCTCCTCCATACGGCCGATGGAGGCGCGGGCGGCGCCGCGCAGGCCGCGAAGCTCGGGCTCCCCGACCATGTTGGGAGCCCTGGCGACGATGTTGTTCAGGACGCCGACGGCCTCGTAACCGAGACCCGACCCGACGAGGAAGCGGGCCAGGGCGAAGCGCGCCTCGGCCGGCGCGCGCGGATCGTCGCCGGCCGCCATCGCCTCCTGGGCGGCGGCGTCCTGAAGCTGACGATAGCGGGCGGAGAAGCCGGCGTGGCCGACATCGGCCCATTCGGCCAGCACGAGGGCGGCGTATTTCGCCTTCCGGGGGGCGCCGTTCCGATCCGTCGCGGCGTCGAGCGCGGCGGACGGCGGCGACAGGATCAGGCCGTTGGGCCGGCTGAAGGTGACCCGATCGCCGTCGGCCTGGATGCCAAGGTCGGCGGAGGAGGTTTCGACGGCCAGTCCCTGGGCGGTGGGCAACAGGGCCAGATCGACGGTCCGGCGACGGTCGGCGAAGCCCTTGCCGGGCGCGAGGGCCGTGACGGCCGCGAACCGGTCTCCGGCCAGCGGATCCGTCAGCCAGACCGCCTTGGTGGCGCCGGCCATCCGGGCGACCAGAACCGGCTCGCCGCTGTCGTCGCGGTTGATGGCCACGCCCTCGACGGCGACCGGCTGACCGCCGATCGTCACGGTCCAGGCCGAGCCCCGGGCGACGGCGGAGACCGCCAGACCGGCAGGCGCGGCGATGCGGACGGCGACATGGTCCGTTCCGGCCGTCCAGTGCGCGTCGGAGGCCGGGCCCAGCTGTCGCGCGCCGGACATGTCGAGCCGGGCCGGGGTGTCGAACACGACCCAGACCGCCTCGCCGCGACGGAAGACGGCCGCCCCGACCGGCTTGTCCCACTGGAAGGCCAGCGACACCTTGGCGGGGGTGGCCCGGGTGACGACGGCCACGGTCTGCGCGGCGACGGCGACCGGCGGCGCATCCGGGGCCGAGGCGAAGAGGTTCAGATAGACGGCACCGTCGGCCGAGCCCGAGCGGGCGTCGGCTCCCTCGGCCAGGGTCAGGACCAGTTCGGTGGCGCCCTCGACGGCGCGGGTCTCGACCTTTTCCACGCCCCGGGGCGGATCGACCTTCAACCGCGAGACATCGGGCGCGGCGGTCGACCCGATGCGAACGATGACGTCGCGGCCCTCGCGCCGGACTTTCGACCGCGCCCCGATGACGCCGGCGAATTCGATGCGGGTGAACTCGGCGTTGGCCCCGATGCGGATCGAGATGGGATCGGCGGCCGCGCCGACCTCCTGGGCCAGGGGCGCCATGGGCGCGAAGACGACCGCGCCCGCCGCGGCGGCGGCCACGGTGGTTCTGAGAACGCGCTTGCTGACGGAGACCCCGGACATACGCGCGCACCCTCGCGCGACCGGCCTTACAACGCGGTTAACGGTTGGTGACCGCGACAATGCGGCCGGTTGCATGGCGGCCCCCGCAGACCGACATGCGCTGTGGCTTCCCGTCAGGACCCGAATTGTGACCGATCCCCAGTTTCCGCGCCTCAGCACCCTGTCCACCGGCCTGCGCTGCCGATGCCCGCGTTGCGGCAAGGGTCCGCTGCTGAAGGGCTTCCTGACCATCCGCGACGCCTGCCCCGCGTGCGGCCTCGACTACAGCTTCGCCGAACCGGCCGACGGCCCGGCCTTCTTCGGCATGAGCCTGGTCGGCGTCATCGGCATGGCCCTGTTCATGTGGTTCGAATTCGGCGCCCACCCGCCGATCTGGGTGCATCTGGTGGTGACCATGCCGCTGCTGGTGCTGGGCTGTCTCGCCGTCTTGCGGCCGCTGAAGGGCTGGCTGGTTTCGGAACAGTACATCCACAAGGCCGCCCCGCCCGAGTTCCAGAGTCTGGGCGGACACGGCGAAGGGTCGAAATGGCGCTGATCGCCGTTTGACTTCGGACGCGGCGGCGCGCTCCCTGCGCGAGCCTCGAGGAGGGGCGAGCCATGGACGTCGAACGCATACTGTCTTGGCTGCTCATTCTCGTGCCCGTCGTCATCCTCGGTATGGGCGTCCGCATGATCCTGACGCGCACGCGGAAATAGACCGGTCAGCGCGGCCAGGACCAATGCGCGAAGGGACAGGTCCATCCGCCGTCCCGCCGGCGGCTCGTCGCTAGAGCGTCCGCGGCTCGAGGGTGGAGAAGACAGCGTGGGTCGCGCCGGCGGCCTGGGCCGGCAGCGCCCGGTCGGGCCTGAGATTGACCAGCATCAGCTGACTGCAGATCTGACGCGCCGCCGCCACCAGTTCCGCCGCGCTGAGCCAGTCGCGCACGGTCTCGTGCGCGACTCCGGCGAAATCGATGGCCAGGCAGTGGGCCCGCACGCCGTTCAGCCGTCGCGCGGCGTCGATGTCGGGCGCGACGTGGAGCACGACGCCGCGGGTCTGGGTCTGGAAATGCGCCAGGGCGTCGTCGATGACCTCCACGGGCGCGTGCTCGATGCCGCCGAAGACCTCGACCAGCAGACTGCCGGGTTCGGCGCTGTGCTGGCTGGCCGCGCAGAGCAAGGCATAGGATCCGCGCCCGGCGGCGAACGTCCGCCAGAAGGCGGGCACGATGCCGCTGTCGCCCGGTCCCAGCCGCAGCAGCCGCAGGCCGTGTTCGATGGTCAGGACGTCGATCTGCTTCAGGTCGTCAACCTCGAGCGTCCTTCGTTCGAACAGCGAGCGTTCGCCACAGCGCCGGATGGTGCGCCTCAGACGCTGGCTTATGGGGGTCGAGGACGCCAGGTCGAACACGGGCTGCGAGGCCAGGGTGACGGTCAACTCACAACGGGACCGGGTGGCGGTTGAAAACGTGACGCTTTCGTACGGGGCACCGAAGGCGCGCCGCTGCGGGGCCGCTCCCGCCTCGGCCTCTTCGCGCAACCGGCCATAGCCCCAGTCCCCCCGTCCCGCATGCATGCCCGACCCTCCTGGCTTCCACCTCGTCCGACTGATTGAATGAACGCTGATAGATTAACTCGAACCTTAGCCTTCTGGTTAACATGCCAAGTTAATGCAGTAATGATGCTCGAAAATACGCCGTTACAGTGATTTTAGAAATTAATCTCGACTCATCCTGATTCGTATTTTGAGTGAACAACGAAACACCTCACGAAATATAGGTCACATTGCTTTCTGAATATATCAGTGTTTACTTTTATATACTTTAAATATAGCCAAATACGGCTCCAATGTATCAGAAATGGCAGACGTTTGCCAGACCGTATTCTTCGATTACATTGAGAAAGGGCAGGCGGTTATGCCCTGAAGGATAGAACACTATACTTGTCTCTATCGATGCGTGCATGATCGGACCCTTGGACCCGGGAGGCGGAGGCGTTCCGGTAAACGGGGAAACCATCTTCAGACCGGAGGAATCCTGTGGACGGAAGAGGTCCGTCGGGGGCGGATTTTTGCGGGATGGTGAGGATGGCGACCCCGGAGGGACTCGAACCCCCGACCTCTGCTTTAGGAAAGCCTTGCTCTATCCGGCTGAGCTACGGGGCCACGCAGCGCTGACCTAGCGGCTGGGACGGCGTCGGGGAAGCGGCCAGATGCGTTTTCCGGCGACACCCGCCCCGGTCCGCGCGCCGCCGGTTGAAAGCCGCCCTATCTTCTTGTGATTAAGAGCCGTTAAGATACAATATCTTGTAGGGAACAAACCCCGAATCGGGCCGTGTCGATGATTCGGTCCTGATTCGTTTCGCCCCTGTTCCGCCAGCCGAACCTTCGCTGTTTACGTGTCCGCCGGCCGCCACGGCGCCGCTTGAGGAACCGGTCGGGACACGCCACCTTTTCAGCATCATGAGTGATCGCAGCACCGGTCAGCCCCCCTCGCGCGTCGTCGCGGTCCTGGGGCCCACCAACACCGGCAAGACCCATCTGGCGGTCGAGCGGATGCTGGGCCACGCCTCGGGCATGATCGGTCTGCCCCTGCGGCTGCTGGCGCGCGAGATCTACGACCGGATCGTCAAGCGCCGCGGCGCGGCGGCTGTGGCCCTGGTCACCGGCGAGGAGAAGATCGTCCCGCCGCGGGCCGTCTATTTCGTCTGCACCGTCGAGGCCATGCCGATGGAGCGGTCGGTCGAGTTCCTCGCCGTCGACGAGATCCAGCTGGTCGCCGATCCCGAGCGGGGTCACGTCTTCACCCAGCGGCTCCTGCATGCGCGCGGGCGGTTCGAGACCATGTTCCTGGGCGCCGGGACGATGGCTCCGCTGATCCGCGCCCTGGTTCCCGACGTGGAGATCGTCTCGCGCGAACGGCTGTCGACCCTGTCCTACGCCGGATCCAAGAAGCTGACCCGCCTGCCGGCCCGCAGCGCCATCGTCGCCTTCTCGACCGAGCAGGTCTACGCCATCGCCGAGTTGATCCGGCGCCAGCGCGGCGGCGCCGCCGTGGTGATGGGCTCGCTCAGTCCCCGCACCCGCAACGCCCAGGTCGAGCTGTTCCAGTCGGGCGAGGTCGATTTTCTGGTCGCCACCGACGCCATCGGCATGGGGCTGAACATGGAGGTCGACCACGTCGCCTTCGCCGGCCTGCGGAAGTTCGACGGGCGACGGACGCGCTGGCTGCACGCCCACGAGATCGGCCAGATCGCGGGCCGCGCCGGACGGCATCTGCGTGACGGCACCTTCGGGGTCACCGGAGAATCGCTGGAGCTGGACCCCGATCTGGTCGAACAGGTGGTCGAGCACCGCTTCGACCCGGTCGAGGGGGCCGAATGGCGCAATGCCCGGCTGGATTTCGACACCCTGCCCGACCTGTTGCGGTCGCTGGTCGTCACGCCGGGCCGGACGGGTCTGAGCCTGACCCAGCCGGCGCTGGACGAAACCCTGCTGCGGCGCCTGATCAAGGATGAGGAGGTCGCGCGCGTCGGCCGCTCGCGCGGCGCCATCATGCGGCTGTGGGAGGCCTGCCAGCTGCCGGACTTCCAGAAGACGACGCTGGACGAACACGGCCGGCTGGCGAAGGACATCTTCCAGGCTCTGACCGGCAGGCGGGGCCGACTGACCGAGGACTGGATCGCGCCCCGCTTCGCCGAACTGGACCGCGACGATGGCCAGATCGACCAGCTGTCGGCCCGTCTCAGCGGCGTGCGCACCCTCAGCTACATCGCCAACCGTCCCGACTGGCTGGATCAGGCCCAAGGCTGGCGCGACCGCACCAGGGCGCTGGAGGAGCGGCTTTCGGACGTCCTGCACGAACGACTGACCGCGCGCTTCGTCGACCGGCGCACGACCGCCCTGATGCGGGCCCTGAACGTGCGCGAGGACGCGGTCGCGGACGTCGACGCCGAAGGGGCGGTCATCGTCGAGGGCCATGCGGTCGGGCGGCTGACCGGCGTGGACTTCCAGATCGACAAGGGATCCTCGGCCCTCGAGGACCGGGCCCTGCGGCATGCCGCGCGGCAGGCGGTGACGCCCGAGATCGCGCGCCGGCTTGGCCGGCTGGCGGCCGACGCGGACGAGGCGTTCAGCGTCACCCCCGAAGGCGCGGTGCTGTGGCGCGGCGTTGCGGCCGGTCAGGTGACGGGCGGAAGCTGGTTCGCGCCGCGAGTGCGGCTGTCGGGCGAACTGGGGCCGGCGGCGGGGCGCGAGCGGGCGCAGCGGCGGCTGGAGGCGTGGCTGGCCGGCGAGGCCGGGCGGGCGCTGAAGCCGCTGGCGCGACTGAAGGCGGCGGTGGAGAGCGGGACCTTGAAGGGCCTGCCGCGCGGGATCGCCTTCCGCCTGATCGAGGCCGGGGGAGTCATCGACCGGCGCGACGTCGAGCGCGATCTGGCGGCGCTGAGCCAGGTCGAGCGGCGCACGCTGAGGACCTTCGCCGTGCGCATGGGGACCCATTCGGTCTGGCTGCCGGGGGTGCTGAAGGCGCGGGCGCGAACCCTGGCCCAGGCCTTTGTCGCCGGCGAGCCGTTCCGGCCGGGAGCCACGACCCTGACCGCCCTGCCCGAGCCGCCGCCCTCGCCGCGCCTGCTGTCGGCCTTCGGCCTGCGCGCGGTCGGCAAGGTCGCCGCCGCGGTGGACCTGCTGGAGTCGATGAGCGAGCGCCAGGCCGCCGGCAAGGGCGTGCTGACCGACGCCGACGTCGGGGCCCTGGGCGTTTCGCTGGACGAGGCCAGGGCCCTGACCGCCGCGCTGAAAGCCTCGCGCGCGCAGAAGCCGGATCGGGGCGACCGGCCAAGGACGGTGAAGGACTCGCCGTTCGCCGTCCTGTCGGCCCTGACGGCGGCGCCCCCGCCCGCCCGCGCGAAACGCAGACGCCCCCGCCGGAACCGCGCGCCGGCATGAGCGAGACGGCCTGTCGCATCGATGTGTGGCTGTGGCGCGCACGCTTCGCGAGGACGCGGTCGCTGGCGGCGGCCATGGTCGAGCGGGGCGCGGTCCGGCTGACCCACCAGGGGCGACAGGCCCGGCTGGACAAGCCCAGCCGTTCCGTTCACGTCGGCGACGGTCTGGTGTTCGCCATCGGCGGACGGCTGGTCGACCTCACGGTCGAGGGCCTGGGCGAGCGGCGCGGTCCGCCCGAGGAAGCCCGCGCCCTCTATGTCCTCGCCCCGACCGACTGACGCCTACGGCTGCCGGACGAACTCGCCTTCGATGTGCAGCGTCACCTCGTCGCCCAGCACCGGGAGGCCATAGGCGATGCCGAACTCGGACCGTTTGATCGTGGCCTCGCCGTCGAACCCGGCCTTGTAGGCGCCCATGGACGGGCCGGCCTGGTTGAACTCGACCGCCATGGTCACCGGACGGGTGACGCCGCGCAGGGTCAGGTCTCCGACCACGACGGCTTCCGACGGGTCGGCGGCGTCGATCGTGACCGAGCGCGAGACGAAGGTGGCGACAGGATGGTTTGCGGTGTCGAAGAAGTCGGCCGTCTGCAGGTGGGCGTCCAGTCCGTCGGAATTGGTGTCGACCTCGGTCAGGGGGATGGTCGCCGTCAGCGTCGAGGCCGAGGGGTTGGCAGGGTCCAGGGTCAGGTTCGCCTGCACCGCCACGAACTGGCCGACGTAGGTCGAGAAGCCCATGTGGTCGACCGACCAGGTGATCTTGCCGTGCGCGGAATCCAGCTTGTAGGTCCCCGCCTGGACCTCGGCCGGGGTCTGGGTCAGGACGGCCTGGGCGACCACGGCGCCGCCGGCCAGAAGGCTGAGCGAGGCGGCGGCGGCGATGACGGTGCGGGAGACGGGATGCATTGTGTGAAATCCTCTGGATGTCGGGCGATCTGTAATCGCATCTGATACAGATAGAGCGCCCATCGTCCATGACAACCCCCCGGATGCGTCACGTCCGCCCACCGAGTTGACAGCCGCGGCCGCGGGGGTCATCTGCGCAACCCGTCCCCGAAACCGCGCGATCCCCTCCGCCCCATGACCTACATCGTCACCGACGCCTGCGTGAAATGTAAGTTCATGGACTGCGTCGAGGTCTGCCCGGTCGACTGCTTCTACGAGGGGGAGAATTTCCTCGTCATCGCCCCGGACGAATGCATCGACTGCGGCGTATGCGAGCCGGAATGCCCGGTCGACGCCATCGTGCCCGACACCGAGGACGAGCCCGACGGCAAATGGCTGCTGGTCAACGCGGAATACGCCAAGGTCTGGCCCAACATCACCGTCAAGGGCACGCCCCCGGCCGACGCCGAACAGTTCGAGCGCGAAACCGGCAAGTTCGAGAAATACTTCTCGGAAAAGCCCGGCAAGGGCTCCTGACGGCAACGGCGGCGCCTGTTCGCCGCCATCGGCCGGTGGGATTTACCGTTACGGCCACGCTGACGCTGTGGACGTTTTGAATTTCCCCAATTTTGTGATAGGTTCCTGTCATTGGGTCGGGCGGTAAGCGATTTTCTCGCGCCGCCCGCGTTTGCGACAGAACTCCGCCCACGAAGGCGGGGTCGNATTGGGTCGGGCGGTAAGCGATTTTCTCGCGCCGCCCGCGTTTGCGACAGAACTCCGCCCACGAAGGCGGGGTCGGCCAGAGGTTTGGTGATCCGTTTTCGCTCCTGACGACTGATACAGCTGCGCCGCCGACGGTTCCCGTCGATGGAGAGCGCAGCCGTCACTTGCGTTGCCGCCTCATCCACCCTGCGCCGGGAAAGGAATGACATGACGAACAAGAGCGGTCTGGAATTCAAGGTTGGCGACGCGGTCGTCTATCCGGCGCACGGCGTCGGCAAGGTGGCGGCCGTCGAGACCCAGGAAGTCGCGGGCATGTCGCT
>NZ_LMFL01000030.1:0-29344 GCF_001426805.1 Brevundimonas sp. Root1423
GTCTCGCGCCAGCGGCGCTCGAGGTTGGGCAGGACGCCCTCGAAGGCCTTGGAGACCTCGTATTTGCGGGCGTTGTCGTCGTAGGTGAATTTGATCTTGTCGCCGCCCGAGCCGCGCAGGATGACGTCCTGGGCCTTGTCCGGCAGCTCGCGCCAGGGCTTGTCCATCGAGAAGCCGTAGTGGCGGCTGAGCGACTGCAGCGTCTGTGTGTAGAGGGGCGACGGGCCGCGCGACCATGGGGCGACGGCGCCCTTGTGCAGGGTCTTGTCGCGATCGGGGATCACCAGATCGGCGTCGAAGGCCAGTTTGACGCCCAGACCGTCGCAGGCCGGGCAGGCGCCGAACGGATTGTTGAACGAGAACAGCCGCGGCTCGATCTCGCTGATGGTGAAGCCCGAAACCGGGCAGGCGAATTTCTCGGAGAAGGTCAGCCGGCGCGGCTCCTTCTCACCCTCGGCGACATTGGCCCACTCGGCGACGGCGATGCCGTCCGCCAGACCGAGGGCGGTCTGCAGGCTGTCGGCGTAGCGGCTCTCGAGGCCTTCCTTGGTGACGATCCGGTCCACGACGATGTCGATGTCGTGCTTGAATTTCTTGTCGAGGGTCGGGGCGTCCTCGATCGCGTAGTATTCGCCGTCGATCTTGACGCGCTGGAAGCCCGCGCGCTGCCACTCGGCCATTTCCTTGCGGTATTCGCCCTTGCGGCCGCGCACGACCGGGGCCAGCAGCATCAGGCGCTCGCCGTCGGGCAGGGCCGTCAGCTTGTCGACCATCATGGAGATGGTCTGGCTCTCGATCGGCAGGCCCGTGGCCGGCGAATAGGGCACGCCGACCCGCGCCCACAGCAGGCGCATATAGTCGTGGATCTCGGTCACCGTGCCGACGGTCGAGCGCGGGTTCTTCGAGGTGGTCTTCTGCTCGATGGAGATAGCCGGCGACAGGCCCTCGATCAGGTCGACRTCGGGCTTGCCCATCAGCTCRAGGAACTGGCGGGCGTAGGCGCTCAGGCTCTCGACRTAGCGGCGCTGSCCCTCGGCRTAGATGGTGTCGAAGGCGAGCGAGCTTTTGCCCGAGCCMGACAGGCCGGTCATGACCACCAGCTGCTCGCGCGGGATGTCGAGGTCGACGCCCTTGAGATTGTGCNGACAGGCCGGTCATGACCACCAGCTGCTCGCGCGGGATGTCGAGGTCGACGCCCTTGAGATTGTGCTCGCGCGCGCCGCGCACGCGGATGAAGTTGTGCTTTTCGGTCATGGAGTCCGGGAACGCGGTGGGGCCGGGGAGGGGTCCGGCGCGACGACGCTATATGGGGATCAATTCGCGGGATTCAGCAAGAACATTGTGTGAACACGGCGGCGGCGGGCGACGCTGCTGACAGCAGGTGTCAGCAGGCGCTGTCCGCGGCCGGCGGCGTCCACGCCTCGGACGGCCGCAGATAGCGCTCGCCCTTGCGCAGCAGCACGCCCTGCGCGCCCGCGATGCCCAGTTCGAGGCTTTCGGCGATGCGGCGGGCGCGCTCGATGAAATGGGCCGCGGCGGCGGGCGGGCAGACGTCGGCGGCCGTGGCCTCGAACAGGTCCAGCCAGCGGTCGAAATGCCGGGCGTCGACGGGCAGGGGCAGATGTTTCGGCATGGGCCGCCCGTGATAGACGCCGCTCATGAGGGCCACGGAGGACCAGAACAGCTTCATCTGTTCGAGATGCGGGCCCCAGTCCGAAATCCGCTCATCGAACACCGGCCCGATCAACGGATCGCGGCGCACCCGGTCGTAGAAGGCGTCCACGAGGCGGGCGATCATCGGCTCGTCGATGCCGGTCTCGGCTTCGATGCGCCGGACGATGGACTGGCGGCGGGTCGCGGGATCATCAGACAGGGTCACCCGCCCTAACTAGGCCGCCAGGAGCCGCTCCGCCATTGCGGCTAATCGCCGTCGAGGAAATCGCCGGCGTTGAAGCTGAGGACGCAGCGATGGTCCGCGCCGGCCGCCGCCGAGCAGGAGTCGACGCCGAACATGTTGGTCTGGACCCTCGCCGTCGAGCGATAGCTGCGGCCGTCGTGGTCAAAGGCGGAGCCGATCCGCGCGCTCCAGGGGCCCAGGGCGTCGTAGAACGCCCGCGCGGGCGCGCCGGCGCAGGTGAACAGGATCAGTTCGTCGCCGCCGCCGTCCGCCGCCCTGCGCCAGGTCCCGGCCGCGGCGGCCTGACCGAGGCAGTCGGCGTAGAGGCGCGCGTTCGCCGGGGCCGGATCTCCCGCGATCGGGCGGTAGTCCGGGACTGTCACGGCCGCGTCAGGCGCATGGGCGCAGGCGGTCAGCAGCCCCGCGAGAGCAAGGGCGGCGAGGAAGGGGGCGTGACGCATGATCTGTTCTCCAGGGCCACCGTCTCACGGGTTCGTCAGGGGGGCCATTCCTGAAATGGCTTGCACGCCAGCCGCTTCGACCTCATCTTCCGGCCTTCGAGTGCGTTCACCGGAGGCCCGACGACATGATCAGCACGCTGGAAATCGCTGTCGCCCTTTCCGCATCGCTGCTCGCGCTCGTGACGGCTCTCAGCCTGCCGAGGCCCAAACGCGCCCGCGTTCGCGCCCGGGATCGCCGGTCGGACCGCGCGCCGCGCGGCTGACCGCCCCGCCAACGTCTGAATATCTGTCGCCCGTGACGTCGCCCGCCGGATCGCCTGTCAGGCCGTCCGGTTGAAGGCCACGGCCCGGCCGTCGCTGGCGTTGGCCTGACCCGAGGCGCCATAGGCCGAGGGCGATCCGCGCTGGCTGGCGACCTCTGCGACGATGGTCTTGACCAAGCCCTCGGAGACGATGCGGGCGGCCTCCACGGCGCGGGCGTGGCCCGACAGCACGGCCTCGAAGGCTTGCGTGGCCTTCACCAGCGCCATGCGGTCGGCGGCGGGGGCCGCGGCGAGCACGGACGGGTCCGCCTTCACCTGGGCCGACTCGCGGCGATAGGCGTTGGCCAGCTGCTGGGTCTCGCCCAGGGTCGCGGCGGCGTCCTGCGGACGGCGATCCTCGAAGGCCTTCGACTCCTCGACGAGTCGGGCGGTCAGGCGCGCCGTCAGGTCGGTCAGCTGACGGACCCGCGCGCGGGCGTTGACGACGGCGGCTTCGGTCATGCGGCGGGTTCCCCGGCTTCCTGCATCTTGAGCATCTGGGCGACGACCTGATCGGCCAGGCCGATGCCGCCGGCCCTGACGGTCTGTTTGGCCATGGCCTCGATCATGAAGCTGCGCCATGTCGACTCGGCCTCGCCGCCGCCGAACGGCGCTTCGGTGGAGAGGCCTTCGAACATCGGCTTCATCATCTGGGCGAGGAAGGTCGCCTCGAAATTCTCGGCCGTCTCCCGCATCCGGGCGGAAACGGCGGCCGGAGCGGCCGGGACGGGCGAGGTGGGGGAGATGACGGGGTCGCTCATGGTCACATCACCTCGATGTCGGCCTGCAGGGCTCCCGCGGCCTTGATGGCCTGCAGGATGCTGATCATGTCGCGCGGGCTGACGCCGAGGGCGTTCAGGCCGTTGACGAGGGTGGACAGGGATGTCCCGCCGCCGACGATGCGCATCTGGCGACCCAGCTCTTCCTCGACCGCCACGTCGGACTGGGGGACGACGACGGTTTGGCCGCCCCGGCTGAAGGGCGCGGGCTGGCTGACCTGGGGGCTTTCCTGCACCGAAATGGTCAGATTGCCCTGGGCGATGGCCACGGTGGAGACGCGGACGGCTTCGCCCATGACGATGACGCCGTTGACCTCGTCGATGATGACCTTGGCCGGGGCGTCGACCTGGACCGGCAGGTTCTCGACCATGCTGATGAAGCCGGCCATGCCCATCTGGCCCGGCGCGCGCAGCGCGATGACAGTGCCGTTCTCGGCCAGGGCGGTCCCGGGATAGGTCTGGTTGATGGCGGCGGCGACGCGCTGGGCCGTGGTGAAGTCCGGATTGCGCAGCGTCAGCCGCACCTCGTTCATATTGGCCAGATGGAAGCCGGTCTCGCGCTCGACCGTGGCCCCCGAGGCGATGCGGCCGGCGGTCGGCACGCCGCGCGTGACCGAGGAGCCCGACGCGCCGCCGCCCGAGACGGCGCCGGTCTGGATCGAGCCCTGGGCCACCGCATAGACCTGACCGTCCGCGCCCTGCAGGCTGGTGACCAGAAGGGTGCCGCCCAGCAGGCTCTTGGCGTCGCACATGCTGGCGACATTGACGTCGACGCGGGCACCGGGGGTGGCGAAGGGCGGCAGTTCGGCCGTCACCATGATGGCGGCCATGTTCTTGGAGTTGGCGTTGGAGCCGCGGATGTTGACGCCCAGCCGCTCGGTCATGCCCTCCAGGGACTGGCGGGTGAAGGGGCAGTTGCGCAGGCTGTCGCCGGTGCCGTTGAGCCCGACCACCAGGCCGTAGCCGACCAGTTGGTTGGTGCGGACGCCCTCGATGGCCGCGATGTCCTTGATCCGCGACTGGGCGGACGCCGGCGCCGCGAATCCGGCCACGGCCGCGGCGGTCAGGAGGGAGGCGAGCAGTTTCTGCATAGGCGGGGCGTCCACATACGGTTGCGCCTTTCGCTGATGCCAGAGCCGTGCCAGCCGGAAACCTGAATGAAAACAGTCGCCGGCGCGATCGAGTCCCGGATGAAAGCGGCAAAAACTGCCGGGACGTTAACCAAACGGTGACGCCGCGCCGACGATGGTCCGGCATGTGCTGGAGTCGCATCGCATGAAGGTCACTGGCCCGTCCGGACCGTCGTCCACGCAAGGCAGCCGTCCGGCCCGGGCCAGCGGCGGCTTCTCCGTGCCCCACGCGGCGGCAGGGGCGGCCGCTGCGCCGGCCAGTTCAGCGTCCGGCGTTTCCGGGGTCAGCGACGTCTCGGCCCTGATGGCCTTGCAGGGGGTCGAGGACGTCACCGAGCGCCGCCGCCGGGCCATCCGCCGCGGCGGGGGCCTGCTGGACCGGCTGGAAGAGCTGAAGCTGGCCCTGTTGCAGGGCGAGGCGGGCGAGGGCGCGCTGGATCGCCTGTCCCGGACGCTGCGCGAGGAGCGGCCGGTCGACGCCGACGCCGAACTGAACAGTCTTCTGGATCAGATCGATTTGCGCGCGGCGGTTGAACTAGCCAAGGCTGATTTACGCCGCACTGCAGCATAAGTCGCCGGAATTCCTTGAAAAAGGGCCCTCGCCGAGCGGTGGGTGATGAAGAAATGTCACGCTCGCGTCTGGACTGTAAGCTTTACGGGTCACGCTCTTGCGAGCGTTGTTGCCGCGACTCTTCGCCATCCGTATAGGCAGGGCTGCGCCACAGGGGGGCGCTGTAAGAGACCGTGAGTGCGATTATGACCGCATTGGCCTCTGTGCCTGTCGGAACGCCCGGATACCGGCCGTCTGACGAAGAGCCATTCATGAACGAGCGCCAGCTGGCCTATTTCAAGGCCAAGCTGATGGACTGGAAGGAGGACATCCTCCGCGAGTCCAAGGGGACTGTCGTCAACCTGAAGGCCGAGACGGAGAATCATCCGGATCTGGTCGACCGGGCTTCGTCGGAATCCGACCGGGCGCTGGAACTGCGCACCCGGGACCGTCAGCGCAAGCTGATCTCCAAGATCGACGAGGCGCTGCGCCGCATCGAGGACGGCTCCTACGGCTATTGCGAGGAGACCGGCGAGCCGATCAGCCTCGGACGGCTGGAGGCCCGCCCGACGGCGACGCTGTCGGTCGAGGCCCAGGAGCGTCATGAGCGCCGCGAGCGCGTCCACCGCGACGACTGATCGCCCGCGAGCCTTGACTTGATGGGCCGCGAGGGCGACCTGTGCGCCCCGCGTTTCCAAGGTCTATCGCATGTCCGTCAAGGTCCGTTTCGCCCCGTCGCCGACGGGTAAGCTGCACGTCGGCAATGTCCGCACCGCCCTCGTCAACTGGATGTTCGCCAAGGGGCAGGGCGGCAGCTTTGTCCTGCGCATCGACGACACCGACCTGGCGCGGTCCACGCCCGAGTTCGAACAGGGCATCGAGGACGACCTGACCTGGCTGGGTCTGGTCTGGGACGAGCGTCACAACCAGTCGAAGCGGTTCGATCGCTATGAAGAGGCCGCCGCGCGGCTGAAGGCCGCCGGGCGGCTGTACGCTTGCTACGACACGTCGGAAGAGCTGGACCGCCGCCGCAAGGTGCAGCTGTCGCGCGGCCTGCCGCCGATCTACGACCGCGCCGCCCTGGCGCTGACCGACGCCGAAAAGGCGGCCTACGAGGCCGAGGGGCGCAAGCCGCACTGGCGGTTCAAACTCGACGGCCGGCGCGTGGCCTGGGAAGACCTGTCGCGCGGCCATGCCGAAGTGGACACGGCGTCGATGTCGGATCCGGTGCTGATCCGCGAGGATGGCCTGTTCCTCTACACCCTGCCGTCGGTCGTCGACGACATCGACATGGCTATCACCCACGTGATCCGCGGCGAGGACCACGTCACCAACACCGGCGCCCAGATCGAGATCTTCGAGGCGCTGGGCGGACCGGTCCCGGCCTTCGCCCACATGCCCCTGCTGGTCGGCGAGGACGGGCAGGCGCTGTCGAAGCGGCTGGGCTCGCTCTCGATCGCCGAGATGCGCGACCAGGGCTATGAGCCGATCGCCATCACCAGCCATCTGGGCCGCATTGGCACCAGCGATCCGCTGGAGGTGGGGGAGTCCATCGACGCCCTCGGCGCCAGCTTCGCCTTCGCCAAGATGGGCCGGTCGCCGGCGCGTTATGACACGGCCGATCTGGACCGGCTGAACGCCCAGGCCCTGCACGCGATGCCGTATGCGGTCGCGCGGCCCCGGCTGACGGCGCTGGACGCCGATCTCGGCGAAGTCTTCTGGAACGGCGTGCGCGGCAACCTTCAGAAGTTCGCCGATGTCATTGAAATGGCGAAGATGGTTAGAGGTCCGATCACGCCGATGATCGAGGACTCAGCCTTCGCCAAGGCCGCCCTGGCGGCCCTGCCGGAAACCATCGACGAGACGCTGTGGCCGGTCTGGACGGCGGCGGTGAAGGAGGCCACGGGGGCCAAGGGCAAGGCGCTGTTCATGCCCCTGCGCCTGATGATCACGGGCCAGGCGCATGGCCCGGACATGGCGACGCTCGCGCCCATGATCGGCCGCGAGCGGATCGTCAAACGGCTGAACGGCGAGACGGCCTGAGCCGCCTCGCCGGTTTCAACTCAATTCAGGCGTTGCAGGCGGCCAGTTGCTCGGCCGACAGGGCGACGCCCTTGTAGCTGAACGACGACACCGCGCCGAAACGGGCCACGACGCGGCGGCAGGCGCGCGGGGCGGGCTGGTTGGCGCCGCCGCTGGCCGTGCAGGAGCCGCCGGTGCAGCGCCAGGAGGCGCCGTCGATAATGGTGGCCGAGGCGGGGGCCTTCGACGCATCGGTCAGGACGGCGCTCGAGGCCGGAGCCTGGGCGACGGCGGGGGCGGCGACGAACAGGGCCGCGGCGATAAGCAGAGCACGCATGGGGAGGTCTCCGGACAGGCGGAAACGACCATCGTCTCCGCAGCGCCAATGTCCGTTTTTATACGAAACTGTCAAGGCGCGTTGCCAAAAGAGACGCACGGACACTGGCTATCTGACCAGTGATTACTTAACGCTGATCATGTTTCAAGTGCGGCATGGCGTCCGCGGCCTTCATGGCCTCGATCGCGGCCTCGACCGTGTCGCAGACGACCCACGCCTGGCGGAAGCTGGCGGGGGTCATGCCGGACTCGATGCTATGTTCCATCATGGCCAGAAGAGGTTCCCAGAAGCCCTTGAGATTCAGGAAAATGACCGGCTTCGAATGAAGGTCGAGCCGCTTCCACGACAGCACTTCGATGGCCTCTTCCAAGGTGCCGACCCCGCCCGGCGCGACCACGAAGGCGTCCGACTGGTCGTACATGATGGTCTTGCGCTCATGCATCGACGGCACGACGATGGTCTCCACCTCGTCGAACAGCCGCTCGCGGCTGCGCAGGAAGCCGGGCATGACGCCCAGCACGCGCCCTCCGGCCGCGTGCGCTCCGCGCGCCGAGGCGCCCATCAGGCCGACGCCGCCCCCGCCATAGACCAGCCGCCACCCGGCCCGGGCCGTCTGTTCGCCGAACGCCCGCGCCGCCTCGGTATAGGCTGGATCGGACGCGTCCGAGGAACCGCAGAACAGGCAGACGGAATTTCCGTCGAAAGGCTGGATGGAGACAGGGGAAGACATGGGGCCTCGGGAACGGATGGAAGACAGCGGCCCCCGGGGCGCGCTATCTGGGGAGATACTCCTAGCGGTCGGATGGACGCGATGAAACGGGCCATGTTCGGCAAGGCGGGAACGGCGGCGCTTCTGGGCGCCCTGGCGGCGGCGTGCGCCCCGCCCGCGGCGGCGCCCCGAACCGAGGCCGGGAACGCCGCGGTCGCGGGATGGACCCGCCCGCCGGCGATCCTGTCCGTGCAGAGGACCGCGGCCAGCCTGATCTTCACGGGCGAGGCCGAGCCGGGCGCGCGTGTCGTGCTGCGCAGCGCTCCGGGGGCCGCCTATGCGGCGGCGGCGGACGCGCGCGGCCGGTTCGAGATTCGCATGACGGCGCCGGCGGGCGATCTGTGGTTGCGGCCGGAGACCCAGATCGGCCAGGACGCGGCCCCCTCGCCGGACCGACTGCTGATCGTGGCCGGCGGGCGCGGGCCGATCGCGATCCTGCGGATCGGCGGACCGACCCGGCGCCTGGACCAGGCTCCGGCCCTGGGCGCGGTCGACAGCGACGGCCGCATGCGGCTGGCGTCCGGCCGGACTTCGGGAACCGCGCCCGTCGTGGTGCAGGCCGCCGGCGAATCCGTGCGCGTCACGCCTGACGGAGAGGGCCGCTGGAGCCTGATGCTGCGGCCCTCGGACGGCCCTGACGAAATCCAGGCCGGGGGCGGCCGTTTCGCCTGGCCGGGGGAGGCCGCGGCGGGGCCGTCGCCGCGGGTCGAGCGGTCCGGGCGGGGCTGGCGGATCGCCTGGACCGGGGCGGCCGGCGCGCGGCAGTCGACCTGGCTGCCCGACGCCGTCTGAAGCGGGTTTACGCCTGATTAACCAATTCGCTTCAACGGAAGGGTGTCTTCCTTCTTCGAGGACACCCACCATCACCGAACTTCTTCAGCCCGGCGCKCGCGTCGGGCTTTTTTTCGGTCTGACGCTGTGGTGGGAAAGAGTGGCTCCGCGGGTAGGATTCGAACCTACGACCAGCCGATTAACAGTCGGCTGCTCTACCACTGAGCTACCGCGGAACACTTCCTCTCGGNTTCTTCAGCCCGGCGCGCGCGTCGGGCTTTTTTTTCGGTCTGACGCTGTGGTGGGGAAAGAGTGGCTCCGCGGGTAGGATTCGAACCTACGACCAGCCGATTAACAGTCGGCTGCTCTACCACTGAGCTACCGCGGAACACTTCCTCTCGGGAAGGCGGGCGCTATAGCAGCGCGAGTCAGASTGACGCAACGGGAAATATCCGATCTTGGCCGTGATCCGCATCGACCACCCCGACGATCCGCGCATCGCGGGCTTCCGCGATATCCGGGAACGCGACCTGACAGGCAGGCAGGGCCTGTTCGTGGCCGAGGGCGAAGTGGTGCTGAACGTGCTGACCTCGCCGCAATCCCGGTGCCGCCCGGTCGCGCTGTTGCTGGATCAAAAACGGGCCGAAGGGCTGGCCGGCGTGATCGCCCGCGTGGACGCGGCCGCGCCCGTCTATGTCGCCGACCAGCCGATTCTCGACGCCATCGCCGGTTTTCACCTGCATCGCGGCATCCTGGCGCTGGGACGCAAGCCCGGGCCGGCGACGCTGGAAGACTGCCTCGCGCCGCTGGGCCCGGACGCCGTGGTGGTCGCGGCGTGCGGGATCGGCAATCACGACAACATGGGCGGCCTGTTCCGCAACGCCGCGGCCTTCGGGGCCGGCGCGGTCCTGCTGGACCGGACCTGCTGCGATCCCTTCTACCGCAAGGCCATTCGCGTGTCGGTCGGGGCCGTGCTGCGGACGCCGATGGTCATGGGGCTGGATCCGTCCGCCATGCTCGACGGCCTGGGGCGGGCCGGCTTCACCGCCGTGGCCCTGACGCCCGGCGCCGAGACGCCGCTGCATCGCATGCCGCGCGAGGGGCGGGTGGCGCTGATTCTCGGCCCCGAAGGTCCCGGCCTGCCGCAGGAGATCATCGCGCGCTGCCGAGCTGTCGGAATTCCGATGTCAGGCGGCTTCGATTCCCTGAACGTTTCGGTCGCCAGTGGAATTGCCCTTCACCATTTCACCCGACAGGCGTGAAACGATCACGGAATTGCGATTAACGCATTGTACACCTTGATGAACAGCCACGCTTGTGTCGCTGTGGCGGCGTCCGGGGAGGGTTTCATCATGTTTGGCGGCGTTTTCGTCTTCATCCACCGCAATGCGCGCCTCGCGCTGGCGGTGGCCATCGTCACGGCCGGCGTCAGCGCGGCCAGCGTCATCGGCTGGATCACCGCACCGGTCTAGGCTCTGGGGGAGCCGTCCAGGTTCTGTCGAAAATCGCGATGGAGGCCTGACCGAGAATCGAACTCGGGTGCAAGGATTTGCAGTCCTCTGCGTAACCACTCCGCCATCAGGCCCTGGGCCGTCCCGCAAACGATCGGGGGACGACCTCGCCATCGCGAGGGGCGTTCGCTATCAGATCGGATTGTCGCCCGCAACGCACAGACCTATAAGCGCGCCAGATTTCCCGGCCTGTCGCCGGGCGCCTCCAGCCGCAGGATTGTCGTCCCATGGATTTCGCCGCCGCCCGCAAGGTCATGGTCGACAGCCAGGTCCGCGTGAACGACGTCACCGACCGGGCGCTGCAGGCCGCGCTGCTCGCCGTGCCGCGGGAACGTTTCCTGCCGCAGGAGCGGGCCTGGTCTGCCTATGCCGAGATCGAGCCCGAGATCGCGGGCGGGCGCCGGCTGATGATGGCCCGCGACCTGTCCAAGCTGCTGATGGCGCTGGATGCGAAGGCCGGCGAGGTCGCCCTGGCCATCGCGGCGCCCTATGCCGCGGCGGTGCTGGCGCGTCTGGGTCTGACCGTGACCGCCCAGGAAGCCGACGCCGCAGTGTTCGGGGTCACGGGTCCCGTCCTGGCGGAAGAGGGCGTCGCGACCGTGGTCGCGCCGCTGTCGGCCCCTTCGGGCGAGGGCTATGAACTGATCATTTCCGAGGCGGCGGTTCCCGGACGGCCCGAAGCCTGGCTGGCGGCGCTGAAAGTCGGCGGCCGGATGGCGGTCGTGGAGCGCAACGGGCCGGTCGGCAAGGCGGTGCTGTATGTCCGCGGCGAGCAGGGCGTTTCGCGCCGTGAGTTGTTCAACTCGGCCCCGCCGGTGCTGTCGGATCTGGCTCCGGAGGTCGCCTTCGCCCTGTAGCCGGCGGAGCGACGGGAAAAGGCGAACCTTCGCGTGAAAAAAACTTAACTGGCGCGGGCGTAAACCGTCCCGCATCAGACCTATGCAGACAAAGGGCGTGCTTCCCCCGCGCCCAGGGGCCAGGACCACAATGCTGAAACGTTCGCGCGCGCTTGCCTCGGTGGCCGCCATCGCCATCCTCTCCGGCGTCTCCGCCCCGGCGTGGGCAGAGACGTTGAAGGAAGCCCTGGCCCTGGCCTATCAGACCAATCCCTCGCTTCTGGCCCAGCGCGCCAGCCAGCGGGCGCTGGACGAATCGATCGTCCAGGCCCGCGCCGGCCTGCGGCCCCAGCTCGATGTCAGCGCCAACGCCGGCTATTCCTTCACCGACAGCGCCGGCGGCGCCCGCGAGATCGACACCAACGGCGACGGCATCCCCGACACCACCGTCAACATTCCCGCCTCCAACAGCGACAGCACCAGCGCCGGGGCCAGCCTCGGCCTGTCGCAGACGATCTGGTCCGGCGGCCGCATCGGCCACGGCATCAGCGCGGCCGAGGCCAACATCCTGGCCGGGCGCGAAAACCTTCGCGACATTGAACAGACCGTCCTGACCTCGGTCATCCAGGCCTATGCGGACGTGATCCGCGACAGCGAGATCCTGCGCATCCGCCAATCGAACCTCGGCGTGCTGCAGCGCCAGCTGGACGAGGCCTCGGCCCGGTTCGAGGTCGGCGAGATCACGCGCACCGACGTGGCCCAGTCCGAGGCGCGTCTGGCCCAGTCCGAGGCCGACCTGGCCAACGCCCAGGCCCAGCTGTCCGTCTCGCGCGCCGCCTATGCCGCCGTGGTCGGCCAGTCGCCCGGCGATCTGGCCCCGATGCCGGTTCTGCCCAACCTGCCGGCCGATTTCGACGCCGCCCTGGACGTCGCCCTGCAGGACAATCCGGGCATCCGGGCCGCCGGCTACAATCTGCGGGCGGCCGAGGCCAATGTCGCCGCCGCCAGGGCGGAATACATGCCTTCGGCCCGGCTGACGGCGTCCTATGGCGGATCGACCAATGATGTCGGACGGCCCGGAGATATCGTCGACAACACCAGCTTCCAGGCCGGGGCGACCATCTCGGTGCCCCTGTTCACGGGCGGGCTGAACAGCTCGCGCGTGGCCCAGGCGCTGGAACGCGCCAACGTCGCCCAGATCAACGTCGAGGGCGAGCGCCGCAACACCCTGCAGTCGGTCAGCTCGGCCTATGCCCAGTCGTTGTCGGCGCGCTCGACCCTGACGGCGGGGCAGGAGGCGGTCCGCGCCGCCACCGTGGCCGCCGAGGGCGTGCGCCAGGAGGCCCAGGTCGGCCTGCGCACCACCCTGGACGTGCTGAACCAGGAGCTGGAGCTGCGCAACGCCGAGGTCACCCTGGCCAGCGCGCGCCGCAACGAATATGTGGCCCAGGCCAATCTGCTGGCCGCCATGGGCCGGCTGGAAGGTCAGGATCTGGACGCGTCGATCGCGGTCTATGACCCGGCGGCCAACTACAATCGCGTGCGCAACCGCGGCGCCCTGCCATGGGACGGCGTGATCGAGGCCATCGACCGAATCGCCGCGCCGCCGGTCACGCCGGCGAACGACGCCGTGGACGCGCCGATCGACGCCCAGCTGAAGTCCGAGATCGTCCAGACCGCCCCGCGCGACTGATCGCCTGTGGCGCGACTTGCGGTCGGGCGGGTTAACCGGTCAGGCGAAAAACGCCCGTTGATTCCGCCGGGCTGAGATGCGACGACAGCCGTGTGGGGCGGCTCGCCGACCTCGCGCCGCCATTCGCCCCCGGGGTTTCGACATGACCGACCAGACCGCCGCCCAGGAACCGACGATGGAGGAAATCCTGGCCTCGATCCGCCGGATCATCTCCGAGGACGATGCGCCCGCCGAGACGGCGACGGCCGCCGCCGCGCCCGGCGCCGAGGTCGAACCCGCCGCGGACGCCGAACCCGAGTCGTCCCCCGCCCTGATGGACGAGACGCCGTCGAGGCAGGAGGCTGACTCCCCGGAAGAGGACGTGCTGGAGCTGACCGAGGCCTATGAGGCGCCCGCCGTCGAAAGCATCGGCGATCTGGACGTGTCCACGGCCGACGAGCCCGAGCCCTTCCCCAGCGCCCCGGTCAGCGAATCCGTGTTCGAGACTCCGGCCGAGGTTCATACCCCGGAGCATCCGTCCGTGCCCACGACATCCTATGACAGCCTGGTCGGCGACAGCGCAGCGGCCAGCGCCGCTTCCGCCTTCGCCGGTTTCGCCTCGACCCTGAAGAAGCCCGAGCCGGCCGACGTGTCGTTCCCCTCGGGACCGACCATCGACGAGATGGTGCGCGGCCTGCTGCGGCCGATGCTGAAGGAATGGCTGGACGCCAATCTGCCGGCCATCGTCGAGGCCCAGGTACGCAAGGAAGTCGAACGCATCGCCCGCACGGCCGGCTGACTTCACCTGCGACCTGATCAAGGCTAGATCATTCCGGGGCGGCTCCAGTCGGGGCCGCCCTTTCGCTTTTTGCCTGTAAGACCCTCCCATGCTCGACAAGACCTTCGATCCGACCGCCGCCGAACCGCGCCTCTATGCGATGTGGGAGGACAGCGGCCTGTTCGCCCCGAAGACCGACGGCGCGGCCGAGGCCTATTCGATCGTCATCCCGCCGCCGAACGTGACCGGTTCGCTGCACATCGGCCACGCCCTGAACAACACCCTGCAGGACATCCTGGCCCGCTATCACCGGATGAAGGGCAAGGCGGTGCTGTGGCTGCCCGGCACCGACCACGCCGGCATCGCCACCCAGATGGTGGTCGAGCGCCAGCTGGCCGCGGCGGGCAATGTCGGCCGCCGCGACATGGGCCGGGACGCCTTCGTGGCCAAGGTGTGGGAGTGGAAGGCCGATAGCGGCGGAACCATCGTCCAGCAGCTGCGCCGGCTGGGCGCCAGCTGCGACTGGAGCCGGGAGCGGTTCACGCTCGATCCGGCCATGAACGCGGCGGTGCGCAAGGTCTTCGTCCAGCTGCACCGGGACGGTCTGATCTATCGCGACAAGCGGCTGGTCAACTGGGACCCGCATTTCCAGACGGCGATCTCGGACCTCGAGGTCGAGCAGCGCGAGATGGACGGCTCCTACTGGCATTTCGCCTATCCGCTGGCCGACGGCGTGACCTATGAGCACCCGGTCGCCTGGGACGGCGACGGCCAGCCTGCGGAATGGGAGACCCGCGACTATATCGTGGTCGCCACCACCCGGCCCGAGACGATGCTGGGCGACACCGGCGTGGCCGTGCATCCGGACGACGCGCGCTATGCGGGGCTGGTCGGCAAGTTCGTGACCCTGCCGATCGTCGGCCGCCGCATTCCCATCGTCGCCGACGACTACGCCGATCCGACCAAGGGCTCGGGCGCGGTTAAGATCACCCCGGCGCACGACTTCAATGACTTCCAGGTCGGCAAGCGGGCCGGGCTGGCGGCGCTGAACGTCATGGACGCCTTCGGCCGCATCACCGCCGCCGACACGCCGGATGTGCCCGCCGACTACGAGGGGATGGACCGCTTCGCCGCGCGCAAGGCCATCGTCGCCCGCGCCGAGGAAGACGGCTGGCTGAAGGAGATCGAGAAGACCCGCCACGTGATCCCGCACGGCGACCGCTCGGGCGTCGTCATCGAGCCGTGGCTGACGGACCAGTGGTACGTCGACGCCCATACCCTGGCCCAGCCGGCCATCAAGGCGGTGGAGCAGGGCGACACTGTCTTCGAGCCGAAGAGCTACGAGAAGATCTATTTCGAGTGGCTGCGCAACATCGAGCCGTGGTGCATCTCGCGCCAGCTGTGGTGGGGCCATCGCATCCCGGCCTGGTACGGGCCGGACGGGACCATCTTCGTCGAGGAGAACGAGGACGACGCCCGCGCCGCCGCGCGCAACCACTACGGGGCCGAAACCGCCCTGTCCCAGGACGAGGACGTGCTCGACACCTGGTTCAGCTCGGCCCTGTGGCCGTTCTCGACCATGGGCTGGCCGGAGAAGACCGAGGACCTGCGGCGCTTCTACCCGACCAGCGATCTGGTGACGGCGGCGGACATCATCTTCTTCTGGGTCGCCCGGATGATGATGATGGGTCTTCACTTCATGGATGAGGTTCCGTTCCGGCGGGTCATCATCAACGGCCTGGTCCGCGACGAGAAGGGCCAGAAGATGAGCAAGTCGAAGGGGAACGTGATCGACCCCCTCGGCATCATCGACGAGCTGGGCGCCGATCCGCTGCGCTTCACCATGGCCATTCTGTCGGGCACGCGAGACATCAAGTTGTCGCGGCAACGCATTGAAGGCTACCGTAACTTCGGCACCAAGCTGTGGAACGCTGCGCGCTTCTCGCAGATGAATGAGGCGAGACGCGTCGAGGGCTTCGACCCGGCGGCGGTCGACCAGACCATCAACCGCTGGATTCGCGGCGAGCTGACGAAGGCCGAGCGCGCCGTCAGCGCCGCCATCGAGGGCGGCCGTTTCGACGACGCCGCCTCGGCCCTGTACCGCTTCGTCTGGAACGTCTTCTGCGACTGGTATCTGGAGCTGGCCAAGCCGGTGTTCATGGGCGCCGATGAAGCGGCCAGGGCCGAGACCCGGGCCATGACGGCCTGGACCCTGGACCAGACCCTGAAGCTGATGCACCCGATCATGCCCTTCATCACCGAGGAGCTGTGGGACAAGCTGGCCGGGGAGGGCGCGGCGCGCGGCGAGGCGACCCTGATCGGGGCCGCCTGGCCGGACCTGCCCGACGCCTTCATCGATGCGGCCGCCGAGGTCGAGATCGGCTTCCTGGTCGAGACCGTCACCACGATCCGGCAACTGCGGGCGGAGGTGAACCTCGCGCCGGGCGCGCGTCCACCGCTGATGCTCCACGCCGGAGACGCCGGCGAGTTCGCTGTGATCAGCGGAAACCGCGACCTGATCGCCTCGCTGGCGAGGGTCGATCTGTCGATCGCGCTGGACGCCGGACAGTTGCCGGGCAAGGCCGTCCGCTTCGTGGTCGGCGCGACGACCGGGGCGCTGGACCTCGCCGGATTGATCGACGTGGCCGCGGAGCGGGCGCGCCTGCTCAAGGAAATCGCCGCCTTCGACAGCGACATCGGCCATGTGAACAAGAAGCTGGGCAATCCCAATTTCGTGTCGCGCGCCTCCCCGGAGGTGGTCGACGAACAGCGCGAGAAACTGGCCGAGGCCGAAGCCGGCAAGGCCAAGCTGCAGGCGGCGCTGGCGCGGCTGGACGCGGTGGGGTGACCAGGGTCCGGCTCGACCAGTTTCTGGTCGCGCGCGGCCTGGCCGAGAGCCGGGCGAAGGCGAAGGCGGCCATTGAGGCCGGCGGGGTCACCGTGGACGGCGCGGCGGCCAGGGCCGCGTCCCAGGCCGTGGCGGACGACGCCGTCGTCACCTACGCCGACGCCCACCGCTGGGTCGGGCGCGGGGCGCTGAAGCTGGATCACGCCCTGACCCTGTGGCCGGTCCCGGTCGAGGGCCGGACGGTGCTGGACGTCGGGGCCTCGACCGGCGGCTTCACCGAGGTCTGCCTCGAGCGCGGGGCAGGGCGGGTCTATGCGGTGGATGTCGGTTCGGGCCAGCTGCACCCGCGCGTCGCGGCCGACCCCCGGGTGATCAACCTCGAACATACCGACGCCCGCCACCTGACGCCCGGTCTGATTCCCGATGCGCCGCAGCTGATCGTCTGCGACGCCAGCTTCATCGGCCTGGCCAAGGTGCTGCCGGCGGCGCTCGCGCTCGCCGGGCCCGGGGCCGATCTGATCACCCTGGTCAAGCCGCAGTTCGAGGCGGCCGTCCCGGGCGGGGCGAAGAAGGGCGTGGTCAAGGACCCGGCCACGCGTCAGGCGGCGCTGACCGCGGTCTCCGCATGGATGGAGGAACAGGGCTGGTCCGTGCAGGCCGCGACGGAAAGCCCGATCACCGGCGCCGACGGCAACGTCGAATTCCTGCTCTGGGCTTCGCGGCGATAGCTGTCGCGCGGCGAGCGCCAGAGCGCCCACAAGGAAAAACCCCCGGTGGATTGCTCCACCGGGGGTCTCCGTCACGTCGCCGATCGACAGGGGGGCTGAAAAATAACCGGCGACGCAATTCCGTGATCAGTAGCGGTCGGGGCAGGACTGCTCGTATCGGGTGACATAGCGACCGTCGTAGGTCCGGCTGCGGACCTCGACCGTGCGGCAACCGGTCTGCGAATAACCCGACTGGCCGTAACCGGACTGGCCATAGCCGGACTGGTACGAGCGGTCGTAGTCGCGGTCATAGCCGCGGTCGTACGACTGATAGCCATAGCTTTCGCTGTACGGCGCCTGGCTGCCGTAGCGTGACCGGTCATCGTAACGCGGCTGGCCATAGCCCGACTGGTCGTACCGGTAGTCGTAGCGGGCCTGATCGCCGCAGTCGCGGGCCGAGCTGCCGCCGACGGCTGCGCCGACCACGGCGCCGAGGACGCCGCCCAGAATGCTGCCTTCGGTGCGGCGACCGCGGGCGGCCAGCTGCGAACCGGCCACAGCGCCGAGCGTCGCGCCGACGGCGACGCCGCCGCCCTGGCGGCCGCTGCGGTCGGAGCGGCAGCTGTCATAACCGTAGCGCTGGTCGCCGTACCGGTCGTCCTGATAGCCGTAACGCGACTGATCGTAGTCATAGCGCGGGCTGTAGGCGCCCGAGCCGTAGTTCTGCGCGCCCTGATAGCTGTAGGCCTGGGCCGAAGCCGCGGTCGGGACCAGCAGGGCGCCGGCGGCCGCGAGGGCGGTGGCGGCGGCGGCGGTCTTCAGGGTCAGGCGGGCGAACATGGTGGTCGATCCTCGGTGGCGGGGACGAGCCGAACGATTGGCGTCCCGGTCTGTTGCATCGGTTTATGGGCGCGTGAAGCTGAACGGCTTTTGAGTGGTCCGTTCATCTTCGTTCAGGTTTCACAAGCCGTCCGGAGCCTCTAGGAACGGGCCATGACGGAAACGCTGACAATCGCGCGCGTGGGCGGGCAGGGCGACGGGATCGCCATGACCCCCGACGGTCCGGTGTTCGCGCCCCTGACCCTGCCGGGCGAGGTCGTGCGCGGCGAGGTCCGCGACGGCCGTCTGGAGGCCGTAGAGATCCTGACGCCCAGTCCCGAGCGGATCGCGCCGGTTTCACCCCACTATGGCGACTGCGGCGGCTGTTCGCTGCAGCACTGGGCGGCCGGTCCCTATCTGGACTGGAAACGCGAACAGGTCCTGCTGGCTCTGGCGCGCGAGCGGATCGAAACCGACGTCGAGCCGACGGTGGCCGTTCCCGCCGGGACTCGCCGACGGCTGGCCCTGCACGCCCGACGCGGCGAGGACGGGCGGGTCGTGCTGGGATTCAAGGCGCGCAAGAGCTGGCGGCTGGTCGAGGTCACGGCCTGCCCGGTGGCCGATCCGCGACTGGTGGCGGCCTTTCCGGCCTTGAGGCGAATCGCGGACGCCTTTCTCGAGCATCCGAAATCCGCTCCCACCTTGCATGTGACCTGGACCCTGACGGGGCTGGACGTCGATGTGACGGGGGTCGAGCGGCGTTCCGGGGGGCTGTCGGGCGACGCCCGGATGCGCGCCATCCAGGAGGCGGCGGCCGCTGATCTGGCGCGGCTGAGTCTGGCGGGCGAGACCCTGATGATGGAACGCCAGCCCCGGGTGGCGTTCGGCGACGCGACCGTGCCCCTGCCGGCGGGCGGCTTCCTGCAGGCCGTGCCCGAGGCGGAGGCGGCCATGGTCGAACGCGCGGTCGAGGCGGTGCGGGGCGCCAAGAAGATCGCGGACCTGTTCTGCGGCGCGGGGACCTTCACCTTTCCACTGGCGAGGGTGGCTCCCGTTCTGGCGGCCGACGCCTCGGCGGCGGGGATTGCGGCGCTGAAGGCCGGGGTGGGCACGGCCAAGGGTCTGAAGCCGATCACGGCCGAGGCCCGCGACCTGTTCCGCCGGCCGCTGGCGCCGTACGACCTGCGCGGCTGCGACGCCGTGGTGATGGACCCGCCGCGCGCCGGGGCGATCGAGCAAACGAGGCAGTTGCCGGGGACAAAGGCGGCGGTCGTGGTCGGCGTGTCCTGCAACCCGGTGACCTTCGCCCGCGATGCGCGCATCCTGATCGACGCCGGCTTCCGGCTCGAACGGGTCACGCCGGTGGATCAGTTCCTGTGGTCAGCCCATGTCGAGCTGGTCGGCGTTTTCAGGCGGTAGGTCATGTCCATGAACGATGATGAGCCCGATGAGGACGGCGGCGGTTTCGACGCCGAGGACTGGACCCGTCTCACGCCCTTCACGGGCGCGGTGGCGACGCTGGACGACGTCCAGGCGCGCCGGGCCGTCTTCGCCCTGGGCGATACCGACGATCCGCGCCCCATCGTCATGGATCTGCCGCAGCCGGTGATCTGGTGGGACGACGACGGCGAGCAGGCGGCGGTGGCCGTGCAGGCCGAGACGCATCTGGGACCGGACGGCGAGGAGATGGAGGTGCTCGGCCTGATCCTGCCGGACGGCGGCGGGGCGGTAGCCCTGATGGAGGACGTCGACCTGGTCGACGCCTCCGATCCGACCTGGCGGGACCTGGTCACCCGCGCGATCGATCCGTCGGCGGCGTACGAGGACTAGAAGCTGATCCCTTCCCCATTTCGGGGGTGCTTGGCCGATCGTATACGATCGGCCTGCGTGGGCGGCGAAGCCGCTCGGATGGGGGCCTGCCTGCCGCCTCGCGGATGGCTGCAATGACAACATTCGGCTTCCCGAGAATGTCGCCGTTGGAGAAGCGAAGAACCCTGACTCCTTGGGATGTCAGCCAATCGTCCCGTTTCGCATCGTCAAACGTCCGCAATGCATGAACGCCCCCGTCAGCCTCGATGATCAAGCGAGCCGACAAACAGGCGAAGTCGACCACATAGAACCCGATCGGAACCTGCCGCCGGAAGCGAAGACCGTCGACATTCCTGTCACGAACCAGAGACCGGAAGAAATCCTCGGCCCGCGTCGGCGTCTTGCGCAAGCGACGCGCCCGTCTGATCGTCCGTTCAGGCTGCATCCGGCAAGCCCCCATCCGTCTCGCTCCGCGAGCCACCTTCCCCCGAAATGGGGGAAGGAAGGTCAAAGAGATCGCCCTGGAGTTTGGCGTCCGCCGGAACCCGGAACTTCGTCTCGTCCACCGGTCGCCGCGGCGCACCCAGCCCATATCGTTTGACGGCGGCGCGGAACCGGGCGCCGATCAGTTCGGCCACCGGCCCCGTGCCCTTCATCCGCTGCGACCAGTCGGGATCGTAGTCGCGGCCGCCCCGCGTCTGGCGGATCAGGGACATGACCCGGGCGGCCCGGTCGGGCCGGGCGTCGGCCAGCCACTCGCGGAACAGATCCTTGATCTCGAGCGGCAGGCGCAGGGTGACGTACATGGCGGACACGGCGCCCGCCTTCGCGGCGGCTTCCAGCACGGCTTCCAGTTCATGGTCATTGAGGCCGGGGATGACGGGGGCGAAGCCGACGGTGACCGGAACGCCGGCCTCGGACAGCCGGCGGATCGCCTCCAGCCGTTTCGCCGGGGTCGAGGCGCGCGGCTCCATGGCCCGGGCCAGGCCGCGGTCCAGGGTGGTGATCGAGACGCAGGCCGAGGCCAAGCCTTCCGCCGCCATGGCCCCGAGAATATCGGCGTCGCGGGTGATGAGCACCGACTTGGTGATGATGCTGAACGGATGCCGGAACCGCTGCAGCACCTCGAGGATCGACCGGGTCGACTTCAGCTCGCGCTCGACCGGCTGATAGGGGTCGGTGTTGCCGCCTATGTGTATCCGCTTGCAGACGTAGCGGGGCTTTGAGAGTTCCTGCTCCAGCAGACCCGCGGCCTCGGGCTTGAAGAAGATTCGGCTCTCGAAATCCAGGCCCGGGGATAGGCCCATGAAGGCATGGGACGGACGGGCGTAACAGTAGATGCAGCCATGTTCACAGCCCTTGTAGGGGTTGATGGACCGGTCGAAACCGATGTCCGGACTGGTGTTCCTCGCGATAATCGTCCGGGCGTGTTCGGGCGTCAGGGTCGTGCGCAGGGGCGCGGCCTCGGCGTCGTCGGTCGTCCAGCCGTCATCGAAGGCCTGCACGGTTTCCGGCTCGAACCGGCCCGTCGCATTCGATCGCGCGCCCCGTCCTTTCGCCGCTTCAGCCATGAGGGAGAGGATAGCAGCGCAAGGGAACAAAGCAAGAACATTATGATCCCATTGGACCGTCATCCTCGGGCTTCACCCGAGGATCGGATGATCCGTCGCTGCTCTTGAAGTGTTGGCCCGGGATCACGGGCCTGTCCCTGCCGCCGTCCCGCCCGGCCTCTGATCCTCGGTTCAAGCCCGAGGATGACGACAGTCGATGGGGAGTATGGTGCGGATGAGAGGACTCGAACCTCCACGCCTTGCGGCGCCAGAACCTAAATCTGGTGCGTCTACCAGTTCCGCCACATCCGCTCAGGTAGGGGAACAGCCTCTAGGCGAGACGGCAGAAAAGCGAAAGGCCCGGGATCGCTCCCGGGCCTTTGCCTTGTTCGGACGGATCGGAAGATCAGTCGTCGCGCTTCGGGTCGACGCCGCGGACGAAGGCGTCCGTCGCGCTTTCCAGCTTCACGTCCTCGGTGATGTCGATCCCCTTGGCCAGCTTGGAGTGCCAGAAGCCGTAGAGGATGTAGACCACCGCGCCGACCGCGGCGTAGCCGCCCAGGATGGTCAGCGGCAGCGGATTGCCGTCCATCGCGTGCTGGATCATCGGCCAGAAGTTGAAGCCCGCCAGCGCCAGGCAGGACAGGATGCCCAGCACGGCGGTGACGATGCCGCCCGGCACCTTGAACGGACGCTCCATCTCCGGATGCTTGATGCGCAGGAAGATCACGCTCAGGCAGACGATCGAGAAGGCCACGGCCGTGCCCAGCGACACCAGATCGCCGAGGATCGAGATCGGCAGGAAGGACGCCGCGACCGCGATCACGATGCCCAGCAGGATGGTGCCGATCCACGGGGTGCGGAACTTCGGATGGATGATGGCGAAGGCCCGCGGCAGCAGGCCGTCGCGCGCCATGGTGTAGAAGATGCGCGTCTGGCCGTAGCACAGCACCAGCATGACCGAGGACAGGCCGGTGATGGCGCCGACCTTGATCAGGAAGCTGATCAGGTTCAGCGGGCTGCCGTCCGGCGTCAGGAAGGGCGTGTCGGCCCATTCCAGACCCATGCGGTCGATGGCGACGGCCACCGGCGCCGGGCTGGCCAGCTCGAGATAGGGCACCACGCCCGTCATGACCGCCGCGACGGCCATATAGATCAGGGTGCAGACGATCAGGGCGCCGAGGATGCCCACGGGCACGTCCTTGGACGGGTTCTTGGCCTCGGCCGCCGCGGTCGAGACCGCTTCGAAGCCGACGTAGGCGAAGAAGATGATCGAGGCGCCGCGCAGGATGCCGGTGGCCCCGTACTCGCCGAATTTGCCGGTCGTGTTCTCGGGGATGAAGGGCACCCAGTTGGCCGGGTTGATGTACTGAACCCCGACCGCGATGAAGGTCAGCAGGACGACGATCTTGATCATCACGATGATGTTGTTGATCGAGGCCGACTCGCTGACGCCGAGAACCAGCAGGCTGCACACCGCGGCGATGCCGATGGCGGCGACCAGGTTGAAGGTGCCGGTCAGCGGGAAGCTGGCGACGCCCGTGTCCGAGGTCACGGCCTGGATCAGCGGCGTGGCCCAGGAGGGGCCTTCGCCGCCGGCGTACTGGATCATCGGGAACAGGCCGTCGGCCACCCCGAAGTCCCGCAGGATCGAGACGACATAGCCGGACCAGCCGACCGCGACGGTCGAGGCGGCGACGCCGTACTCAAGCACCAGCAGCCAGCCCATGATCCAGGCGAAGACCTCGCCCAGGGTGCCGTAGGCATAGGTGTAGGCCGAGCCGGACACCGGCATGGTCGAGGCCAGTTCGGCGTAGCACAGGCCCGCCAGGCCGCAGGCGATGCCCGCGACGACGAAGCTGAGCATGATCGCCGGACCCGCGTGCGCGGCGGCGACCTGGCCGGTGAGGACGAAGATGCCGGCGCCGATGATGGCGCCGATGCCGAGGCTCATCAGATTGATGGGGCCCAGCGAGCGCTTCAGCTCGCTCCTGGCCGCTTCCTTCTGGATCTGGGCTACGGATTTCTTGAGGAACAGGCGGTTCCCCTTGGGCCTAAGGCCTTCTGCGGACATCGAGTCTCGCCCCCTGATACACGGCAAGCCCTCCCCGGGCCGCCTTCAATGGCGCGGACGCTAGCGGCGGACGACCTCGCTGGCAACGCGGTTTCCGATTGATGAAGGGCCGAAGACGCTTTCGTGAAAGGGAATTCTGGTTGGCGGTCCTGCTTCGCGCTAGTTGAGCCCGGATTGTCGCGTCTGTCCCGCTGACCGAGTCTGCCCCTCCATGCTGCCCATCCACGCCGTCCTCGAGCCGCTGAAGGCCGCCCTGTCGACGGGCAATGTCGCCGTGCTGGCCGCCCCGCCGGGCGCGGGCAAGACCACGGTCGTGCCCTTGGCCCTGCTGGGCGAGTCCTGGCTGGACGAGGGCCGGGTGCTGGTTCTGGAGCCTCGCCGGCTGGCGGCGCGGGCGGCGGCGGAGCGGATGGCGTCGTCCCTGGGCGAACAGGCCGGCGACACGGTCGGATACCGCACCCGCCTGCAGAGCCGGATCGGCCCGCGCACCCGGATCGAGGTGATCACCGAGGGTGTGTTCACGCGGATGATTCTGGACGATCCGGGGCTGGAGGGCGTCGGGGCGGTGCTGTTCGACGAATTCCACGAGCGCTCGCTGGACGCCGACCTCGGACTGGCGCTGGCGCGCGAAAGTCAGGCGCTGCTGCGCGACGACCTGCGGCTGCTGGTCATGTCGGCGACCCTGGATATCGCCGGCGTGTCGGGGTTGCTGGGCGGCGCGCCGGTGATCGAGGCCGAGGGCCGGATGTTTCCCGTCGAGACCCTCTACCTCGGCCGCAACGCCGCCGAACGGATCGAGGACGCCGCGGCGCGGGCCGTCCGGCTGGCCTTGGGCGAGCAGACGGGGTCGGTGCTGGTCTTCCTGCCGGGGCAGGGCGAAATCCATCGCACGGCGCAGCGGCTGAAAGAGGCGGTGCGCGACCCGTCCGTGGACATCACGCCCCTGTACGGCGCGCTGGATGCGAGGGACCAGGACCGGGCCATCCGGCCGGCCGAGCCGGGCCGGCGCAAGGTGGTGCTGGCGACCTCGGTGGCCGAGACCAGCCTGACCATCGAGGGCGTGCGCGTGGTCATCGACGGCGGCCTGTCGCGCGTGCCCCGGTTCGAGGCGTCCAGCGGCCTGACGCGGCTGGCGACGGTGCGCGTCAGCCGGTCGTCGGCGGAACAGCGGCGCGGTCGGGCCGGTCGCGTCGAGCCCGGCGTGTGCTACCGCCTGTGGGACGAGGCGGCGACGCGCGGTCTGGTCCCGCATCAGCGGCCCGAGATTCTGGAAGCCGACCTGACGGCCTTCGCCCTCGATCTGGCGCGCTGGGGCTCGCGGACCACCGAGGCCCTGGCCTTGCTGGACCAGCCGCCGGTCGGCGCCTTCGCCGAGGCGCGCAAGGTGCTGCAGCGGCTGGACGCGCTGGACGCCGACGGCGGGCTGACCCCGCACGGACGGCGGCTGACCCGCATGCCGCTGCCGCCCCGGCTGGCGCATATGGTCGCCGTCGCCAGCGACCTGGGCGACGCTTCGCTGGGCGCGCGGATGGCGGCGGTGCTGAGCGAGCCGGGGCTGGGCGGGAACGATGTCGACCTGCGCGAACGGCTGCGTGAGATGGCGCGCGACCGGTCGCAGAGGGCCCGCGACGCGCTGAAGCTGGCCGACCGCTGGGCGCGCGCCGCCGGGGGCGGGCAGGGCGGCGAGGCGGACCCCGGGACCCTGCTGGCCGAAGCCTTTCCCGAGCGGGTGGCCAAGGCGCGGGGCAAGCCGGGCGAGGTCCTGCTGGCCTCGGGCCGCGGCGCCTTCGTGGAGCCGACGGACCTGCTGGCGCGGGAACCCTGGCTGGCCGTGGCCGAGCTGGGCGGCGGAGACGCCCGGGACCGCATCCGGCTGGCCGTCCCCGTCGACCCGGCGGCTCTGGAGCGGCGACTGGAGGCAGAGGACCGGCTCACCCGCGAGCCCTCGGGACGGATGACCCTGCGCCGCGTGCGCCGCATCGGCGCGATCGTCGTTGACGAGAAGATCGTCGGCGCGCCGGACCGGGCCGCGATCACGGCGGCGCTCAAGGGCGAGGTCGAGCGCGCCGGGCTGGCGGACCTCAAATGGGGCGAGCGGGCCGCGGGCCTGCGGGCGCGGCTGGCCTTCCTTGGTGGCCTGGACGCCGGTTGGCCGGATGTCTCGGACGCCGGCCTGCTGGCTTCGCGGGAAATCTGGCTGTGGCCGTTGCTGGAGACGGTTCAGTCCGTGGACGCCATCGCCGACGGCGCGCTTGAGGCGGGTTTGAAGACGCTGGTCGCCTGGGACCGGCAGCGCGCCCTGGACGAACTGGCGCCGGCGCGGCTGCAGACGCCGTTGGGCTCGGCGGCGATCGACTACGCCGCCCATGGCGGGCCGCGCGTGGACATCCGGGTGCAGGAGCTGTTCGGCGTGACGGCGCACCCGACGGTCGGAGGCGGACGGATACCCCTGACCCTCGCCCTGCTGTCGCCCGCGCGCCGGCCGGTGCAGGTGACGAAGGACCTGCCCGGTTTCTGGGCCGGCAGCTGGGCGACGGTGCGGGCCGAGATGCGCGGCCGCTATCCGCGCCACCCCTGGCCCGAGGACCCGACGAAGGCGGAGGCGACCAGCCGGGCCAGGCCGCGCGGGGCCTGAAGCCTCAGGCTGCGCCGTTCAGCATCCGGCCATAGCTGTCGACCAGGCTGGTGTAGGTCGGCACGAAGTTGACGCTGGCGGGACTGCCGGCGATCGACACCGGGGCCTTGATCTCGAAATGCAGGTGGATGGTCGTCGCATTGCCGCCGAAGTCGGCCGAGGCCTTGCCGATGTGCTGGCCGCGTTCGACGTTGCGCGAGGCCATGGTCGGGAACAGGGCGTTCACCCCCGGCATGTCCATGTGCAGATAGCGGTAGATGCGGCCGGAATCGCCCAGCAGGGTGACGGTGTAGCTGCCGATGGAGGTGATGCGTCCGCTCTCGGCGGCGACGATCCAGTGCACCTTCTTCACGCAGGTGGCGGGACGGATGTCCTGGCCCTGATGCCCCCGGCCAGCGGGGCACATGCCGTTGGTCCACGACCTGGTCTCGCAGAAATTGTCGCGCCACGGATAGGCGTAGTTGCGCGGATCGCATTGACCCCCCGGTCCCGGCGCCGCGAACCCGCCATAGCCGTAGACCTGGGAGTTGGCGTAGGCCGGCCCGGCCTCCATCGGGAAGCGCATGCCCGCGGCCCACAGGGTCGCGTCGGTCGCCCCGCTGCCGGAACCCGGGGGCAGGGCGCCGCCCGGGTCATGAGGCCAGGTGACGGGTTCGGGGACGGGCGGCGTCTCGGGCACGGGGTCCGCGACCGGTTCCGGCTCGGGCATCGGCGCGGGCGGGACCTCGCCGGGCGGAGGGGCGGGCTCCGTCGGGGTCGCCACAGGCGCCGGCGGGTCGGTCTTCAAGGGCGGCGCGGCCGGGTCCTGGGCGCAGCCGTTCGGCGAGCAGGCCGTCAGCAGCAGCAGGGCGGCGAGGGTCAGACGCTTCACGACGCGCCTCCGCCGATCAGTTGCAGGGTCGAGGCGAAGGCGATCGCCTCCGGCTCGGTGCACCCCGCCGCGCCGGGGCCCTCGCAGATGAAGCTGACATTATAGGCGGCGCCGAAACGGCTGAAGGTGACGTCGACGCCGTACTCCGTACGTTCGGTCCGGACGTTGGTCAGGCCCTCGGTCCGCGCCTGGGCGGCCGCGCGCGAGGCGACGGGCGGAAGGCGGGCGGCGGCGATGCGGGGGCCGGTCCGCGCGATCGTCGCCGCCGGCGCCGTCGGCCGGACGGCCGTGAGGGCGCCCGCGGTCGGGGCGGCCGTCGGCGGTTGCTGCGGCGAGGCGGGCGCCAGGGGCGACTGGAAGGCCTTGGTCGCGCCGTAGATCTCGATGATCTGCTCGCCGCGCTGAACCACCAGCATATAGTGACGGTCGCCGGTGAAGATGCGGGCGGTGCGCAGCAAGGCGGGGTCGGCAGGCGCCAGCACCGGCACGGGCGAGGCGTCGGCGACGGTCAGGACACGCTGCGACACCGGGTCCTGGTTCAGCACGCCGCGCAGCCGGGCGGTCAGCGGTTCCTTCTGGGCCGCGGCGAGGGCCGCGTTGTCCGCGCGCGAGCGGGGCAGGTCGACCTGGGTCGCGGCGACGGGCGATGGCGCTGGCTGCTGCGAGGTGGCGACCCCCGCCAGCGCGGCGGCCAGAATAACGCCTCCGGCGAAGGCTCCGGCGCGGAAATTCATGTGACTGACCCTCCCGACGTTAACTATATCGTCGTTCTGCGAAGGTTGCGAGAGGGGCAGACGAGGCGGGGCGAAACTGGCAAACTTCGAACATGGCCGAGGATGTCGAGTTCCGTCCGCCGGACATGTCGTACCCGGCGTTGTTCCTGCGCTTCCTCAGGTTCGGCGTTCTGGCTTTCGGCGGACCGGTCGCCCAGATCGCCATGGTCCGGCGCGAACTCGTCGAGCAGGAGCGATGGATTTCCGGCGCCCGCTTCAACCGGCTGCTGGCCGTCATGCAGGCCTTGCCCGGTCCGGAGGCGCACGAGCTCTGCGTGCATCTCGGCATCCACGCCAGGGGACGGCTCGGGGGATTGCTGGCCGGGCTGGGGTTCATGCTGCCAGGTTTCGCCCTGATGTTGCTCGCCGCCTGGGCGTATTTCCGCTTCGACGTGGATCGGGGTCTGGCCGGGGCCGCCCTCATCGGCGCGCAGGCGGCCGTCGTCGCGCTGATCGTGCGGGCCGCGCACCGGATCGGGGCGCATGTTCTGATAGACCGCGGCCTCTGGACGATCGGCGTCGCGGCCGGCGCGGCGACCCTGCTGGGCGCGCCCTTCTGGATCATCCTGCCGGCCGGAGCGGCGATCCACGCCCTCGTCAGGACCGGTCGGCGCGGCGCGGCGGCGCTGCTGCTGGTTGTCAGCGCCGTCATGGTGGTGATCTGGTTTTTCGCGCAGCAACCGGCGACGACAGCAGCGACGGCGGGGGCGCCGCCCCCGGGCGAGGGTTCCTGGCCGCTGCTGTTCGTCTCGGGACTCAAGGCGGGCCTGCTGACGTTCGGCGGGGCCTACACGGCCATCCCCTTCCTGCGTCAGGATCTCGTGGGCCGCGGCTGGCTGGGCGACGGGACCTTTCTGGACGGGGTCGCCGTGTCGAACATCCTGCCCGCGCCCCTGATCATGTTCGCGACCTTCTCCGGTTATGCGGTGGGCGGCCTCCCGGGAGCCGTGGCCATCACGGCGGGAGTCTTCCTGCCGGCCTTCGCCTTTTCCATGATCTTCTACGACCGACTTGAAGCCGTGGTGTCCGAACCCCGCATCCGGGCCGCCCTCGATGGCGTGGCCGCGGCCGTTGTCGGTCTGATCGCGGCGACGGCGATCAGCCTCGCGGCCGGCCTGACGGGCTCGCCGCATCCCCCGGCCTCTGTCATGATCGCCGGTGCGGCGCTGGCGGCTCTGTACCTCACCAAGAACCGGTACGCCCCGCCCGTTCTGCTGCTGCTGGCCGGGCTCGCGGGGCTCGGGGTCGCCCTGGTCTGACCACGCCGCTTGCCTTTYSMGCCCATCCSGCCTACATGCCCGCCCACTTCACACGCAGGCGTGGCGCGGTCAGGGAGAAATCCTGYTCGCTCCGTTCCGAGGACTTCGGTCTTTACAGCGCCTGCGGCGGATCAATCGGATAAAGGACTACCCCTCATGGCTCTGCCTGAATTCTCCATGCGTT
>NZ_LMFL01000031.1:0-27905 GCF_001426805.1 Brevundimonas sp. Root1423
AGCACGCAGTAGCGGCCGGCCAGCACGCAGTAGCGGCCGGCCAGCGACAGCCAGGTGGTCAGGGCCGCGCCCTTGCCGCCGCGCTCGTCCTTGACGACCTGSACCAGCATGACCTGACGGCGCTTGATGACGTCCTGGATCTTGTAGCGACGCATCAGGCGGCGTTTCAGCCGCTCTTCCTCGGCCATGCCGCCTTCGGATTCGTCGTCGCTTTCGCGGGCGTGTTCGTCGTGCTCGTCGTCCTCCGAATGCGCTTCGGCCATGATGGCTTCGCGGTCGGCGACGGGGATCTGATAATAGTCGGGGTGGATCTCGCTGAAGGCGAGGAAGCCGTGGCGGTTGCCGCCGTATTCCACGAACGCAGCCTGCAGGCTGGGCTCTACGCGAACGACCTTGGCGAGATAGATGTTGCCGCGAAGCTGGCGCTTCGCGCGGGATTCAAAGTCGAATTCCTCGACCTGGCGGCCCTCGACGATGGCGACGCGGGTTTCTTCCGCGTGCGCTGCATCGATCAACATGGTCTTTGACATGGAAAGTCTCTCTCTGGCGCGCTCGGCCATCCCCGCGAAGGGGGCAGGCGGCTCGCCGAATGGGATGGGGGGCGGACGCAGACGCAATCCCGTCGCCGCGGCGAAGGCCGCGGGCGAGGTCGGTTGTTTCAAACCGGAAGGGAGCGCAGGCGATAAGGCCCATGGGGGTTCGTACGGTCCTGGGGCCGGACGCGCCGTCTGAGGGGCGTCCCGGTCCCGTCTTCAAACCGGTGGGGGCAAACCCGGCCGGCTTTCGGATCAGTGAAAGTCACGCCGCGAGGAGGGCGCGCCCGGCCTGAAGTCAGGGGGCGCGATCGTTCGCGGACAAAACAATCATAGGCAGGACGAACGTGAATTAAAAGGCGCGTCCGCTTTAACGGCTTGGCGACGACGTTGAGCCATGATGGGCCCAACCAAGAAGGTGGGTTTCCGTCGAAATGCACGGACTGTCGCGTATCAACCTGGCGCAATGGCGCGTTCGCGAGTGGGCGATGACGGCTGTGGCCTTCGTCGTTTTCTGCGTCGCCGTGTTCGCGGCCGGGCGGGGGCTGGCCTCGGGCGCCATGGGCGAGGTGCTGCGCGTCCGCTTCGGCGGCGACGCCCAGCACACCCGCGTGGTGGTCGATCTGGACCGGACCTCGCGCGGGCAGGTGGTCGAATCCGGCGAGCAGGGCCAGGTGGTGGTGTCGCTGGCCGGGGTGGCGCCGCAGCGCGGGCTCAACGGAACGGGCTCGGGCCTGGTGCGCGGCTGGCGGGTCGCCGGAGCCGGCGTGGCCTCACGGGTCGAGCTGGACCTGGCCACCAGCGCCGAGATCGAGCGCCGCTTCCTGCTGCCGCCCGGCGACGGCATCGCCCATTACCGCTATGTGATCGACCTGAAGGCCACCGGTCGGGCCCCGACGCGCGCCTCGGCCCGCTCCGCGCCCCGGGCGCCGGTCCGCACGGCGGAACGGCCCCTGATCTTCATCGACGCCGGCCACGGCGGCCGCGACCCCGGCGCCCACGGGGCCAGTTCGGACGAGAGCGACGTCACCCTGGCGGCGGCCCAGGCCCTGAAGCAGGAGCTGGAGCGCACCGGCCGTTACCGCGTGCGGCTGACGCGCGAGAGCGACGCCTATGTCGCCCTCTACCGCCGGGTTTCCATCGCCCGCCAGGCCGACGCCGACCTGTTCATCTCGCTGCACGCCGATGCCGGGGCCGATCCTGTCACCCGCGGGGCCAGCGTCTATACGCTGTCCGAACAGGGCGCGGGCCGGGCAGTGCGCGAGTTCACGCGGGGCGACAACTGGCACCGCAACCTCAACCTGCCGGGGCGCGACCCGTCGGTGGACCGCATCCTGCTGGACATGACCCAGCGCGCCACCCAGAACCGCTCGGCCCGGCTGGCCCGGACCCTGCTGGGCGAGCTGGAAGGCGCCGATCATCCGATGCTGCGCCGCAGCCACCGCGACGCCGGCCTTGCCGTGCTGCTGGCCCCCGACGTGCCGGCGGTGTTGCTGGAGATGGGCTTCATCACCAACCCCGAGGACGAGCGGCTGCTGAATGACGGCCGCGCGCGCCGCCGCCTGATGCGCGCCGTGGCCGCGGGCATAGACCGCTATTTCCGCGAGCCGGCAGGAACGCTGCAGATGGCGTCGAACGGGACGGCGGGGCAGCCCTAGGGCAAGGGAGGGCGCGTCGGTCAGCCCTGGAGGGGGCAGAACCGTTTCGCGCACGGGCCGGTCCGGCTTGCAGCGGGTCAATGTGATCATCGATCCCGTCGATCCGCCTGCGGCCTGGGCGGCGGTCGGCCATGGCTATCGGGTCGAGGCGGCGGTCACGGTGTGGAGCGCGGAGGCGGTGGTCCGGACGCCCGTATCGGCCCTGTTCCGGCATCGGGGGCAGCGGGCGGTGTTCAAGGTCGAGGCCGGCCGCGCCCGCCTGCAGCGGGTCGAGATCGGCCAGACCAACGGGGACTCCGCCGAGGTTCGCGCCGGGCTGAAGCCGGGGGAGCGGGTGGTGCTCCATCCGGGGCAGTCCATCGCCGACGGCGTCGCGGTGCGGGTTCGGTCCGACGGCCCGGGCGGGGGATGACGCCGCGCCTCGCACTCCCGCGCCCGATCCCCTATCTGGGTCCCATGCGCCTGAGAGTCGTCGATCTGGAAACCACCGGGGGAGACCGGACCGCGGAGATCATCGAGGTCGGGATCGTCGATGTCGTGCGCGACGGGGACGGGTGGCGGGCTCTGCCGCCGGTGGCGAAGCTGTTCCGGCCTAAGGGCGAGATCTCGTTCCACGCCATGGCGGTGCATCATCTGACGCCGGGCCATTTCCGCGACGACGATCCGCACTGCGACGAATACCGGCTGCGCGAGATGTTCGGCGCCCCGCCCGCCGATGTGATGGTGGCGCACAGCGCGCGGTTCGAGCGGGGCTTCATCGCCGACACGGCCCACGGCGGCCTGCCGTGGATCTGCACCGTGCGCTCCGCCAAGGCGGTGTGGCCGCAGGCGCCGGGGCATTCCAACCAGGTGCTGCGCTACTGGCGCGGGCTGGACCTCGATCCGGCCCTGGCCAATCCGGCGCACCGGGCGGGACCCGACGCCTGGGTGACGGCCCATCTGCTGATCGACCTGCTGAAGGAGGCGACGGTCGAGCAGATGATCGCCTGGACGGCCGAGCCGCGGCGGATGGACCGCATTCCCTTCGGCAAGCATCGCGGCCGGCCGTGGTCGGAACCGCCCGACGACTATCTGCGCTGGATGGCGGGGCAGGGGGATATGGACGCCGATGTCGTGGCCGCGGCGCGACAGGAGCTGACCCGTCGTACGGATGCTATGGCGGACGCGGACGACGCAAGCTAAACCCGTCGAAGGGGCCCGCCATTCGGAGACTGCGGTGAAGATTGCCGAACGCTGGTTCGTAATGGCGGGTGTCGCGCTGCTGGGCGGGATCGCCCTGGCGGGGCTGATCGTCGCCGTCTATGCGGCCTGGCTGTTCCATGACCTGCCGGACGCGTCCGAGCTGGCCGACTACCGGCCGGCGACGGCGACGCGGGTCTATGCGGGCGACGGCACCCTGATCGGCGAGTTCTCGGACGAGCGGCGCATCTATGTGCCCTATGAGCAGATCCCCTTGCCGGTGGTGCAGGCCTTCCTGGCGGCCGAGGACCGGAATTTCTTCAACCACGGCGGTATCGACGTGGGCGGCCTGGGCCGGGCCATGTTCAAGAACGTGTTCAACGCGGCCACGGGGCGGCGGCTCGAGGGCGGCTCGACCATCACCCAGCAGGTGGCCAAGAACGTCCTGCTGACCAATGAGAGCAGCATCAACCGCAAGGTCAAGGAAGCCATCCTGGCCAACCGGCTGGAGGCGACGCTGACGAAACAGCAGATCCTCGAGCTGTATCTGAACGAGATCTTCCTGGGGTACCGCTCGTTCGGCGTGGCGGCGGCGGCCTACAACTATTTCGGCAAGTCGCTGAGCCAGCTGACGCCGGACGAGGCGGCCTTCCTGGCGGCCCTGCCCAAGGGGCCGAACAACTATCATCCCAAACGCCACCCCGGCGCGGCCAAGGGCCGGCGCGACTGGGTGCTGGGCGAGATGAACCAGAGCGGCTGGATCAGCGACGAGCAGCTGGTGCAGGCTCGCGCCCGGCCGCTGACGACCCAGGACGCGCCGCGCCGGGCCCAGTACGCCGACGCCGACTTCTTCGTCGAGGAAGCGCGCCGTCAGGCCATCGCCCGCTTCGGCAAGGAAGAGGTCAATCGCGGCGGCTACTATATGCGCACGACGCTGGACCCGACGCTGCAGTCGGCGGCGCGCGACGCGCTGATGAAGGGGCTGGAGAACTATGACCGCCGCCACGGCTGGCGCGGGGCGTGGGGCACGACCGATTTCGCCGAGGGCTGGCGCGAGACCGCCGTACGCGGCCAGCGTCCGCCCGAGCGCCGCGCCTGGGAAGCCGCCGCCGTCGAGAACGCGGCGGGCAACAGCGTGCGCATCCGCACCGCCCGCGACGACCGCACCGGCTATCTGATCACCGAGGACGCAGCCTGGGCCAACGCCAACCGACCGCTGAAGCGCGGCGATCTGATCTTCGTCGAGGCGCAAGGAGGGCAGTACGCCCTGAAACAGGTGCCGCGGGTCAACGGCGCCCTGGTCGCCATCGAGCCCCAGTCGGGCCGGGTGCTGGCCATGGTCGGGGGCTATTCCTACGCCCTGTCCAGCTTCAACCGCGCCACCCAGGCGAAACGCCAGCCGGGCTCGGCCTTCAAGCCGTTCGTCTATGCGACGGCGCTGGAGGGCGACTACACGCCCGCCTCGATCATCCTGGACGCCCCGATCAGCTTCGCCGGCGGACGCAACGGGGAACGCTGGACGCCCGAGAACTACAGCCGCGAATATTACGGGCCGCAGACCCTGCGGCGCGGTCTTGAGCTGTCGCGCAACGTCATGACCGTGCGACTGGCCCAGGCCATCGGCATGCGCAATGTCGTCGATCTGTCGAGGAAGATGGGCGTCGCCGACGATCTGCAGCCCAATCTGTCGGTGTCGCTGGGGGCCGGGGAGACGACGCCGTACCGGCTGACGGCCGCCTACGCCGCCTTCGTCAACGGCGGCCGGCGAGTCGATCCCTATCTGATCGAAATGGTCCAGGACCGGGACGGCGAGACCATCTTCAGGGCCGATCCGCGCCGCTGCCGCGACTGCGGCCGGCCGTTCACCGGCCAGGAGTCGCCGCGTCTCGAGCAGCGCGGGACCCAGGTCATCGATCCCATCACCGCCTATCAGATGAGCTCGATGCTGGAGGGCGTGGTCCGGCGAGGCACGGCGGCGAGCGCCAGCAGCCTGGGCCCCTGGGTCGGGGGCAAGACCGGCACGACCAACGAATACCGCTCGGCCTGGTTCGTGGGCTTCTCGTCCGACATCGTGGTCGGGGTGTTCATCGGCTTCGACGACAACCGGCCGCTGGGCTCGGGGGAGACGGGCGCGACGGGGCCGGTCCCGGTGTTCACAGACTTCATGCAGGTGGCCCTGCGCGAGCGGCCGGCGCGGCCGTTCGTGCGGCCCCGCAACGCCGTCTTCCGCACCGTCAACGGCATCGAGGAAGCCTTCCGCCCCGGCACCGAACGGCGCCGCGAGGAGGAGCGGCGCGCGCCGGCGCAGCAGATTCCGACCGGCCCGCAGAACTACGACGAGGTGGTCCGCCGCGAACAGGAAGGTCCGGCCGCCGCGGCGCCGTCCGCCCCGCCGCCGGTCACGACCCCGCCGCCGCCGAAGAAGGAGCCGGCGGAGGATCTGAGCGGACTCTACTAGGCAGCAGGCAACAGGCATCAGCCAACAGGGGTGGGCCTGCCGAGGGAGCGGGGCCGTCCAAGGTTTTCCTGTTGCCTGTTGCCTGTTGCCTTAGTCCCTTCCCCTTTCCGCCCCGGCGCTCTATGTCCGCGCCTCACTTTGTATCGCAGGAGTTCGCGATGAGACCGGATGTCGAGGCCATGAAGGCCGACATCGAGCAGAGCATCGCTCTGCTCAGGAGGCGTCTTTGACTGGGATGTCGCACTTCGAAAGCTCGATGAGCTGAACGCGCGGGTCGAGGACCCGACGCTGTGGAACGACCCCGAGGCCGCCCAGGCCGTGTCGCGCGACCGCTCGCGGCTCGAGACCCAGATCAACACCGTCCGCGAGATGGAGACCGGTCTGGAGGAGGGCATCATGCTCTCCGAAATGGCCGACGAGGAAGGCGACGAGGCGACGCTTGAGGAGGCGCGCGCGTCGCTGAAGGCGATCAAGGACCGGGCCGGGCGCGCCGAACTGGAGGCCCTGCTGTCGGGCGAGGCCGACGGCAACGACGCCTATCTGGAAGTGAACTCCGGCGCCGGCGGCACCGAGTCCTGCGACTGGGCCGGCATGCTGCTGCGGATGTATTCGCGCTGGGCCAAGGCGCATGGCTATGAGGTCGAACTGGAGGCCGAGGAATCGGGCGACCAGGCCGGCATCAAGTCGGCCACCATCCTGATCAGCGGGCCCAATGCCTATGGCTGGCTGAAGTCGGAGTCGGGCGTGCACCGGCTGGTGCGCATCAGCCCGTATGACGCGGCGGCCAAGCGGCATACGTCCTTCGCCTCGATCGGGGTGTCGCCGGTGGTGGACGACGCCATCGAGATCGACATCAATCCGTCTGACGTGCGCACCGACACCTACCGCGCCTCGGGCTCGGGCGGTCAGCACATCAACAAGACCGACTCGGCGGTGCGCCTGACGCACATTCCGACCAACACCGTGGTGGCCTGTCAGGCCGGCCGGTCGCAGCACCAGAACCGCGAACAGGCGTGGAAGATGCTGCGGGCGCGGCTGTACGAACTGGAGCTGCAGCGGCGCGAGGCGGCGGCCCAGGCGGTGGCCGACGCCAAGACCGACATCGGCTGGGGTCACCAGATCCGCTCCTACGTCCTGCAGCCGTACCAGATGGTCAAGGACCTGCGGACCAACGTCGAGACGTCGGACACCCAGGGCGTGCTGGACGGCGACCTGGACATGTTCATGGGCGCGGCGCTGGCGGCCCGGGTTGGCGAGACGCGCGGGTCCACAGTGGAATAGGGAACAGGGCGCGTCGGCGACCAGGCCGCGTGGCCAGGTGGAGATTTGAGCCGGAAGCGGACGCGCCCAGTGGCTGCCAGGAGTGGCAAGCGGACCGGCCTATGGTTCGTAGACGGCGATAACGGCGTCCAGTCGGGTGACGACATCCGGCTCCCGGGAACGGGAGGCCCGCATGGCGCGCGCCTCGGCCACAAGCGGCTCCCCGCACCGAAGCCTGTCCATTTGCGTGTTCAGCCATTGGTCCCGCTCGGAACCATCCCCGCCGAACTCGCCGGAATAGTGCTGACAATGGACGCCCCGATACTCCAGGGCCTCCAGAGGGTCGGAGGGCTCGACCTCAACCTGGCGCCAGCGCTCCCCGGTCGCCGCCCAGGACATCGGCGCGGAGGTCCGGGGAGCGCTCGCCGGCGCAGCCGGCGCCGGGACGGGCGCCGGCGCGGCGCTTTCCGCGGCCGGGGTCTGATCCGCAGGCCCACAGGCCGCGAGGAGCAGGACGGTCAGTCCAATAACGACGGCGCGAGACACGCGCTCAGACCGCTTCGCGGATCGCGATGATGGCCGGGAAATTATCGTCCATCACAGTGCCTTCGTTATCGAGCTGATCGACGGCGCCCATCTGCACCTCCCAGGTCTTGTCGGTGACCCCGGCTGCCAGAGCCTGGTTTTCAAACCAGGGCGTGCAGAGGTCGGCGGAGCACATCACGTCATCCGCCTCGCCACCGTCGATCGGCTGGATCTGGACATAGCAGTTGTCCCCACAGGTCAGGCCGGTGATCCTGATCTTCGTCCAGGCTCCCGCAGGATCCGTGGCGGCCGCACTGGCGGGCGCCGCCGCCGGCTCTGGCGCGGCGGCTTCGGGGGCCGATGTCTGATCCGCAGGCCCGCAAGACGCGAGGATCAAACCGGTCAGTCCAAGAACGACAACTCGAGACATGGTCCCTCCCCGGGGCATGTGAAATGTGAGTGAAGCGGCGCAGAAATTGAGGCCGGTCGAACCTGGGAACGACCGCCAATGTGCACGCTACCCCGGCGTGTCAGGAATCGGAAATGGGGAGCCACGATTGTCCCTCGTGCCCGGGCGGAGAAAAAGGCCCCGGCTCGCTCCGGGGGCCTTTTTGTCTTTTCAGTCCGCGATGATCAGGCCGGGGGCTTCATGTCGATGATCTGCGGCGCCGGTTCGGGCGCGGCCGGGCGGGGCGGGGCGGTCGGGGCGGGCGCCTCGCGGCGGCCCTGCAGGACGCGGCCCTGGAAATAGGCGCCGATGTCGATCGACATCTGTTCGGCGGTGATGTCGCCGTCGACATAGGCGGTGGCGATCAGCTTGACCTGCTTGCCCGAGATGGCGCCGACGACGCGGCCGCGGATCTCGACATAGTCGCCCGAGACATTGCCCTCGACCGCGCCGGTCTCGCCGACGATCAGGCGGCCGACGCGCACGTCGCCCTTGATGGCGCCGTCGATCTGGAGATCGCCGCCGCCCGAGATGTTGCCGTCGAACTGGAGGTCCGACGACAGGGTCGACAGGCCGCGCTGGCTCGCCGGAGCCGGCGAGGCGGGACGCGGCGCCGCGGCCGGTCCGCCGGGCGTCGGCAGGTCGGGCAGGGGCGGAATGGCCGAGCCGCTGTTGGCGCGGGGCTCGGGGGACGGGACGGGGGACTTAGTCTTGTTGAACAAGTTGATCTCCGGCTCTCATGAAGCGGGCGGGGTTCTGCGGGCGGCCGTCCATCCACACTTCGTAGTGCAGGTGAACGCCGGTGGATCGTCCGGTGGTTCCCATCGCGCCGACACGTTGTCCCAGTGCAATTCTCTGGCCAGCGGCGACCGATGTGGCGTTCAGGTGAGCATAGCGCGTCTTGAAACCTCGACCGTGGTCTATCTCGACCGTGTTGCCATAGCCTGATCGCACGCCGACGAAAGACACGATTCCGGGAGCCGGGGCGTAGATCGGCGTGTTCAGCGGGGCGGCGAAATCCTGACCCTGATGCAGGGCGGGACGGCCGTTGAACGGGTCAAAACGGACGCCGAATCCCGAAGTGGTACGGGCCGGCGTCGGGCGGCGGAACGGCATGCCCTCGGCCGCATTGGCCAGGGTCCGCATCTCCGAGAGATCGTCGGCGGCGTGACGGATGCGGACCGCGAAGGCCTCGTCGACGTCCAGCACGGCCGCGAGGGCGCGGGGATCGCGAGCCTCGACCAGCGGGCCGCCGAGGGCCGCGTCGCGCGGCGCATAGGCGGCCGGGTTCAGGCCGGCGAGGCGGAAGGCGAGGCGCAGGCGTTCGGCGCGGGTGCGGGCCTCGTTCTCGGCGCGGGCGATCAGCCGTTCCTGATCCATGCGGACAGCGATCATGCGCTGCACCGGCGACGACCGGCTGGCGTCGAGCGGCAGGGCGGGCCGCAAGGCGGTCTGGGCCCCCTCGACGCCGCGGAACATGCCCATGACCTGGGTCAGGGCGGCGTGCCGGCGCTCGACCATCTGCGCCATTTCGTCGAGCGATCCGGTCGTGGCGCTCATGCGCACCACGGCGCTGTCCAGACGGGCCTGAAGGTCGGCGTTCAACCGTTCCGAGGCGGCGCGGGCGCGGGCGACGGTGCGATCCTGCTGGCTCCTGGCCACCATGTCGAAGACCAGGCTGCCCGAGGCCGTCAGGGTCCAGCCCCCCAGCAGCACCGCGGCCGCGGCGGCCATGACCTGTTTGCCGGGCGTCAGCGCCCAGGCGCGGACGGCGTCGCCGTCGCGCAGATACAGATATCGGGTCGGAAACCACTTTCCGATCAGAGACCGCCTGACGGTCGGCTCACGTTCGGTCATCACGCAACGCCCCCACGTACGAGCGGGGTTTATGCGCCGGACCATGCCCCGGGGACAAGTCTCTTCACGCATTGTTAACCATGATGGCGCGTGTTCGCGCGAACGAAGACCGTATTCGAGCCCAAAACTCGCCTGTCAGGCGAGTGCGCGAATCTCTGTAACCAATGTTACATCTGAGGTTGCAGAGAATAGTCCGTGTTCAGAGCGACTTCACGGCCGCCAGCACTTCGGCCGCGTGCCCCTTGACTGAAACCTTGCGCCAGACCCGGCGGACGACGCCCTGGCCGTCGACCAGGAAGGTGGCGCGTTCGATCCCCATGTATTCGCGGCCGTAGAGCTTCTTCTGCACCCAGACGCCCCAGGCGTTGGTGACCTCCTCCGGCTCGTCGGAGGCGAGGACGACCTTCAGATCGTATTTGGCCTTGAACCGGTCCAGCTTCTTCACCGGGTCGCGCGAGACGCCGATGATCACGGCGCCGGCGGCGGCGAACTCATCGACGAGGGCCGAGAAGTCCTGGCTCTCGGTGGTGCAGCCGGGGGTGTCGGCCTTGGGGTAGAAATAGAGGACGATCGTCTTGCCCTCGAGGCCGGCGAGGGAGACGCGGGCGCCGTTGTCGGCGGCCATGTCGAATGCGGGGGCTTTCTGGCCTTCGGTGATTTCGGGCATGGGCTTTTTACTCCCGTCATCCTCGGGCTTGACCCGAGGATCGGATGTTGAGCCGCCGGTGCGAGGCCATCTTCGCACGAGCGATGGAGGGTCCGGCCCTCGGGTCAAACCCGAGGGTGACGGCCGGCGTTACGTGGGGCGAACCAGAACGATCTTCTTTTTGCCCGCCGCCAGTTTCAGGACTCCGTCGGCGTTGACGTCGCCGGCCTCGATCAGCCGGGCGCCGTCGGCGATGGCCTCGTCGTTGAGACGCAGGCCGCCGCCCTGGGCGAGGCGGCGGGCCTCGCCGTTGGAGGCGGTCAGGCCGGCCCTGGTCGTGACGGCGGCAATCATGGCGCCGATCACCTCTGCCGAGGGCAGTTCGACGGTGGGGAGGTCGGCGGACAGGGTCCCGCGCTCGAAGGCGCCCTCGGCGGCGGCGCGAGCGGTGGCGGCGGCTTCAGGGCCGTGCAGCATGGTGGTCGCGGCGTCGGCGAGCGTCTTCTTGGCGTCGTTGATGCCGGCGCCCTCGAGCGCCTCCAGCCGGGCGATCTCGTCCAGCGGCAGGTCGCTGAACAGGCGCAGGAATTTACCCACGTCGGCGTCGTCGACGTTGCGCCAGAACTGCCAGTAGTCGTACGGCGACAGCTGTTCGGCGTTGAGCCACACGGCGCCTTGCGCCGTCTTGCCCATCTTGCCGCCCGAGGCGGTCGTGAGCAGCGGGGTGGTCAGGCCGAAGGCGGCCTTGTGGTCGACCCGGCGCACCAGGTCGACGCCCGAGACGATGTTGCCCCACTGGTCCGAGCCGCCCATCTGCAGGGTGCAGTTCCAGGCCCGGTTSAGCTCGAGGAAGTCCACCGACTGCATCAGCATGTAGTTGAACTCGAGGAAGGTCATCGGCTGTTCGCGTTCCAGCCGCAGCTTGACCGARTCGAAGGCCAGCATSCGRTTGAYGGTGAAATGCGTGCCGTAKTCGCGCAGGAATTCGACATAGCCGTAGTTCGACAGCCASKSGTCGTTGTCCAGCATGACCGCGTCGGTCGGGCCGTCGCCGAAGGTGAGGAATTTCTCGAACACGGTGCGGATCGAGGCGATGTTSGACTGGATGGTCTCGTCGGTCAGCTGGGGCCGCGAGGCGTCCTTGCCGGTGGGGTCGCCGACCTTGGTSGTGCCGCCGCCCATCAGGACGATGGGCTTGCCGCCGGCCTGCTGSAGGCGGCGCAGCATCATGATCTGTATCAGGCTGCCGACGTGCAGCGACGGGGCCGTCGCGTCGAAGCCGATGTAGCCGGTGACGATCCCGCTCGCCGCCGCGGCGTCGAGCTCGGCCGGGTGGGTGACCTGATGGATGTAGCCGCGCGCCTGGAGGGATTTCAGGAAGTCGGACTGGAAGGCGGTCTCGGCGGTCATGAGTCGGGGATCAGGCTTGGCTTGGGAGGGAAGGGGCGTGTAGCACGCTCATATGGAAGCGCGAACCGCCGGGACGTCCGGCCAACGACGGTCTTTGCTGCGCCACGCGCAGTCCGCGGGCGAGGCGGCGTCGCGGGTCGAGGTCACGGCCTGGCGTCCGCAGCACGGGCGGCTGGCCCTGCTCTATGTGATCCATGCCCCGTCGGACGAGCTGAAGCTGCCGCCGATGGCGGAGTCGGTGCGGGTCGATCACCTGTGGCGGCATACCTGCCTGGAGGCCTTCATCCGCACGCCGGCGGGCGAGGCCTATTGCGAGATCAACCTGTCGCCCTCGACCCGCTGGGCGGCCTATCGGTTCGGCCGCTATCGCGACGGCATGGGTAATCTGGACCTGCCGCCGCCGCATATCGAGAGCCGTTCGTACCCGGAGCGCCATGAGCTTGAGGCGCTGATCGACCTCGGCGGCGCGCCAGACCTGACCCGGTCGGACTGGCGACTCGGGCTTTCGGCTGTCATCGAGGACGCCGACGGCGCCAAGGCGTGGTGGGCGCTGGCCCATCCGGCCGGGCCGCCCGACTTCCATCACGCCGCCGCCTTCACCCTCGACCTGCCCGCCGTGGAGCCCGCATGAAATTCGGCATCGACCGCCTGCTGTCCGAGCCCGCGCTGAGGGCCGCGCTGAAGGGGCGCAGGGTCGCGCTGCTGGGGCATCCGGCCTCGGTCACGGCGGACCTGACGCATTCGCTGGACGCGCTGATGGCCTGTCCCGACCTGACCGTGACGGCCGCGTTCGGGCCGCAGCATGGCATGCGCGGCGACCTGCAGGACAATATGATGGAGTCCCCCGACTTCACCGATCCGCGCCACGGCATCCCGGTGTTCAGCCTGTACGGCGAGGCGCGGCGGCCGAGCGGCCAGGCGATGGGGACGTTCGACGTCCTGCTGGTCGACATGCAGGACCTGGGCTGCCGCATCTACACCTTCGTGACGACCCTGCTGTACGTGCTCGAGGAGTCGGCGAAGCACGGCAAGGCGGTGTGGGTGCTGGACCGGCCCAACCCGGCCGGGCGGCCGGTCGAGGGCACGACCCTGCTGCCGGGCTGGGAGAGTTTCGTCGGGGCCGGGCCGATGCCGATGCGGCACGGCATGACCCTGGGCGAGATGGGGCGGTGGTTCATCGACCACTTCAAACTGGATGTGGAATACCGCGTCATTGAAATGCGCGGCTGGGCGCCCGAACAGGGTCCGGGCTTCGGCTGGCCGATCGGCGAGCGGAGCTGGATCAATCCGAGCCCCAACGCCGCCAACCTGTCGATGGCGCGGGCCTATGCCGGGACGGTGATGCTGGAGGGCACGACCCTGTCCGAGGGCCGGGGCACGACGCGGCCGCTGGAGCTGTTCGGGGCGCCGGACATCGACGCCCGGGCGGTGATCGCCGAGATGCAGGCGTTCGCGCCGAAGTGGCTGGAAGGCTGCCGGCTGCGCGACTGCTGGTTCGAGCCGACCTTCCACAAACACGTCGGGACCCTGTGCAACGGGGTGCAGATTCACGTCGACGACCCGGCCTATGACCATGCGGCGTTCCGGCCGTGGCGGCTGCAGGCGCTGGGGTTCAAGGCGATCCGGCGGCGGTATCCGGACTACGCCCTGTGGCGCGACTTCCCGTACGAATACGTCTTCGACAGGCTGGCCATCGACGTCATCAACGGCGGGCCGGGCTTGAGGGAATGGGTCGATGATGCGGCCTCGACGTCCGCCGATCTGGAGGCGCTGGCCGGCCCGGACGAGGCGGCGTGGGTGGAGCTGCGGCGGCCGTACCTGCTGTACTGATCAGGTCCGCCACTCCTGGCCGTCATCCTCGGGCTTGACCCGAGGATCGGACGTCATCGGGACGGGACGCCGGGGGGGCCGCGAGCGGCGAACCATCGGCCCGCGCTGAGCACCGGACAATCCGGCCCTCGGGTCAAGCCCGAGGGTGACGAACGGTATGGGGCGATCAGGCCGGCTTTTCGGCCAGCCGCTTGTCCAGATAGGCGCCGACGCGGCGTTCGACGGCGTCGATGTGGTCCTGCCAGAAGTGGGTCGCGCCCTCTTCCAGTTCRTAGTCGATGATGATGCCCTTCTGGGTGCGCAGCTTGTTGACGACGCGYTCGACCTCGACCGGCGGGACGACGGTGTCGTTGGTGCCGTGCAGGAACAGGCCCGAGGCCGGGCAGGGGGCCAGGAAGCTGAAGTCGTACATGTTCGAGGGCGGCGAGACCGAGATGAAGCCGTCCGTCTCGGGGCGGCGCATCAGGAGCTGCATGCCGATATAGGCGCCGAACTGATAGCCGGCGACCCACGTCTGGGAGGCGCCGGGATTGTTGGACTGCAGCCAGTCGAGGGCGGTGGCCGCGTCGGCCAGTTCGCCGATGCCGCTGTCGAACTCGCCCTGCGACTTGCCCACGCCGCGGCTGTTGTAGCGCAGCGTCGCGAAGCCGCGCTTCTGGAACAGCTGCTGATAGCCGGCGACCCAGGTCTGGGAGGCGCCGGGATTGTTGGCCTGCAGCCAGTCGAGGGCGGTGGCCGCGTCAGCCAGTTCGCCGATGCCGCTGTCGAACTCGCCCTGCGACTTGCCCACGCCGCGGCTGTTGTAGCGCAGCGTCGCGAAGCCGCGCTTCTGGAACAGCTGGTACAGCGTCACGGTGACCGGGTTGTTCATATGCCCGTTCGCCTTGGGGTGCGGATGCAGAATCAGGGCGATCGGCGCGTTCGGGCGCTTGCCCGGGGAGTAGCGGCCTTCGATGCGGCCGGAGGCGCCGGGCAGGATGACTTCAGGCATGTGCGGCGAAATCCGTGTTCAACTGTCGTTTCGCATCTGCGTAATACTTGACCGCAGCGGTAGGACTTTCTAAGTCCCGCCTGCGCGCCGACGCCTTTGCGAAGGCGCGGGTTCTAGCACAGGACCCTCGAAAAGCGCGCGATTTTTGAAGGTGCGCGATGCGTCTGTCGACCAAGGGACGATACGCCGTGATGGCGATGGCCGATCTGGCCAAGAACGGGCAGGCCGAGGGCGTGGTTCGAGCCGTGTCCCTGGCCGAGATCGCGACGCGTCAGGAGATCTCGCTGAGCTATCTGGAACAGCTGTTCGCCCGGTTGCGCAAGAGCGGCCTGGTGCAAAGCGTGCGGGGCCCCGGCGGCGGCTATCGCCTGGCCAAGGGGGCGAACGAGACCGTGGTGGCCGAGATCGTTCTGGCCGTCGACGAACCCATCCGCGCCACCCGCTGCATCGGCCAGTCGTCGCCCAAGGGCTGCATGATGGCCGGCGAGCGCTGCATCACCCACAATCTGTGGGAAGACCTCGGCGACGAAATCCACCGCTATCTGGCCGGCGTGTCGCTGGAAGACGTGGTCATGAACCGCACCGGAGCGCGGCGCCGCGCGACCGAGTCCGAAGCCCGGGCCGACATGGGGGTGGCGGCGTGAGCGGCGTCTATCTGGACTACAACGCCTCCGGCCTGGTCCGTCCCGAGGTTCAGGACGTGATGGCGCAGGCCCTGGCCGACAACGGCAACCCGTCGGCGGTGCATGCGGCCGGGCGGCGGGCGCGGGCGAGGATCGAGACGGCGCGGGCGCAGGTGGCCGAACTGGTCGGGGCCGATTCCCAATCGGTGGTGTTTTCGTCGGGCGGCACCGAATCCAACGCCCAGGCCATCATCAGCGCCATCGCGGCGGGCTGCGAGCGGCTGATCGTCGGCGCGACCGAGCATCCGTGCGTGGCCGAGGCCGCGACGGCCTCGGGCAAGCCGGTGAAGATGCTGCCGGTCGACGCGCGCGGCGTCGTGGACCTGAACAAGCTGCGCCAGCTGCTGGGTCAACCGGGCAAGGCGGTGGTGGCCATCCATCACGCCAACAACGAAAGCGGGGTGATCCAGCCGATCGTGGAAGCCGCGCGGCTGGTGCGGGCGGCGGGCGGCTGGCTGCACGTCGACGCCATCCAGTCGGCGGGCAAGATCCCGGTCGATATCCGCGAACTCAGGGCCGACAGCCTGACCCTGTCCGCGCACAAGCTGGGCGGCCCGCAGGGCGTCGGCGCCCTGGTGCTGGGCGAGGGCCGCGAGGCCGTGCGCATCCTGCACGGAGCGGGGCAGGAGCGCGGTCTGCGGGCCGGGACCGAGAATGTGCCGGGAATTGCGGGCTTTGGCGCCGCGGCGGTCTGCGCCGCGCGTGACCTGCCGACGGCGATGGCGCACGCCAGATGGCGCGACGCGGCTGAAGCCGTGGTCAAGAAGGCCGGGGCGACCATCATCGGCGAAGGGGCCGAACGCCTGCCCAACACCCTGTTCATGGCCGTGTCCGACTGGGAGAGCCCGCAGCAGCTGATCACGCTTGATCTGATGGGCCTGATGGTCTCGGCCGGCTCGGCCTGTTCGTCGGGCAAGACCAAACCCTCGCGGGCCATCCTGGCCACGGGCCGGATCGACATGGCCACGGGCGGCATCCGCATTTCCGGGGGCTGGGGCACGGTCGAGGATGACTGGAAGCGGTTCGCCGCAGCCTGGGTCGAGGCCTATGGCAAGCACCGCGAACGGTCCGCCGCCCGCGCGAAGGAAGTCGCCTGATGGCCGCCGTTCAGAAGACCATCGACGCCGTCGCCGCGCTGGAAAAGTACGAGCACGGCTTCACCTCGGACATCGACACCGAATACGCCCCGCGCGGGCTGAACGCCGACATCGTCCGCTTCATCTCCGAGAAGAAGGGCGAGCCGGCGTGGATGCTGGAATGGCGCCTGGCCGCCTATGAGCGCTGGCAGGCGATGGAGGAGCCGACCTGGTCGTCGGTGAAATACACGCCGGTCGATTACCAGGAGCTGTTCTACTACGCCGCGCCGAAGAAGAAGGACGGGCCGAAGTCGCTGGACGAGGTCGATCCCGAACTGCTGGCCGTCTACGCCAAGCTGGGCATCCCGCTGAAGGAACAGGAGGTGCTGGCGGGGGTCGAGGGCGCGCCGCGGTATGCCGTGGACGCGGTGTTCGACAGCGTCTCGGTGGTCACCACCTTCAAGGCCGAGCTGGCCAAGGTCGGGGTGATTTTCATGCCGATTTCCGAGGCCTTGCGCGAACATCCTGAGCTGGTGCGCCAATATCTGGGCTCGGTGGTGCCGGTCTCGGACAACTATTTCGCGGCGCTGAACAGCGCGGTCTTCTCCGACGGGTCGTTCGTCTACATACCGCCGGGCGTGCGCTGTCCGATGGAGCTGTCGACCTATTTCCGCATCAATGCGAGCCAGACGGGCCAGTTCGAACGCACCCTGATCATCGCCGACAAGGGYWSYTACTGCTCSTATCTGGAGGGCTGCACMGCCCCGATGCGSGACGAGAACCAGCTGCATGCGGCGGTGGTCGAGCTGGTSGCGCTGGACGACGCCGAGATCAAATATTCGACGGTGCAGAACTGGTACCCCGGCGACGCCGACGCGCTGGACGACGCCGAGATCAAATATTCGACGGTGCAGAACTGGTACCCCGGCGACGCCGAGGGCAAGGGCGGCATCTACAACTTCGTCACCAAGCGSGCGGACTGCCGSGGCGACCGGTCGAAGGTGTCGTGGACCCAGGTCGAGACCGGCAGCGCGGTGACGTGGAAATATCCGTCCTGCATCCTCAAGGGCGAGGACAGCTCGGGCGAATTCTATTCSATCGCYATCACCAACGGACATCAGCAGGCCGACACCGGCACCAAGATGATCCATCTGGGCAGGAATTCGAAGAGCAGGATCATCGCCAAGGCGGTGTCGGCCGGGAAGTCGGATTCGACCTACCGCGGCCTGGTCTCGGTGCATCCGAAGGCGACCGGCGTGCGCAACTTCACCCAGTGCGACTCCTTGCTCATCGGCAAGGACTGCGGYTCGCACACCGTSCCSTATATCGAGGCCCGCAACGGCTCGGCCCAGCTGGAGCACGAGGCGACGACGACGCGSCTGTCSGACGACCAGCTGTTCTACGCSCAGCAGCGCGGCCTGTCGCAGGAGGAGGCGGTGGCCCTGCTGGTCAACGGCTTCGTCCGCGACGTGATGCAGAAGCTGCCGATGGAGTTCGCCGTCGAGGCGCAGAAGCTGGTKGCGATCAGTCTGGAAGGGAGCGTGGGGTGAGCGCGCGACAATCTCTTCTCAGCTTGCGTATTCGGCACGCATCGATGGCGGCGGAACTGATCGAAGAGGCCGTCGGGCAAGCCGCGAAGGTCAAGTGGACGGCCGGCGACGCGCGCGTCGCGCCGAACGGGCGTTCTATCGGTGGCGCGCGCGACGAAACCTACTGCGCCTTCGACGTCCCTGAGGCCGGAACCCTGGCTTTGAACGCCGCGATCATCGCCTTGGGTAATCGACTGGAGAGTCGATCCGCCGCTTTGACGGCGTTGGCGGTGCAGGGCGCCGACATAGAACTCTACGCCACGGCTGATGAAGCGAAGCGCGGCGAAATGATCGAGGCGGCGACGATTGCCGCCCTCGCCCGGCTGAACGCTGGGCTCGCTATCGATTGGTACAAGTGATGCTCTCTATCCAGAATCTCCACGTCTCCGTCGGCGACAAGCCGATCCTCAAGGGGCTGACGCTCGCCGTCCCGGCGGGCGAGGTGCACGCCATCATGGGGCCGAACGGGGCCGGCAAGTCGACGCTGGGCTACGCCGTGGCCGGACGGCCCGGCTATGAGGCGACCGAAGGCGCCGTCAGCTGGAAGGGCGAGGATCTCCTGGCCCTGGAGCCCGCCGAGCGCGCGGCCAAGGGCGTGTTCCTGTCGTTCCAGTATCCGATCGAGATCCCCGGCGTCCCGGCCCTGACCTTCGTGCGCACGGCGCTGAACGCCCAGAAGCGGGCGCGGGGCGAGGACGAGGTCTCGGCGCCCGCCTTCCTGAAGATGGTCAAGGCGGCGTCGGCGGCGCTGAAGATGGATTTCGACATGCTGAAGCGGCCGCTCAACGTCGGCTTCTCGGGCGGCGAGAAGAAGCGGATGGAGATCCTGCAGATGGCCCTGCTGGAGCCGTCGCTGCTGATCCTCGACGAGACGGATTCGGGCCTCGACATCGACGCCCTGCGCATCGTGGCCGAGGGGGTCAACGCCCTGCGCAGCCCCGACCGCGCCATGCTGGTGATCACCCACTATCAGCGGCTGCTCGACTACATCAAACCGGACCGGGTGCATGTGCTGGCCGCCGGCCGGATCGTGGCCTCCGGGGGACCGGAACTGGCGCATCAGCTGGAAGCCGAGGGCTACGACAAATATGCGCTGGAGGCGGCGTGAACGCCCTTCCGCTGATCGACCTGAAGGACGCCTCCAGCTTCCCCTCGCGCCGCGTCGAGGCGTGGAAATATTCGGACCTGCGCCGTCATCTGCGCGAGGCGCCCGCGCCCTCGCCGTCGGCGGCCGTGCCGGTAACCGGCGGCGGGCCGTTCGAGGCGCTCGGCGGCGAGGCCATGGTGTTCATCAACGGCCGGGCCGTGGGGGCGAGCGCCCTGATGGTCTCCGGCCAGCAGACGGTGCGCCTGCGCTTCATTTCGAAGGCCAACGGCACGGGCCACGCCCTGACGGCGCGTCTCTCGGTGCGGGCCGGGGCGAAGCTGCTGCTGCTGGAGACGCATGAGGGCCACGGCTCGGCCTATGTCGCGCACAACCGGCTGGAGCTGGACGTGGCGCGGGGCGCCGAGGTGACACGGGTGGTTCTGGCCGACGAGCCGGCGGATGCGGTCTCGATCACCCAGGCGCAGGTGCGGGTCGAGGCGGGCGGCTTCTATCGCCAGACCATCCTGACGGGCGGCGCGAAGCTGCAGCGTCAGGAGACGCAGCTGACTCACCGCGCCCGGGGCGCGGATGTGCAGCTGGACAGCGTCTATCTGCTGTCGGGCGACCGGCAGACGGACCTGACGACGGTAGTCGATCACGTGGCCCCCAACGGCGTCACCAGCCAGCTGACCAAGGGCGTGGTGCGCGACACGGCGCGCGGCGTCTTCCAGGGCAAGATCGTGGTCGAACGCGGAGCCGACGGCACGGATGCGCGGATGGGCCACCATGCCCTGATCCTGGGCGAGCGGGCCGAGGTGGACGCCAAGCCGGAGCTGGAAATCTACGCCGACGACGTGCAGTGCGCGCACGGAAACACGGTCGGGAATCTGGACGAGAGCGCCCTGTTCTACATGCAGCAGCGCGGCATTCCGGCCGACGAGGCGCGGGCATTGCTGACCGAGGCCTTCCTGATCGAGGTGGTCGACCGGATCGAGCACGAGGGCGCGAGAGAGGTAGCGAGGGCATGGCTGACGGATCGCCTGTGACCACCTTCGACCCCTACGCGGTTCGCGCGCAGTTCCCGATCCTGTCGCGGCAGGTGAACGGGAAGCCGCTGGTCTATCTGGACTCGGCCGCCTCGGCGCAGAAGCCGCGGGCGGTGATCGACGCCATGACGGCGGCGATGGAGGGCAGCTACGCCAACGTCCATCGCGGCCTGCATACCCTGGCCAATGAGACGACCGAGGCCTTCGAGGCGGCGCGCGACGGCGTGGCGCGGTTCGTCAATGCAGAGGCGGCTTCGAACATCGTCTGGACCAAGGGCGGGACCGAGGCGATCAACCTCGTGGCGGCCGGCATCGGCCAGTCGATCCAGCCGGGCGACGAGATCATCGTCAGCCAGATGGAGCACCACTCCAACATCGTGCCCTGGCATCTGCTGCGCGAGCGGCGCGGGGCGGTGCTGAAGTGGATCCCGGTGCTGGACGACGGCTCGCTGGACATGGCGGCCTATGCGGAATTGCTGGGGCCGAGGACCAGGGTCGTCGCGGTGACCCACATGTCCAATGTGCTGGGCACGATCAATCCGGTGCAGACCATCACGGAGATGGCGCACGCAGTCGGGGCGCGGGTGCTGATCGACGGCTGCCAGGGCGCGGTGCATGCGGCGCCTGACGTTCAGGCCATCGGCTGCGACTTCTACGCCTTCACCGGCCACAAGCTGTTCGGCCCGACGGGCATTGGCTGCCTGTATGGAACGGCGGAGGCGCTGGAGGCCCTGCCGCCGTATCAGGGCGGCGGCGAGATGATCGAGACGGTGACGATGGACCGCGTCACCTATGCGAAACCGCCGCATCGGTTCGAGGCGGGGACCCCGCCGATCCTCGAGGCCATCGGCCTGGGCACGGCCATCGACTGGCTGTCGCGCTTCGACAAGGGCGCGGTGGCGGCCCATGAGCGCGCCGTTTACGAGCACGCGCGCCAGCGGCTGGAAGGCGTGAACTGGCTGCGCGTGGTCGGCGAGGCGGAAGGGAAGGGGGCGATCCTGACTTTCACTGTCGACGGCGCCCACGCCCATGATATCGCCCAGGTGATGGACCGCTATGGCGTCGCCGTRCGCGCCGGCCTGCAYTGCGCCGAGCCKCTGGCGGAKCGTTTCRGCCTGACGTCGAGCGTTCGGGCCAGCTTCGCCCTATATAATACGACAGAGGACGYCGACGCCTTCGCCGACGCCCTGATCAAGGCCCGWGAGTTCTTCGCATGAGCGACCCGACNTTCGGGCCAGCTTCGCCCTATTTCGGGCCAGCTTCGCCCTATATAATACGACAGAGGACGYCGACGCCTTCGCCGACGCCCTGATCAAGGCCCGWGAGTTCTTCGCATGAGCGACCCGACGACCCCGATTTCTGACAGCGCGGCCTTCGCCGAAGCCTGGGACGCGCCGCAGAAGAGCGCCTTGGCCCAGGGCGAGATCGACCGGATGACGGACGACATCATCGAGGCRCTGAAGTCGGTGTTCGAYCCGGAAATCCCGGTCGACATCTATGAGCTGGGGCTGATCTACAAGGTCGACCTGTCTGACGACCGCGACGTGCTGGTCGAGATGACCCTGACAGCCCCGGGCTGCCCGGTGGCGGGGGAGATGCCGATCTGGGTCGAGGAGGCGGTGAAGAAGGTCGAGGGCGTGCGGTCGGCGCGCGCCGAGCTGACGTTCGATCCCCCGTGGGACGCCTCGAAGATGAGCGACGAGGCCAAGCTGGCCCTGAACATGTTCTGATGGACCGATCGATGACCGAGCTTCAGACCACGACCCGTCCCCGCCGTCCGCGCCCCGCTGTCGTCACCCTGACCGACGCGGCGGCCGAGCGGGTGCGCGCGCTGACAGAGGCTGGCGGGCACAAGGCGCTGCGCGTCGGTCTGAAGAATGCCGGATGCGCGGGCCAGGAATATACCTTCGCCTTGGCTGACGAGATCGGCCCGCTGGACGAGGTTGTGACCGACAAGGGTGCGACCATCATCGTGGACACCAAGGCGATCCTGTTCCTGATCGGGTCGGAGATCGACTACGAGACCACGAAACTAGCCTCGAAATTCGTGTTCAGGAACCCGAACCAGACGGATGCGTGCGGCTGTGGCGAGAGCGTCACCATAATTCCCGCCAAGGCGCCGGAAGCCGACTGATGATCCGGCTTGAAGGGGTTACGAAGCGCTTCCGGAGCGCGGCGGGCGAGCGCGTGGCGCTGGACGCGGTCGATCTGACGGTCGCGCCGGGGCAGGTGTTCGGCGTGGTCGGGCGGTCGGGCGCCGGAAAATCAACATTGATTCGCACCATCAACCTGCTGGAACGCCCCGACGCCGGGCGGGTGACGGTGGACGGACGGGAGATGACCGCCCTGAACCCGGCCGAGCTGCGCGCGGCGCGGCGGCGGATCGGGATGATTTTCCAGCATTTCAACCTGTTGAACGCGAAGACGATCGCGGAGAACGTGGCCTTCCCACTTCAGCTTGAGGGCCGGCCGGCGGCCGAGGTTGACCGGCGCGTGGTCGATCTGCTGGAGCAGCTGGGCCTGTCAGAGCACGCGCGGAAACATCCCGCGCAGTTGTCGGGCGGGCAGAAGCAGCGGGTCGGCATTGCCAGGGCCTTGGCCTGCGAGCCGGGCGTGCTGCTGTGCGACGAGGCGACCAGCGCGCTGGATCCCGAGACGACGGACGAAATCCTGACCCTGCTGGATCAGCTGAATCGGGAGCTCGGCCTGACCATTGTGCTCATCACCCACCAGATGGAGGTGGTGCGCCGCGTCTGCGACCGGGTGGCCGTGCTGAAGGACGGGCGGGTGGTGGAGGAGGGGGCGACGGCCGACGTCTTCCTGCATCCGCAGCACGCCGCGACCCGCGCAATGCTGGCCGAGGGCGAGGACGGGTTCGAGACCGCCGACGTGCCGCCGGGCGGACGGCTGGCCAAGCTGACCTTCCGGGGCGGCTCGACCTATGAGCCCGAACTGAGCCGCGTCGCGCGGTCGGTGGGCGTGGACTATTCGATCCTGTCGGGACGGATCAGCCGTATCCGCGGCGAGCCCTACGGCCAGCTTGTCGTGGCCTTCACGGGCGGCGATGCGGAGGCCGCAGTGGCCCAGCTGACCGCACGTGGCGTTCGGGTGGAGGCCGCCTGATGGAAGCCTTCTTCGCCAACATCGACTGGCCCGAGATCGCCCGGGCGACGCGCGACACCCTGCTGATGCTCGGCGGCTCGATGGCCCTGACCGTGCTGTTCGGCATCCCTCTGGGGGTTCTGCTCTACCTGTCGGGCAAGGGGCGGCTGGCGGCCAATCCGGTGCTGAACGCCGTGCTGTCGCTGATCGTCAACATCCTGCGCTCGGTGCCCTTCATCATCCTGCTGATCGTCATGCTGCCGGTGACGGTGCTGCTGGTCGGGACGTCGCTGGGCGTGGCCGGCGCCATTCCGCCGCTGGTCGTGGGCGCCGCGCCCTTCTATGCGCGCCTGGTCGAGACGGCCCTGCGCGAGGTCGACAAGGGGGTGGTCGAGGCGACCCAGGCCATGGGCGGCACGACCTGGCAGATCGTGACCCGCGCCCTGCTGCCAGAGGCCATGCCCGGCATCCTCGCCGGGGCGACCGTGACCGCCATCGCCCTGGTGTCCTACACCGCCATGGCCGGCGTCGTCGGCGCGGGCGGGCTGGGGGACCTGGCCATCCGCTTCGGCTACCAGCGGTTCCAGACCGATGTCATGGTGGTCACCGTCGTCCTTCTGCTGCTGCTGGTGCAGCTTCTCCAGATGCTGGGCGACCGACTGGTCGCCTCCGTTTCCCACCGCTGATCGCTCCCCCGAAAGGCCCGCCCATGATCCGCCGCTCGCTCCTGTCCCTCGCCGCCGCCTCGCTGGTGCTCGCCGCCTGCGGGCAGGGGGGCCCGAAGAAGGCGGACGCCGATGCGCCGCTGATCGTCGGCGCCACGGCCGTGCCGCACGCGGAGATCCTGGAGCACATCAAGCCGCTGCTGGCCGCCGAAGGACTGCAGATCGAGATCAAGGTGTTCAATGACTACGTCCAGCCCAACACCCAGCTGATGGAGCGCCGGCTGGACGTGAACTATTTCCAGACCAAGCCCTACCTGGACGAGTTCAACGCCTCGCGCGGGGCCGATCTGGTGACCGTCGCCGGCGTGCACGTCGAGCCGCTGGGCGCCTATTCGCGCCGCTTCCGGTCTCTGGACCAGTTGCCGAACGGGGCCGAGGTGGCGGTGCCGAACGACGCCTCCTCGATCGGGCGCTCGCTGATCCTGCTGCAGAAGGCGGGTCTGATCCGGCTCAAGGACCCGGCCAACCCGCTGCAGACCCTGCGCGACATCGCCGACAACCCCCGCAATCTGCGCTTCCGCGAGCTGGAATCGGCGACCCTGCCGCGCGTGCTGGACCAGGTCGACATGGCGGTGATCAACACCAACTACGCGCTGGACGCAGGGCTCAAGCCGAAGACGGACGCCCTGGCCCTGGAGGGCGCGGACAGCCCCTATGTGAACTATCTGGTGGCGCGGCCCGACAACCGGACCGATCCGCGCATCGCGGCGCTGGCGGCCATGCTGCGCAGCCAGGCCGTCAAGGACTTCATCGCCGCCCGATACGACGGCGCGGTCATCCCGGCGGCCTGACGGATGGCCTATGATCCGGACTTTGGCGAGTGGGTGCGCGAGCATTTCGCCGGCTTGGGCCCGATCGAGATCAAGCGGATGTTCGGCGGAGCCGCCGTCTATTCCCACGCCCTGATCTTCGCCCTGCTGGACGACGGAATCGTCTGGCTGAAGGCCGATGAGGTCAATGCGCCGCTTCTCGAGGCCGCGGGGGCTCGGCAGTTCACCTATCCGACCAAGGACGGGAAGCGGATGGCGATGGCCTACTGGTCGCTGCCGGAGAGCGCGCTGGACGATGCGGACGAGGCCGTCGACTGGGCCCGGCAATCGATCGACGCCGCCCTGCGGAAGGCTGCGGCCAGGAAGCCGCGCAAGCCCAAACCTAAGTCGTAGCCGCCGCCAGCTTCGCCGCCCTGGCCACCTCATCGGGCGCGGGCACCTGGACCGCCGGCGCAGCGGGCCGGCCGGTCGCCTCGGCGATCAGTTCCGCGGTCCTGCCTTCGACGGCGGCTTCAAGCCGGGCGAGGAAGTCGTCCTTGTCCAATCCCGTCGGGATGGGCTCGAGGAACTCCAGCGTCGCCGTCCCCGGGGTCTTGCGGAATTGCTCCTGCGGCCAGAACAGGCCGAGGTTGGTGGCCAGGGGAACGACCGGCATGTCGAAGTCGCGGTACATGTGCCAGACGCCCGATCGGTAGCGGAACTTCTCTCCCACCTTCGCCAGATTGCCCTCGGGATAGATCAATATCCTGCGGCCCGCGGCGTGGGCGTCGGCCGAGCGGTGCTTCAGCGCCTCGCGGGCTTCGCGGCCGCCGCAGTTGTTGACGACGATGGCCCCCAGCTTGCGCAGCACCGTGCCCAGCAGGGGGAATTTCTCCAGATGGTCGCCGGTGACGAAGGCGAGGTCGTCGAACTGGTCGTAGGTCGCGAAGCCGTCGCCCCAACTCTGGTGCTTGGAGGCGATGATGAAGGCCCCCGTCGGAAGACGCTCGCGGCCGCGCACCTGCAGGCGGATGCCGGCCAGCAGCCGCATGGCCTGGACCATGCGCTTCACATAGCGGCGGATGATCCAGCTGGTGGCGCCGCGACCGGGGGCCAGGGCGGCGAAGGCCGCGGCCGAGGCGTAGACGATCGACAGGAGCCAGTAGGCGATGTTGAAGGCGAGACTGCGCATCCGGCGACTATGGCGCGAATTGCCCGGGGAGGAAGGGCTCAGGCGGCCCTGGGCGGGCGTTCGGCGGAGGAGACCCGGTTGCGGCCGCCGCGCTTGGACGCATAGAGGGCGGCGTCGGCGCGCTCGAGGAAGGCCGAGGCGGTTTCGCCCCGCCGCCGGACCGCGAACCCGGCCGACACGGTCACGGCGCCCAGGTCGTCGTTCGTGGAGCGGCGGCGCAGCGCCCGCGAGGCGATCTCGGTGCGCATCCTCTCCAGAGCGACCTCGACCATGGCCACGCTCTCATAGGGGAAGATGAGGGCGAACTCCTCGCCGCCGTAGCGGGCGGCGAACCGGGGATTGGCGGCGACGCGGGCCAGGACGCTGGCGACATAGCGCAGGACCTGGTCGCCGGTCTGGTGGCCCCAGGTGTCGTTGAAACGCTTGAAGTGATCGATGTCGATCACGGCCAGGGTCAGGGCGGCGCCCTCGGTCTCGGCGTGATCGCAGGCGGCGGCCAGCTGCTCGTCGAAGGCCTTGCGGTTGGCCAGATCGGTCAGGGCGTCGGTCATGGCGTCGCGGCGCACCAATTCCAGGTGGTGGCGCAGGCGGATGATCTCCTGGGTGGAGACCTCCAGCTTCTTCTCGAGCGACTCGGTCTCATGCTGGGCCTGGCGAGTGGCGCTCGTCAGGCCGGAGACGATGGTCTGGAGGCCGTCCCCGTCAGCGGCGGCCTCGATGCTGGTGGCGGCCTGGTCCAGGGTCTGGCCATAGGCGGCCTGGGACCGGTGCGCCTCGGCGATGACGCTGGAGACGCTGGACAGTTCGCGGTCCAGCACCAGGCCGGCGTCGCGGATCTGCTCGGTCAGGCGGCCGCGGGGCAGGTGTTCCGCCGCCAGACCCTCGGTGACGGCCTCGGTGAAGGGCTCGCCCGCCGCGGTCATGCGCTGGATTTCCACGGCGAGGACGCTCTCGGGTTCGCCGAGCGCGTGGGTCCAGAGTTCGAAATTCAGCGGCGTGGGCCAGACGCGGGCGGCTTCCATCGCGTCGACGACCTTGCGCGCCAGCCCGTAGGCTTGCGGACTGCGCAGGGTGGTTTCGACCTTGGCCGTCATTCGCGATTCCCCAGACTCAAGCCCCCGCGGCGATCCTGCGCCGTGAAGCTAGGCCGGGGGTTCGTAACGTCGGGTTAAACCGCCGCCCGGTCCGGGCCCGGACGAGGCGTCAGGCCTTGATCGAGACGGGCCGGCGCAGGAAGGCGGGCACGTCGCCCTCGCCGAACGGACGGCCGTTCGAGCGTTCCGGCTGAGCGTCGGCGCGGTCGCCGCGACGGTCGGACTGACGCAGGTGGGTTTCCTGCACCGGACGGTCCGCCGCCGGGCTTGCCGGCGTCGGAGCGGCGGCGGCGACGGGCGCGTTTTCGGTGGGTTTGCGCTCGGGCGCAGCGGCGGCGGTCTCGACAGCCGAAGCCGCCGGTCTGGCGCTGCGGCGGCTGCGCGAGCGACGGGCGGCCGGCGCGGGCGCAGCGGATTCGGCGGCGGGTTCGACGGCAGCCTCGACCGCCGCGACGGCTTCAACCGGAGTGGACGGTTCGGCCTGGACGACGGGAGCGGCGTCCGCCCTCGGCTCGCCGCGAGCCCCGCGGCCGCGGCCACGGGCGGGCTTTTCGGCGCGGTCGCCATCACGGGCCGCTGGCGGGGCCTTGCCGGGGGCGAAGTCGAGGCCGTCCAGMACCAGTTCYTSSGGGTCCATCTTGATCAGCTTCAGGACCTTGTCGAGCGAGCGGTCATCCGCCGGCGTCACGATCATGAAGGTCTGRCCCAGCTTGCCCGCGCGGCCSGTGCGGCCGATGCGGTGGACGTAGTCGTCGGCGTGGTGCGAC
>NZ_LMFL01000032.1:0-27644 GCF_001426805.1 Brevundimonas sp. Root1423
GCGGCATCGGCAARGCCTCCTTCACCCAGGAAGCCCTCGAAGCCAACGTGAAGGCCTATGTGGACGCCCTGCARAAGGCCCGTCCGRCCGGCGCCAAGGGCACCTACGTCAAGCGCATCACCCTGTCCTCGACCATGGGACCGGGCTTCAAGATCGACCCGGCGTCGCTGAACGYCTGATCGGCCCTTGAACTGCAACGGGAAGGGCGGCGACCGCAGGGTCGCCGCCCTTTTTTCTGGCCGTCCGTGATCCGGACACGCTTGCGCATCGGCCCGGAGCAACCGACGGTAGGTCCTCATGACGGGGGATTCCATGCGTTTTCTGATGGTGCTGGCGTTCGGGCTGTGCCTGTCCGCGGCGGGTCCCGCGGCGGCCCAGGACGGCGACACGGCGCGGCGGCTGGTTCTGGCGGAGCAGTATATCGAGCTGACCCAAGGGCCGAGCCTGCAGAAGACCCTGGAGAGCTATTTCGACGAGACGTTCGCCAAGTCCGAGGGCCCGGCCGAGCAGCGCGCCTGGCTGGCCGAAAACATGTCGGACGCCTTCGAGGCCGCGATCGAGGCGACCTTCGCCGATTTGACGGACGATGTGGCCGAGATCTTCACCCTGCAGGAGCTGGAGGCGATGGTCGCGTTTTTCGACACCCCGCTGGGCCGCTCGATATCGGACAAGAATTTCGAACTGGGCCTGCGGGTGCAGGCCGTGATGGCCCCGCATCTGATCACGGCCCTCACCCGGCTGAACGAGAAATATTGCACCCGTTTCGAATGCGCGGCGCCCGAGGGCGCGCAGACCGGAAAGCCAGCCGACTGAACCGTCCGATCCCTGACGGGTTGACGCATCGCCGAAGACGCGGGAGTGACCGCACGGCTCCGCGGGGTCCCGCCCGACGCCGGACGGGGTCCGGGGCGCCGGCGCCGCTCAAAGACAATTTCCACCGGGAGCCTTGCTGACCTGATGACCGGCGATGCGATCCGCACCCGGACGGCCGAGCGGCGTCAGGTCGCGGCCCTGCCGTGGCGCAGGACCGCGGCCGGGATCGAGATCCTGCTGGTCACCTCGCGCGAGACCCGGCGCTGGGTGACGCCCAAGGGCGGACGCATGCCCGGCAGGACCGACGCCGAGGCGGCGGCGCTGGAAGCGCTGGAGGAGGCGGGCGTCGAGGGCGCCGTCACGCGCGAGCCGCTGGGGACGTTCCGTTATCTGAAGGTGCTGAAGCGCCGGGCGCCGCGCTGGTGCGTGGTTTCGGTCTACGCCCTGCGGGTGGAGGTCGAGCACGACGACTGGCAGGAACGCGGTCAGCGCGAGCGGATGTGGGTGAGCCGCGACGAAGCCGTCCGCCGCGTCGACGAGCCGGACCTGAAGGCCCTGATCGCCGCCTTCGAGGGCTAGGCGCGCGCCGCAGTCGCCAGGAAGCAGCCGCGGCGCGCGGTGTGGAGATGGATGACCGCCGTATCCGGATGTCCGAACCAGCCTTTCAGCCGGGCCGCCAGATCGCGCCCCTCGACCACGTCGGCGTCGGTCATCATCCAGGCGGCGTCATAGACGCGGGCGGACAGAAGGCGCCGGGACAGCATGTCGGGCAGGACGCCGGGATCGAGAGCCGCCTCCACGGCCGTCTCGCGCACGAAGACAGGACCGTCGGAGCGGTAGGGGCTGAAAGGGTCGTCCAGATGGCGATGGTTCGCCAGGATAAGGCGTTCCCCGGGTTCGGCGTCGGCCAGGCTGACGCGACAGGGCGCGCTGTGGGGCGCGTCGGCGGTCGTGCGGCGCGCGCCCATCGCCCGCAGCGTCTCGCCGTCGAGGGCGAACAGGGGCTGGAACGGCGCGAGGGGCAGGGGTTCGATGCGAAAGCTCATGCGGAATCTCCTTCGCCGCCGATATGACCCCCGGCGGATCGGGCGTCTGGCGGGTTTCGGACGTTGCGCAGGGCGCGCTCCATCCCCACAACGGAGACCATGAACGCTCCCTTCAAGACCCAAGCCGATCCGCTGGACGCTCCCCTGTGGGACCTGTCCGACCTGTACGCCTCCCGCGAGGACGCCCGCATCGAGGGCGATCTGGAGCGGGCGAGGGGGCTGGTGGCCGAGTTGAACGCCCTGCAGGGCCGGCTGATCGAAACGCGGGCCGACGCCGCCGTGCTCGGTGAAAGGCTGGACCGGGCCGTGACCCTGTACGAACAGGCGTCGGACGTGCTGGGCGGGCTCGGCGCCTACGCCTTCCTCGCCGCCTCGACCAACCGCAACGACGCGGGGGCGCAGGGCTTCGAGGCCACGGTGCGCGAGAAGATGACCGCCATCGCCACGCCGACGGTCTGGGTCACCCTGGAGGTCAACCAGCTGGAGGAGGCCGAGATCGAGGCCGCCCTGGCAGCGTATCCGGCCGGGGCGCGCTGGCGGCCGTGGCTGCGGCGGGTGCGGGCGATGAAGCCGCACGAGCTGTCGCAGGAGCTGGAGACCTTCCTGGCCGAGCGCGGCCCGATCAGCGCCCAGTGGCCGCGTCTGTTCGACGAGACGCTGGCGGCGATGAAGATCAGGGCCGGCAAGGACGAGCTGACCCTGGCCGAGGCGCTGAACCGGCTGTCGGACCCGAAGGCGGCGCGGCGCAAGGCGGCGGCCGAGGGGCTGAACGGGGCGCTGGCCCAGCGGACCGCGACCATGGCGCTGGTGATGAACACCGTGGCGGCCGACAAGGCCCTGGAGGACAGATGGCGGGGCTTCAAACGGCCCGCCGACGGCCGGCATCTGTCCAACGAGGTGGACGGCGAGGCGGTCGACGCCATGGCCGACGCCGTGGCGGCCGCCTATCCGCGGCTGTCGCACCGCTATTACGCGCTCAAGGCCCGGGCCATGGGCAAGGCCAAACTGGACCAGTGGGACCGCAACGCCCCGATCGAGACGACCGCCCCGCGCGGCTATGACTGGGCCGCCGGCAAGCAGCTGGTGCTGGAGAGCTTCGCCGACCTCGGGCCGGAATTCGCCGACCGCGCGGGCGGTTTCTTCGACAGGCCGTGGATCGACGGCAAGGCGCGACCGGGCAAGCAGTCGGGCGCCTATGCCCATCCCGTGACCTCGGACCGGCATCCCTATGTGTTCCTGAACTGGATGGGCGAGCGGCGCGACGTGCTGACGCTGGCGCATGAGCTGGGGCACGGGGTGCACCAGACGCTGGCGGCGGGGCAGGGGAGTCTGCTGGCCGACACCCCCCTGACCCTGGCCGAGACGGCCTCGATCTTCGCCGAGGGTCTGACGTTCGACCGGCTGCTGAAGACCGCGCCGAAGGCCGAGCAGCGCGGCCTGCTGGCCGGGCGGATCGAGGACGGGCTGAACACCGTGGTGCGCCAGATCGCCTTCCACCGCTTCGAGACGCGCTTCCACGACGAGCGGGCGGCGGGCGAGGTCCCGGCCGAGCGGATCGGCGAGATCTGGATGGAGGAGATGGGGGCGTCGCTGGGGCCGGCGGTGACGCTGAACCCCGGCTATGAGCACTGGTGGAGCTATGTCAGCCACTTCGTCCACTCCCCCTTCTACGTCTACGCCTACGCCTTCGGCGACCTGCTGGTGGCGGCGCTGATGGAGACGCGGGCGAAGGATCCCGAGGGCTTCACCCCGCTGTATCGCGAGCTGCTCGCGGGCGGGGGGTCGCGCGGCTATGTCGAGGCCCTGGCGCCGTTCGGTCTGAACCCGCGCGACCCGGCGTTCTGGACCATCGGCACGAAGCGGTTGGAGGGGCTGATCGACCGGTTCGAGGCGCTGGTCTGAGTTGACGGCGACGGCGGGGCGGGCGAGCGTCGGGTCATGCGCACATTGATCCTCGCCGCGGCCCTGATCGCCGCCTCTCCGTCCGCCGCCTTCGCCCAGACCCCGGCGGCCCCCGCGCCGCCGTCCGCCAGCGTTCGCGCCATGGCGGCGGGGTACAAGGCCCTGACGGTCTGCAGCGCGTTGAAAACCGCCGAGGCGGCGGGCGGGATGCGGACGCTGGAGAGCATCGAGGCCAATGAGCTGACGGGCATCTATCCCGAGCTGGACCCGCTGGTGCGGGAAATGCCGGTCGAGGTGTTTCCGGCGCGGGTGTCGGTCGCCTGGGACGACGCCATGCCGCCGCGTTCGGCCGTGTGGCGGCCCGGTCGGGGCTGCACCATCATGCCGGTGGGCTGGACGGGCGAGCAGATCGCGACTCTCCCGCCGAGGGGCCCCTCGGATCAGGCCTTCGTCAGGGGCGACACGACGGGCAACGCCGCCCTGTTGAACGAGGCGGTCGAGGGGGCCTTCGTGGGGCGTTATGGCGAGGGTTCCAACACCACCGCCGTGCTGGTTCTGCAGAACGACCGGGTGGTGGCGGAAGAATACGGCGAGGGCTTCGGGCCGGACACGCCGCAGCGGACCTGGTCGGTGGCCAAGTCGCTTGCGGGGACGGTGATCGGCGCGGCGGTCCAGCGCGGCGGGGTCGATGTGAACGCGCCCGCGGCGATCACCGACTGGAGCCGGGCGGGCGATCCGCGCGCGGCCATCACCCTCGACCAGCTGATGCGGATGTCTTCGGGCCTGACCAGCGACACGGCGGGCAACCGCACCGACGCCCTCTATTTCGGCGGCGTGGGCGTCGATGAGCAGGCGACGACCTGGCCGCTGATCGCCATGCCGGGAACGCGGTTCCGCTACGCCAACAACGACATCCTTCTGGCGGTTTTCGCCATCGCCCCGACCTTCGCCGACCATCCGCCGGCCGAGCTGTTCCAGCGGCTGGGCATGTACGACACCTTCGCCGAGACCGACTGGCGCGGGAACTACATGCTGTCCAGCCAGGTGTGGTCGACGGCGCGCGACCTGGCGCGGTTCGGACGTCTGTATCTGAACGACGGCGTCGTCGACGGCGAGCGCATCCTGCCGGCGGGGTGGCGGGACCATGTCTCGCGTCCCTCGGGCCCGCAGCCGGGCGGGGCGCAGGGCTATGGCGCGACCTTCTGGCTGTTCAACAAATCGGAGGGGATTCCCGCCGACGCCATCTCGGCCAACGGCAACCGGGGCCAGTATGTCGTCATCGTCCCCAGCCGGGGGATCGTCATCGTGCGGCGGGGCGAGGACCCGGCGGGGAAGCCGTTCGACTTCATCGCCTTCACCCGCGACACCCTGGCCGCCCTGGACTGAGCGCCGCCGCGAATTGTCACCGGCCGCTTGAGCCGGCGGCGCGCGCCGCTATAAGGGCGCAACCGACGTTCCAGATTCCCGGACACCGACATGGCCGACCTGCACCAAGCCGATTCCCACGACGCCTATGTTCGCGGCTCCCAGGAGATCAGCGAGCAGGCCTCGACGTTCCGCGCCTTCATCAGCATGGCCAAATGGGGTTCGCTGTGGCTGGCGGCCATCGTGATGTTCCTGACCCTGTGGTTCCAGCCGGGCGGCAGCTTCCTCGGCGGCGCGATCACCGCGGCGGTGATGCTGGTCGCGGGGTATTTCTTCCTGAAGTCGGGCAAGACCTCCCACTGAATTGAGCGCTGACGCGCGCGTCCCCGCCTTCGCGGGGATGACGGGCGGTCGCGCGCTGCCTGAGCGCGGAATCGCACGCTTCTGGCGCTTTGACGCAGCCTCACCGATCAGCCTAACGTCGTCCGTCGAGACATGACGGAGGGATTCGCTTGGCTGTCGCCATCGCCGTGACCCGCGAACGCCGAGACGGCGAGACGCGCTGCGCCGTCACTCCGGACACGGTCAGGAAGCTGATCGCCATGGGCGCGGCCGTGACGGTCGAGGCCGGGACCGGCGCGGGGTCTTCCATCCCCGATGACGACTACGCCGCCGCCGGCGCCACCGTGGCCAAGGACACCAAGGCGGTGCTGTCGGGCGCGGACATCGTGCTGAAGGTGCGCGGCCCGACGGCGCAGGAAACCAGCGCGCTGAAGCCCGGCGCCATCGTCGTGGCCCTGCTGGACGCCTACCGCGACAAGGAGACGGTGACGGCCCTGGCCCAGGCCAGTGCGACGGCCTTCGCCATGGAGTTGGTGCCGCGCATCTCGCGGGCCCAGGTGATGGACGCCCTGTCGTCCCAGGCGAACCTGGCCGGCTATCGCGCCGTGATCGAGGCGGCATACGCCTACGGCAAGGGCTTCCCGATGATGATGACGGCGGCGGGCACGGTGGCGCCGGCCAAGGTCTTCGTCATGGGCGTGGGCGTGGCGGGCCTGCAGGCCATCGCCACGGCGCGCCGGCTGGGGGCGGTGGTCACGGCCACCGACGTGCGGCCGGCGACCAAGGAGCAGGTGGAATCGCTGGGGGCCAAATTCCTCGCCGTCGAGGACGAGGAGTTCAAAAACGCCCAGACGGCGGGCGGCTACGCCAAGCCGATGTCGCCCGAGTACCAGGCCAAACAGGCCGAGCTGACGGGCGAGCACATCAAGAAGCAGGACATCGTCATCACCACCGCCCTGATCCCGGGCCGCGCCGCGCCGGTGCTGGTCACGGCGGCGCAGGTAGCGACGATGAAGCCGGGCTCGGTGCTGATCGACCTCGCCGTCGAGGCGGGCGGCAATGTCGAGGGGGCCAAGGCCGGCGAGGTGGTGACCACGGCGAACGGCGTGCAGATCGTGGGGCATACGAACCTGCCCGGCCGGATCGCGGCGGACGCCTCGGCCCTCTATGCGAAGAACCTGGTCGCCTTCGTCGGGCTGATGATCAAGGACGGGGCGCTGGCGCTGGACCTCGAGGACGAGATCCTGAAGGCGGCGGCGGTGACGCACGGCGGGGCCGTGGTGCATGAAGGAGTGAAGGGCTGATGGAACACGTCGATCCCACCGTCTTCCGCCTGGCCATCTTCGTGCTGGCGATCTTCGTCGGCTACTACGTCGTCTGGAGCGTCACGCCGGCCCTGCACACGCCGCTGATGGCCGTGACCAACGCCATTTCGTCGGTGATCGTGGTCGGCGGCCTGATCGCGGCGGCGGCGGCCAGCGCCGACGGCGGCTGGGTCGCCAAGGGGGCGGGCGTCGTGGCCGTGACCCTGGCCAGCGTCAACATCTTCGGCGGCTTCATGGTCACCCGAAGGATGCTGGCCATGTACAGGAAGAAGGAACGGCCCGCGAAGCCGGCAGAGGCGGCGCAGTCGTGATCCAGGCCATCCTCTTCATGGCCATCGTGCCGTTGGCGATCCTGCTGGTGCTCGCCTTCACCCTGCTGAGCGGGCGGATGAGCGACAGCATGCGCGATCGGGTGCAGCGGGCCCTGATCCTGACGGTCTATCCGCTCCTCATTCTTCATTGGCTCTGGCAGGCGTGGGAACGCTGGCAAACAGCCGAATGGCTCGGCCTCGGCATGTACATCGCCATAGCCGCCCTGTTCGCGGTCCAATTCGTCATTTCGCTTCGCACGGGTGTCCTGTTCCCGAGGTTCCGGACTCCCAGGGCATGACGCTGGACGGTCATCAGCTCGCGGTCGGCGCGTCCTGGGTCGCCACGGCGATCGGGGCCGGCCTGTGGCTGTGGAGCTGGCTGCGGGAGACGGACGCCATCCGCAAGCTGCGCTTCCTCGACTGCGGCGTGGTGCTGCTGTTCGCCTCGGTGCTGCTGCGCATCGTCGCCCAGGAGAAGCCGATGAGCATGGTGGACTGGGCCATGGTGTTCGTGGCCCCGCTGTTCATCACCGCCGCCCTGTGGCGGCTGGCGCGGACCGCCTGCCCGCCGGGAGGGCGCTGAGATGCGACCCGGGCGGATCGGCGCGATCGTGAGTCTGGCCGCCATCGTCGCCACGGCGGCGGACGCGCAGACCGACGTGGGCAAGCAGACCGAGGCGGGGCTGCCCTGGCACGTCGCGACGCTGCAGGGGGCCACCTGGTCCCTGGAGTGCCGGTTCCGTCCGGTGGTGTACGAGGCGACCGTCTACAACAGGAGCGCCTGGGCCAACCGGCTGCAACGCACGGCCACCGGCTCCCAGGGCGGGCGGCTGCCGTCGGACAACGGCAGCTGCACCGTGACCAGGACGGGCGGGCGCGGCGCCGTGGCCATCGCCATGATCAAGAACGGCGAGGCGCAGGTCGCGGTCACCAGCGACCCGGCCAGGCCCGCCGCGGTGGGATTTTTCTGATGCTGACTTCCGGGGACACGGCATGAACGCCTCCTTCGCGGCCCTGGCCTATCTGGTCTCCGGCGTGCTGTTCATCCTGAGCCTGCGCGGCCTCTCGAGCCCGGAGACGAGCCGGCAGGGCAACACCTTCGGCATGATCGGCATGGCGCTGGCGGTTGGCGTGACGCTGCTGACGCTGTGGAGTTCGGGTACGCTGGATCCCCTGACCCTGGGCCTGATCGCGGGCGGGGTGATCGTCGGCGGCGGGGCGGGCGCGCTGATCGCCGCGCGGGTGCAGATGACGCAGATGCCCCAACTGGTTGCGGCCTTCCACAGCCTGGTCGGCATGGCGGCCTGTCTGGTCGCGGTGGGCGCGGTCTATGCGCCGGAGAGCTTCGGCATCGCCGACGGCGCCGGCGGCATCAAGATCCAGTCGATCATCGAACTGGCGCTGGGCGTGGCCATCGGGGCCGTCACCTTCACCGGCTCGGTCATCGCCTTCGCCAAGCTGGACGGGCGGATGTCGGGCGCGCCGATCCTGCTGCCCATGCGGCATCTGATCAACATCGGCCTGGCCCTGGGGCTGACGCTGCTGATCGGCATCATGATCGGCACCAATGGCACGGCCACCTGGGCCTTCTGGGGCGTGTTCCTGCTGGCCCTGATCCTCGGCGCGACCCTGATCATTCCCATCGGAGGGGCCGACATGCCGGTGGTGGTGTCGATGCTCAACTCCTATTCGGGCTGGGCCGCGGCGGCGCTGGGCTTCACCCTCGAGAACATCGCCCTGATCATCACCGGGGCCCTGGTCGGCAGCTCGGGCGCGATCCTGAGCTACATCATGTGCAAGGCGATGAACCGCAGTTTCATCTCGGTGATCCTGGGCGGTTTCGGCGGCGACGCGGCGACCGGCGCGGCCGGGGCGGTCGAGACCCGGCCSGTYAAACAGGGCAGCGCCGACGACGCSGCCTTCATCATGAAGAACGCCTCGAAGGTCATCATCGTGCCCGGCTACGGCATGGCYGTGGCCCAGGCCCAGCACGCGCTGCGCGAGATGGCCGACAAGCTGAAGGAGGAGGGSGTCGAGGTGAAATACGCCATCCACCCCGTCGCCGGCCGCATGCCCGGCCACATGAACGTCCTGCTGGCCGAGGCCAATGTGCCGTACGACGAGGTGTTCGAGCTGGAGGACATCAACTCGGAATTCTCGAGCTGCGACGTGGCCTTCGTCATCGGCGCCAATGACGTCACCAACCCCGCCGCCAAGACCGATCCGCAGAGCCCGATCTACGGCATGCCGGTGCTGGACGTGGAGAAGGCGGGGACGGTGCTGTTCATCAAGCGCGGCATGGCGGCGGGTTATGCGGGCGTCGAGAACGAGCTGTTCTTCCGCGACAACACCATGATGCTGTTCGCCGACGCGAAGAAGATGGTCGAGGGGATCGTGAAGGCGCTTTAGTCGCCTGCATCGATTGTTTCAGCGCAGATCGCTACCCGATCCTCACGCCGCCGCGCTCTCGACCTTCAGCACCCCCGCGGCCTTCATGTCCGCAAGCAATGCCTCCGGGGCCCAGTCGTAGCCGTTGGGCCAGGTGAGAGCGCCGAACTCGAGGAACACGCGATCGAAATAGGCGGGATCCTCGAACGGCCGGGTGACGGGCGTGCCGCGTCGCGCCAGATCAGAGAAATCCCATTCACCGGCGCGGCCGTCCGAGAACCACAGCTTCAGGCGATACTCGCCGAGCCGTTGCAGCTTTCGGATGCGAACAACGTCAGTTGTCATTGTCGGCGTCAGGTCCCGGAATTCGTTCTGGCGTGATGTCGTCGCGAACGGCGGTCCATGCCGCCTCCAACTCGGTCTTATACATCGCAATCCATTTGCGGCAGGAAATCTGCCGTCGATCACGGCGCCGGTTTCAAGGTCGAATTTTGCTTCCCGCTCGCCGTGGTAGGCGTGAAAATGCGCGGGCGCATGGTCGTTGAATAACATGCGGATGGCGACGCCGTGGAAGAAGGCTATGGTCGGCACGGTGAATGCGTAACACGTTATAAGTGTATGAGCGAGAGCCTCATGGCCTATGAAGCCAGGACCAAACCCACCAAAATCTCCGTCGCCGACTTCATCGCCGCCGTCGAGAACCCGACGCGCCGGGCCGACGCCGAGACGCTGTGCGCCCTGTTCGAGGAGATCAGCGGCGAACCGCCGGTGATGTGGGGACCGTCGATCATCGGCTTCGGGCGGTATCATTACCGCTACGCCAGCGGGCACGAGGGCGACGCGCCCCGGCTGGGGTTCTCGCCGCGCAAGGCGCAGACGGTGGTCTACATCCTGCCGGGGTTCTCGGGGTGGGAGGCGTTCATCGCCCGGCTCGGCAAGGTGAAGACCAGCGTGGCCTGCCTCTACATCAACCGGCTGGACCAGATCGACCTGGGCGTGCTGCGCGAACTGGCGGCCGCGTCGCTGGTCGAGATGCGCGAGCGCTATCCCGACTGATCAGGCCGCCATGCGGAAGTCCTCGGCGGGGGCGAAGGCGGGACGGGCTTCGTCCCACAGGGCGTCCTCGTCGGCGTAGCGGGCGCTGGCCGAGGCGTCGATGACGTCGATCACCTGTTCTTCCAGCCGGTCCCAGATGACCGCCAGATCGCCGCAGCCCTCGGCGTCGCAGGGGACGATCAGGTAGCGGGAGGCGGCGATGGAAGCGTGGGGGGCGAAGGCGCGGGCCATGGGATGTCTCCGGGGTTCGGGTCTCTGTTGAAACCGACCATGAAGCAGCGTTGCGTCAGATTTGGACGTATGCCACCCTCACCGGATGAGATTGGACAGAACGGCCCTGGTCATCGAGCTGGCGCGGCGCATGGCCGCCAGCGCCGAGGGACTGACGATCGACGAGATGGCGCGGGAGTCCGGTGTCGGCCGGCGCACGGCCGAGCGGATGCGCGACATCGTGCTGGACCTGTTCCCGCAGGCCGAGGAAGTCTCCGATCCCCCGACCAAGCGCTGGCGCATCCGCGGCGGCCTGTCGGCCTTTGAACAGGCCCCGACGACCGAGGAACTGGTCGAGCTGAGCAAGGCGGCCCAGGGGCTGCGCGCGACCGGAGAGCCGGGCCGGGCGGCGGCGCTGGAGGGACTGGAGCGCAAGCTGAAGTCGGCGATGCGCTCGACCACGCTGAACCGGCTGGCGCCCGATCTGGAGGCGCTGGTACGGGCCGAGACCATCGCGGTCCAGGCCGGGCCGCGGCCGTCGGCCGACGAGGCGGTGCTGACCGAGATCCGACAGGCCATCCTGGCCGGCCAGCCGCTGGGCTTCATCTACAGCCGGCCGGGCGCCGAGGCGCGCCGGCGCAGCGTGGCGCCCTGCGGGGTCATGTTCGGGCGGGCCAACTATCTGGTCGCCGCCGACCGCGAGAGCGGCCGCATCCAGACCTTCCGCCTCGACCGGATGAGCGCGGTCAAGGCCGAGGCGGGGGCGGCGTCGCCCCCGGCCGATTTCGATCTGCAGGTCTTCGCCAGCCAGTCGTTCGGCATCTACCAGGACGAGATAGAGGATGTGGTGTTGCGGGTGACGCCGGAGGGCGCGGCCGAGGCCCGGGCGTGGCGCTGGCACCCGACCCAGACGCTGGAGGATCAGGCCGACGGCGGCGTGGTGGTCCGGTTCAGGGCCTCGGGCATGCGCGAGCTGGCCTGGCACCTGTTCAGCTGGGGCGATCAGGTCGCGATCGTCGCGCCGGCGCGGCTCAAGGATGTGATGAAGGGCGAGCTGCAGGCCGCGCGGCGCGGTCTGGACGGGCGCTGAGTGAGGGGGGCAGCGCGCGGCGCCCGCCGGACGCCCGCCAAATGTCCCGAGTCTGAATGTCCTGACGCAGGGGGCGGCCTTCGTTCGAGCGCGCCGGGGTCGGCTATCGGCGCGACTCGGGGGATATCCGGCTCGACCGAGGCCTCAACCGGCGCGCAGAGCCAGGCCGGCCACGAGCCAGCCCGCGAGCGATGCCGCGGTCACGAGTTCAACGACGACAAGGCCCAGGAGCCAGTGCTTCCGGACAAGCAATACGAGATTCACGACACACCCTGATCAGCCGAGTCGTCAAAACTCCCGAACCCGCATGTGGTTCAGGCGTCAGCGGGTCGGCCCCGCGAAGGGGTAGGGACTGACCGACTTGGCCCAGTCATCGACCGCCAGGGGGCGATCGACCGGCGGGGCGGCGCGCTCGGCGCAGGGGTGGCGGTGGCACAGGCGGCAGGCCGGGCCGATGGGGGTGACCTCGGGCGCCGCCAGGTCGAGGCCGCGCGCATGGATCAGACGGTGGGCGTGCTTCAGCTCGCAGCCCAGGCCGATGGCGAGGTCGTGGCCTTCGGTGAAGGCATCATGGCCCTGACGATCCACCGTGCGGGCGAGGGTGAACCAGCGCTGTCCATCGGGCGTCTCGATGATCTGGGTGATGATCTTGCCGGGGGTCCGGAAGGCGCTGTGCAGCCGCCAGCGCGGGCAGGCGCCGCCGAAGCGCGAGAAGGGGAAGGCGCCCGAGGCGAAGCGTTTTGAGATGTTGCCGGCCTGATCGACCCGCATCAGGAAGAAGGGCACGCCGCGGGCGGTGGGGCGGGACAGGGTGGTCAGGCGATGCGCCGCCTGTTCGAAGCCGACGCCGAACCGGGCCTGAAGGCGCCCCATGTCATAGGCCGTCTCCTCGGCCGCACGCTGGAAGGGGCCGTAGGGCATCAGGGTCGCGGCGGCGAGGGTGTTGGTCAGGGAGACCTTGAGCAGGCGGCGGGTCGGTTCGTCGGGCGCGGACGCCGCCTCGGCGAGCGCGGTCAGTTCGGCGTCATGCTCGGCCAGGGCCAGCTGATAGGCGACGGCGAAGGCGCGCGAGGAGGCGCCGAGGGTCTCCGACAGCAACAGCCGCCGGCGGTGGGGGTCATAGCGGCGGGTCCATTCGACCATGACCTCCGAGGGCAGGGTGCGGACGGTCAGGCCATGGCCCGCCAGAAGGCGGGCGCGGGCGCGGGTTTCGAAGGGTTCTCCCGGCGTTTCGGCGTCCATGGCGTCGGACAGGGCTTCGCCGAGGGCGTCCAGTTCGGGGAAGTGGTTCCGGCGGGCCTGGAGGTATTCCCGCACCCAGTCGGCGGGACTGTCGTCGCCGTGTCCGCCAAGGGCGTCGGTTTCGGCCCGATCGCGGGTGCGGCGGTCGGCGAAAGCGCGATACAGACGCAGCAGGGCGTCAGCGGCGGCGGGCTGGTCCTCGGCCAGCTGGACGATTTCGTGGCGCGGCACCGCCAGCCCCTGGAACACCGGGTCGGAGAAGGCCTCGGTCAGTTCGGCCTCGGACGCCGGGCCGCCGGATTGGCCGAGGGTGCGCAGGTCCACGTCATAGGTGTCGGCGAGCCGGAGCAGCAGCTGCGCCGAGACGGGACGCTGGTTGCGTTCGATATGGTTCAGATAGCTGGGCGATACGCCGAGATCGGCGGCCATGGCCGTCTGGGTCAAGCCGAGCTCGCGCCGCAGCCGCTTGAGGCGGCCGCCGAGGAAGAGTTTGCGAAGCGGAGCGGCGTCCATGCCCGCATTAGGTCACAAAATGACTTAACAGCAAGTGTCATAATGTGACTCAATGACACTAGATATGACTCTCAAGCTGTGTTGTTCGTGACTTCAACGTGTTCTGCTTCCGGACATCAGCCGCAACGGCCAGATCCCGAGCAGAGACCGCCATGACGACCTTCGCCGATCTCGTCCCTTCGCCCCATGGCCGTTTCGACGGCATCGAGCGTCCGTACAGCGCGGACGACGTATTGCGCCTGCGCGGGTCTGTCCCGATCACCCACACCCTGGCCGAACGCGGGGCGAACCGGTTGTGGGCGCTGCTGCACGACGAGCCTTTCGTGAACGCCCTGGGGGCCGTGACCGGCAACCAGGCCATGCAGATGGTCCGCGCGGGGCTGAAGGCCATCTATCTGTCGGGCTGGCAGGTGGCGGCGGACGCCAACACCGCCGGCGCCATGTATCCCGACCAGTCGCTGTACCCGGCCAACGCCGCGCCGGAGCTGTGCCGCCGCATCAACCGCACCCTGCAGCGCGCCGACCAGATCGAGCACGCCGAGGGCGGCGCCAAACGCGACTGGTTCGCCCCCATCGTCGCCGACGCCGAGGCCGGTTTCGGCGGACCGCTGAACAGCTTCGAGATCATGAAGGCCTTCATCGAGGCGGGCGCCGCCGGGGTCCATTTCGAGGACCAGCTGGCCTCGGAGAAGAAGTGCGGCCACCTTGGCGGCAAGGTCCTGATCCCGACCCAAGCGCACGAGCGCAACCTGAGCGCCGCGCGTCTGGCCGCCGACGTCATGGGCGCGCCGACCCTGATCGTGGCCCGCACAGACGCCGAGTCGGCCCAGCTGATCACCTCGGATGTCGATGAGCGCGACTGGCCCTTCATAGACCGCGACAACCGCACGCCCGAGGGTTTCTTCCGCCTGAAGCCGGGCACGGGACTGGATCACTGCATCGCGCGCGGCCTGTCCTACGCCCGCTACGCCGACGTCCTGTGGTGGGAGACCTCGCATCCCGATCTCGACGACGCGCGCCGCTTCGCCGAGGCCGTGCACAAGGAGCATCCGGGCAAGCTGCTGGCCTACAACTGCTCGCCGTCTTTCAACTGGAAAGCAAAACTTGACGACGCCACCATCGCCAAATTCCAGCGCGAGCTGGGGGCCATGGGGTACAAGTTCCAGTTCGTGACGCTGGCGGGCTTCCACAGCCTGAACAACAGCATGTTCGAACTGGCCGACGGCTACCGCGACCGCGGCATGGCCGCCTATTCGGAGCTGCAGCAGCGCGAGTTCGCCAACGAGGCCGCCGGCTACACCGCCACCCGGCACCAGCGCGAGGTCGGCACCGGTTATTTCGATCAGGTCGCCACCGTCATCTCCAACGGCCAGTCGTCGACCACGGCGCTGAAGGATTCCACCGAGACCGCCCAGTTCGTGGCGGCCGAATAAGCAGGAGACGTTCCATGCAACCCCTGAACAACCCCACGGCCATCATCGATTTCTGCCTGGCCCCGCTGAACCTGACCGACGGAACCGAGGCCGAGCGCGAGGTGCGGCGTCGGCTGGAGCATGTGATCAAGACGTTCCGGGCGAAGGCGGCCCAGCCCGTCAGCGTCGACTTCTCGTCCATGCCGTCGCAGGTCATAAACGAAGCCGCCCACGGCTACGAATAGGTCAGGCGGCGATGGACTCCGCCGCCGTCCGCGGCAGGGAGACGACAAGCTCCAGCAGTTCGCCCGCGTCCACCGGCTTGGCCAGATGCCGGTCCGCGCCGGCGGCCTCGGCCATGGTCACATGCTCGGTCAGGGCGTTGGCGGTCAGCATGACGATGGGCGTGCGTCGCAGGCCCATCGCCGCCTCGTGCAGCCGGATCTCGCGGGTGGCGGTCAGGCCGTCCATCACCGGCATCTGCATGTCCATCAGGATCAGGTCGTAGTCAGCGTCGCGGCAGGCCTGCAAGGCGCGGGCCCCGTCCTCGACCGAGGTGATTTCGACGGGCGCCTGGGCCAGGATCAGTTCGACGACCTTTCGGTTCACGGGATGATCGTCCGCCAGCAGGACGCGGATCAGGGGCTGATCGCTGTCGGCGGCGATGGCCGGCGACACGAGCGCCGGGGCCGGGGCCTCGGCTGCCCGGTAGGGGATGGTCAGGATGAAGGCCGAGCCGCCGTCGGGCTCGCTCTCGCAATCCAGATCGCCACCCATCATCTCGGCCAGCTGGCGCGAGATGGCGAGGCCCAGGCCCGAGCCTCCGAACTTGCGGGTAATGGCGCCGTCGGCCTGTTCAAAGCGGCTGAACAGGCGCTCGCGGGTTTCGCAGTCGAAGCCGATGCCGGTGTCCTCGATCGAGAACCGCAAGGTCGGCCCGCCGGCCCGGTCCGGGCCCGGCGCGGCGGTCAGGCTGACGAAGCCCGTGCTGGTGAATTTCACCGCATTGGAGACCAGGTTGGTCAGGATTTGCTTGAGCCGCACCATGTCGCCGGTGATCCAGCAGTCGGCTTCGGGGGCGAGCTCGACGAAGAACTGAAGGCCCTTTTCGCTGGCCGCGCTTTCATACAGCCGGGCCGACTCGCGGACGGCCCGGCCCAGGTCGAAGGTCTCTTCCGACAGCTCCAGCCGGCCGGATTCGACGCGCGCCAGATCAAGGATGTCGCTGAGCAGGACCTGCAGGGTGCGGCCGGACGACTGGATCAACTCCATCATCTCGCGCTGGTCGGGCGAGAGTTCGGTCCGGGCCATGACCTGCGCCAGGCCGATGACGCCGTTCAGGGGCGTTCGGATCTCATGGCTCATATTGGCCAGGAACTGGCTCTTGGTGTTGCTGGCGGCCTGGGCGGCGTCCCGGGCCTCGGCCAGGGCCGCGGCGTCGTTCTTCAGGTCGGTGATGTCGGTGCAGACGGTGACGATGCCGCCGGCGGAGGTGAGGCGATCGGATACGCGCAGCCACCTGTCCCCGGCGATCCGCTGCTCGATCGTGGTCGACAGCGCCTTGCGCGACGCCATCCGCTCCACGATCCAGTCATCCTCCCGGCCGAGGGCGTCGGCGTAGAGTCCCTCGGACAGGCCGATCCGGATGATGTCGAGAAAGGTCATTCCGACCTGGAGGTTGGACGACAGTTCCGGGTTCACCTCGGCGTAGCGGTGGTTCCACAGGACCAGCCGGTCCTCGGCGTCGTAGAAGGCCATGCCGTCGGGCATGGCGTCGATGGCCTCGCGGATCTGGGCGAGGGCGCCAGAGCGCGACGTTCGGCCCGTCCACGCCAGGGCGGCGATGGCGCCGATGACGACGGCGACCAGCGCCACGAAAACGGTGCTCATGACCACGTCGGACTCGCGATTGGCGCGCCCGGTACGCGGACCAGGCCGGCGGCCTGAGTCCAGCGCCAGTCATGGTCGAACGCTATGCCGTAGATGATGCGTTCCAATACACCCTCCCGGCGAGACTATCCCGCGAGAGTGGTGAAGAAACCGTGGCCGTTGGCCGGGATTCAGGCGTCGGCGGTCTGCACCACGACCTGGAACTCGTGGCCCAGGACCTTGACGGGATTCACCTGGCGGTCGCCCCGGCGGACCTCGAAATGCAGGTGGGGCCCCGTTGAACGGCCGGTCGAGCCGACCAGACCGATGCGCTGGCCGCTTCCGACGCGGTCGCCTGACGCCACGTCCAGGCGGCTGAGGTGGCCGTAGAGGGTGCTCATGCCGTTGGGGTGGCGGACTTCGACAAACCGACCGTAGCCCGCGGCGTCATAGCCGGTTCGGACAACCGAGCCCTCGGCGGCGACGAAGACGCCGGTCCCTTGCGGCGCCGCGATATCGACGCCCTCGTGATTTCGCATCGCCTGACCGGGCATCCGGCGCGGGCCGAATGGCGAGTTGATCGCATAATCCTTCACGGGCCTGTCGAAGGTGATCAGGCGGGTGATCGGGCCGGCGGCCTCGGCCACGGCGGTGACGGGCGGGGCTTCCGGAATGGCGAAAGTCTCGCTCGGGGCGACCGGATCGGGCGCCGACAGCGGCGCGGCCGCCATGGCCAGCACGGCGACGCCGGCCAGGGCGGCGGCCTGGCCGGAATGGATGAGAAACGACCGGGCGGTCGGCAACAGGCGTCGCATGCGGCGTCGGCTCCGTCTTCGGCTCGCGAGAGCAGGGGGCGGGCGCCGGGCGGGCCGCAACAAACGCGACGCACTGCGGCCAGCGACCGGAGAGCGGGCCTTTTCACGGGCGGGTGGGGCCACTTTGGGGCGAGCGGCAGCGGCAGGTCGTCGCAGGGTGGAACGAAAAAGGCGCGCGACCCGGGAGGATCGCGCGCCCTGTCGGGTCATGCGCTCGCTTACAGCGGCAGGCGGAAGGTGACGGCGCCCACGTGGCTGTCGGCCGAGTCTCCGAAACGGCCGCGATAGCCGATGTTCATGGTCACCGGACCGAGGTCGGCGTCGACGCCCGCCGAGGCGATCAGGGAGCCGCCGAACGGATCCTCGATGTCGCGCGAGAGAATCTTCGCCGGATTAACGGTGATGCCGGTGCGGACGGCGTCGCTGCTGTCGCCGAAGGAGTCGCGATAGCCGCCCTCGACGTAGAAGCTGAAGCCGTCGCCTCCGCCCTCGGCCCTCAGGGAGACCTCTCCGCTGGCCGCCTGGACGGTGCGGTCCTGGTATTCGTACTGCGCGGCCACGCCCTGTTCGGTGTAGCCGTTCACGTCGGTCGAGACGAAGCTGACCGCCGCGCGCGGCGAAAGGCCGATTCCGCCCATGTCGAACCAGACGCCGCCCTGGAGGCGGGCGCCGATACTTCCGCCATCCGTCTCGCCGGTGTGGACGATGGGGGCCAGCGAGGTGATGCGCGTGATGTCGTCATACTGGTCGATCGAGCCGCCGACCGTGGCGTTCACGAACATGGAGCCCGAGCGCCACCCGGCGAAGGCGTCGAAGGCGAAGGATTCGACGTCGAACGCCATGGCGCCGGCGTCAACCTCGGTGTTGCGCCAGGTGGCGGTGAAGCCCATCCGCGTGCTGGCGGACGCCACGTGGTCCAGACCGGCGCGGACGCCCCAGCCGGTCGCATCCGCGGACGCGACGCTGCCGCGGGCGTCGGTTTCGACGCTGTCGGCGATGGCGCCGAACGTCAGGCGGGTGCCGGCTTCCCATGCGGCGCGTCCCGAAAGCCCCTCGCTGGAGAGATCCAGGAGATCCTCCCGCTGGCGGAAGCCGGTCTCGGCCTGGACGGTCGACTGGGCGCCGATGTCGCCATAGTAGAGGTAGTCATTGGCCAGGCGGGCCAGAAGCTGGTGCCCCGCGGCGGTCGGGTGAACGCTGTCCCAGTAGAGATAGGTGCCGGGCGTCGCGCAGACGGTCACGCCGTTGAAACAGGCGTCCCGCGCATTGGTCAGGCCGAACGCGCCCGGACTGCCGGCCAGGGTCGCGCCGATCTTGTACAGGTCCATCAGGATGATGTTGGTCCCCGGGCGGGCGGCGGCCGTGGTCATCAGGCCGCTGAGCAAGGCGCCGTTGAACTGGGTGCCGGCGTAGTCCGCCAGCGCCGCCGCGGGTGCGCCCGGGCCCTGGTTGAACTGCGGCGTCAGGGCCAGGTTGGGCAGGTTCGAAACGAGGATCGTGCCGGCACCGGCGCCGGCCACGCTGTTGACGATGAAGTTGATGTCCGCCGCGGCCGACAGGGCCACGGGCTGGATGGCGCCGGTCGGGTTGGCCGAGGCTCCCGCCGCCGGGACGGCCTGGAAGATGTTGTTGGCGCCCCCGAGAACGCTGACCAGATCATTGGCGCCGAAGACGCCGCCGCCGCTGGTGTACTGCAGCAGCTGGTTGCGCATGCCGGGCGGGAAGGCGGATGAATCGGTGCGGGCGCCGCCGTAGGCGTAGTTGATGCTGCCCGTGCGCGGCGCGCCGGCGGCCGATCGGCCGGCGTTGAAGCCCAGCAGTTCGGTGAATACGGGGCCGTTCGAGAACCGGCCCTGGAAATAGGGCGGCGACGCCGGTTGGGTGTTGCCGGTGGCGGCATACAGGTTGCCGTTGTCGCTCAGGCTGTCGCCGAACACGACCAGGCGGCTGTAGCTCTGGGCGCTGGCGGCCGAGGCCATGGCGCCGGCGGCGGCGATCGTCAGTGCGGCAAGCGCCGCGCTGCGCAGGAAACGAGACATCGATGATCCTCCCTCGGCCGTCATCATGCGACCGTTGAGGGCAGTGTGCGCCGGTTTCGCGTCGGCGCAAGATGCCGTCAGGGAAGGTTTCAGTGCAGCATTCTGAAACGCAGTGTTCCGGCAACACTCTTCAGGGCGCGGAGGGCGTCCGGATCGTAGTCTCGGTCGACGTCGGTGATGACATAGCCGGTGCGTTCGTCGGTCTTCAGATGCTGGCCGAGAATGTTCAGGCCGGCGGCCGCGAGTTCGCGGTTCAGCTCGGCGAGGACGCCGGGCTGGTTGCGGTGGATGTGCAGGATGCGGTGCGCGCCCGTCACCTCGGCCAGCTGCACATTCGGCAGGTTGACGCAGAAGGTGGTGTCGCCGCGATTCAGATAGGCCAGCAGCCGTTCGGCGGCGAATTCGCCGATGGCTTCCTGGGCCTCCTCGGTCGAGCCGCCGATGTGGGGCGTCAGGATGACGTTGGGCAGGCCGCGCAGGGGGCTGTCGAAGGGGTCGGCGTTGGTCGCCGGCTCGTCGGGAAAGACGTCGATGGCCGCGCCGCCGATGCGGCCCGCGCCCAGCGCCTGGGCCAGGGCGCCGATGTCGACGACATGGCCGCGCGACAGGTTCACCAGCAGGGCGCCCGGCTTCATTTTCGCCAGGCGCGCGGCGTCGATCAGGGCAGTGTTGTCGGTCCGGCCGTCGACATGCAGGCTGACCACGTCGCTCTCGGCCAGAAGAGCGTCCAGCGAGGCCATGCGGCGGGCGTTGCCGAGGGCCAGCCGCTCGGTCAGATCGTGGAAGATCACCCGCATCCCCAGCCCTTCGGCCAGGACCGACAGCTGCGAGCCGATGGCGCCGTAGCCGACGATGCCGAGGGTCTTGCCGCGCAGCTCGCGCGAGCCGGTCGCCGACTTGTTCCATTCGCCGCGATGCATGGCGGCGGACTTGTCGGCCACGTCGCGCATCAGGGCGATGGTCAGACCGACCGCCAGCTCGACCACCGAGCGGGTGTTGGAATAGGGGGCGTTGAACACGGCGACGCCGCGGGCGGCGGCGGCCTCGAGGTCGATCTGGTTGGTGCCGATGCAGAAGGCGGCGATGGCCATCAGCCGCGGCGCGGCCTCCAGCACGCGGGCGCTGACCTGGTTCTTGGAGCGCAGGCCCAGCACATGGACGCCCTGCAGGGCCTCGATCAGGGCGTCCTCGTCGAGGGCCCCCTTCAGGGTCTCGACCGAATAGCCGGCCTCGTGCAGCCGTTCGACGGCGGCGGGGTGGATGTTCTCCAGCAGCAGGATGCGGATGCGGGCGCGGGGGTAGGACCAGCGGCCGGCCAGGCCCTCGGCGTGGAGGAATTCGTCCATCGACGGGGAGACGACATCCGCGGCGGCGACGACGCGGTCGCGGCGGACAATCTCGGTGAAGGCGTGGAAGCGGTCGGCGGCGCCTGACAGGCGGACCTCGGCGTCGGTCCATCCGTCGCCGACCATGACGACGGGCGCGGGGAGGGCCAGGGCGCGCACGGCGACCGACTTGCCGCCGGCGTGGGCCAGCGGATTGTCCGCGTCCACGCCGGTGACGCGGCCTTCGGCGTCGTAGGTCAGGTCGTTGCACAGCACCCGGTCCGGCGCGATGTGAAGGTGTTCGGCCAGGGGGGCGATGATCTCGCGGAAGCCGCCTGACAGGATGACGATGCGGTCGGCGTTCTCGCGGAAGAAGCGCAGGTTCCGGCGGACCGACGGCGTGCCTTCGTCGAGGATGCGGCCCGCCAGTTCGGCGACGTGGGACCGGGTCAGGGGCAGGAGCTCAAGGCGGCGGCGGAGGGCCTCGCCGAAGGGCATGTCCCCGGTCATGGCCTGATCGGTCAGGCGCACGATCTCGGCGCGGACCGCCCCGGCGTCGGGCGCGCCGGCCAGGGCGATGTCGGCCAGGGCCTCGAGCGTCTCGATCCGGACGAGGGTGGAATCGAAGTCGAAGACGTAGGTCGCCGGATCAGCCATGGGGGGAGCTTGGCTCACCTTCGCAGTTGCAGCAATGGGCCGGGCGGGTTCGAAAAAATACAGTCCAGACCGTCCAGCTCGTCCAAATGAAAAGCGCCGGCCGCCCGGCGAGGGACGACCGGCGATCATGCTGGCAGGCAGCTACGTCGGATTCGGACGCAGACGTCAGAATTTGCCGAGGCTGCGCAGGCGGCTGTCGGGACGACGGGCGTCCATGGCGGCGGCGCCGATGGCGGCGGCGATGGTCAGAAGGGCGAGGGCCGCGCCGCCTTCACGGGCGTGATCCCTGGCGTAGGCGCCGGCGTCGTGCGCGTACCGGCGCGCGGTCTTGCCGTGTTTCTTCAAGGCCTTGCGCGAAGAATGTCGTGCGCCGTGCAGGATCTGCTCGCCACGATGGCGGGCTTCGCCGCTGAAGTCGGACGCGCGCTCGCCGGCGTCGCTGAGGCCATGGCGCACCGTTTCGGCAAGATCGCCGAAGCGGTCGCGCAGGGCGTCCGTGTCGACCCAGCCGCGCGGGTCGAAACGACCGCGCAGGCGCTCATAGCGGGTGGGACCCGAACGCTGGTTCAACAGCACGGCTGCGATGCCGATGCCGGCCAGGATGGCGACGACGCCGCCGGTGATTCCCGGGTGTTTGCGGACTTCGGCGAGGGCGGAGAACTGGCGGACCATGGGATAGTGAACCTCTTCATCGAGGCCGTCGTCGTTCGGGTCGTAGAGCCCGTCGTCAAACGGCTGATACGCGGAACCCCTGTCCCGCATCATGACAGGAGCGAACCGCGCCAGAAGTGGTTCCGCCAGACCCGGGAGGGCGGAATAGAAGCTGGCGATCAGCCGCCCGCCGCCCCCGACCGTGATCTCGCGGATCGGATGGCTGGCGCAATACAGGATGGTGTCGGCGACCACATGGGTGGCGTAGACGGGCTGGGGGTTCTGCACCGCCTGACCCGTCAGGTTGCGGGCGTGCTTGTTGTAGGGCGTGTCGATCGCCGAGGGCTTGACCAGCGACAGGGTGATCGGCGCCTGTTCGCGCATCAGCTCCATGCGGAAGGCGTTGGTGAAGCCCTTCACCGCGTGCTTCGAGGCCGAATAGACGCCCTGCACCGGAATCGGCGCGTCCGACAGGGTCGAGCCGACATTGACGATGGCCCCGCCGCCCGGCCGTTCGCGCAGGTGGTCGGCGGCGATCATCGAGCCGTTGACCACGCCCCAGTAGTTGGTCTCGAACAGCCGCCGCTGATCCTCCAGCGTCGTCGCGCGGATATTGCCGAAGATCGAGACGCCGGCGTTGTTGATCCAGGTGTCGAAGCCGCCGAACAGACGCACGCATTTCTCCGCCGCCCCGGCCAGGGCGTCGTAGTCGGCCACGTCGGCGACGGCCCAGGCGGCGCGGGCGCCCGTGCCCTGAAGCTCTTCGGTCAGGGCCTTAAGGTCGTTTTCGCCGCGCGCGATCAGAAACACGCAGGCCCCCGCCTTCGCCGCCCGCCGCGCGGTCGCCAGGCCGACGCCGGAGGTGGCCCCGGTGATGACGATGGCTTGCTGGTTCAGGGGCTTGAGGGTCGCTTTGGTCATGAAACCGCCGGGTCTGTGCGCTTGGATCGGGCCTTGAACGAACGGGGCCGAGACCCCGCCGGTTCCTGCTGTAGCATGCAGGTCTTACCATTCGCGATGGCCGCGCCTATCTGACGGCGCTTCCGCACAATCGCTCTTTCCGAGGACCGCCCGTGACCGATCACGCGCATACGTCGCCCGCCAACCCCGCCGACGATCTGGCGGCCGCCTTCCAGATCGAGGGCTGGCCCGTGCGTGGGCGTCTGGTGCGGCTGGGCGAAACCATCGACGCCATCCTGTCGGCCCATGACTATCCGGAACCCGTCGCGGCCCTGCTCGGCGAGGCCTGCGCCCTGGCGGCCCTGGTCGGGTCGAGCCTGAAGTTCGAGGGCCGGCTGATCGTCCAGGCCCAGGGCGACGGGCCGGTGCGCTACGTCGTCGCCGACTATGACACCCAGGGGCATATGCGCGGCTATTGCCGCTTCGACGAGGCCGAGGTCGCCGCGGCGTCGCAGGGCTTCGCCCGGCCGGGGGCGCGCTCGCTGCTGGGGCAGGGGGTGTTCGTGATGACGCTGGATCGCGGGCCTGATTTCGAGCGGACCCAGGGGATCACGCCGATCGAGGGCGAGAGCCTGTCGCTGGCCGCCGAACACTATTTCCAGCAATCCGAGCAGATCCCGACCAAGGTCCGTCTGTCGGTCGGTTCGATCACCACGGACGCGGGCACGGGCTGGCGGGCCGGCGGGGCGCTGATCCAGTTGATCGCGGGCGACGAGGCGCGCGGCTCGACCGAGGAGGCGTGGGACCGGTCGCGGGCCCTGTTCCAGACGCTGGGCGACGACGAGCTGCTGGACCCGACGATCACGCCGGAGACCCTGCTGTTCCGCCTGTTCCACGAGGACGGCGTGCGGCTGGAGGACGCCCGCGCGCTGGTGGCCCAATGCCGCTGCTCGCACGCCCGCATCGCCGGAATGCTGACGTCGTTCAAGGCCGAGGAGCGGGCCGAGATGGTCGAGGCCGACGGCAAGATCCGCGTGACCTGCGAATACTGCGCCACGGTCTATGCGCTGGAGCCGGAAGAGATCACGGTCAGCGAAGGCTAGGTCCCGGCCCCGGCACGACCGGCGGCGAGGCCGTGCTGGGTCCCAGGGCCAGGACGCCGTCATAGGCGCCGTCATCAGTCGGCTCGAGGCGCACGCCTCGAAGGTCGATGTCGACGACGGCGCGTGACGGATTGGTTCCGCATGCAGACTGGCAGTTCCATTCCGTGCCGCCCTGCTGCGCCACCTTGAGCGTCAGGACATCGGCGGCGGGCAGGTGGCCGGCGGCGGGAACGCCGACATCGGGGAAGCGGGGGAAACCGGTCTTGCGGGCATGCAGGTTGCCGACGAGGACCAGCACCTTCGACTGCGGCCGGGCGTAGATCGCTCCTGCCAGCGCATGGCCCATGTCGAGTTCGTACCAGGCCTGCGTCAGGTCGCGCTGGCGGGGCGTGGAAGGCTGGAAGGCGTGAAAGGCTACATCGCGTCCATCCGCGCGAAGCTGGCGGACGGACAACAGCATGGCCAGCATGGCCTGGCTGCTGCGGCCGTCGTTCATGCGCGGGTTCAGGAAATGGGTGCCGGACAGCGCCTCGACCGCCGTGGCCTCGTCGGGCGCGGCCAGGAAGGCGTCCAGCTGCGGCTGCATGACCGTCGGCAGTTCGAGGGCGATCGTGACCGGCCCTTTTTCGGCCGCCGCGCACGCCATCTGCGCGAACGCGGCCGGGGTCTCGACCGTGCCGTGGCTTTCGCCCACGACAATGTAGCGCTGCGGCATTGCGAGAAGGGCGTCAGTCCCCGCCGGCGGAGAACAGTCGGCGGGCTGCGCGGCCAGCAGGCTGGCGGCGGCGAACAAGGCGATCATCGAAGCCCCCGGTTGATCCACGCCCCTACCGGCGCGTGTGCAGAAGGCTGGGCGATTGTGGCGGGCGCGTGGCCCTCCTCAGTACGCCAAGGCAATGCCGTCTTTCCGCATCTCCGTCGCCGCGCCGTAGGTCCAGGGGCCGCGTCCGTTGGTCTGGCGCACCACGTTCTGGTAGCCGCCGAAGCCGCCGTTGGGACCGCCCAACACCCAGCCCATGGCCTCCAACCGCGCCTTCGAAGCCGCCGGGACGCCGGTTTCCAGATGCAGCACACCGACGCCCTCGGACGGATGGCCGGTGGGTTCGGACGAGCCCTCGTGCTGCCAGCGCGGGCTGTCGCCGGCTTCCTGCGGGTCGAGGCCGTAGTCGACCATGTTGATTATGATCTGGGCCTGCCCTTGCGGCTGCATGCCGCCGCCCATGACGCCGAAGGCCATCCACGGCTCGCCGCCCTTGCAGGCGAAGCCGGGGATGATGGTGTGGAAGGGGCGCTTGCCCGGGGCGTAGACGTTGGGGTGGCCGTCGGTCAGGGCGAACAGCTCGCCGCGGTCCTGGAACATGAAGCCGAGGGTCGAACCGTCGGGGCCGTCGGGGACCAGGCCCGAGCCCATGCCGCGATAGTTGGACTGGATCCAGCTAACCATCATGCCGTCCTTGTCGGCGACGCTGAAATAGGTGGTGTCGCCCTGGGTCGGGGCGTCGCCGGGGAAGGCGCGGTCCATGACCCGGTCGGGCCGGATCAGGCGCGCGCGTTCGGCCGCGTAGGCTTTCGAGTTCAGCCATTCGACCGGGGTGCGACTGAAGCGSTCGTCGGCGAACCAYTTSGCSCGGTCCTCGAACGCCAGCCGCTTGGCCTCGGCCTGRTGGTGGATCGAGGCGGCGGACTGGAAGCCCATGCCCTTGAGGTCGAAATTCTCGCAGATGTTRAGGATCTGGTTGGTCGACAGGCCCTGGGTGTTGGGGCCGAGGCCNGAGGCGGCGGACTGGAAGCCCATGCCCTTGAGGTCGAAATTCTCGCAGATGTTGAGGATCTGGTTGGTCGACAGGCCCTGGGTGTTGGGGCCGAGGCCATAGACATCGACGCCGCGATAGTCGGTGCGGATCGGCTCGACCCATTCGGTGCGATGCGGGGCCAGATCGGCCTTCGTCATCCAGCCGCCGATGCGGCGGAAATAGCGTTCGATGTGGTCGGCGATCGCCCCCTCATAGAAGGCGTCGCGGCCGCCCTCGGCGATCAGGCGATAGGTGCGGCCCAGGTCGGGGTTGGCGAAGACCTCGCCGACCGCCGGGGTGCGGCCGTCGCGGGCGTAGACCTTCCTGCGGTTGTCGTTCTCCTCGATGATCGCGGCGCGGCGATCGAAATTGGCCATGTTGCGCTCGAGATACCAGGCGATCAGCTGGGGCATGGGCACGCCCTCCTCGCACAGCTCGGCGACCGGCAGCAGGACGTCCTTCCACGGCAGCTTGCCGTAGCGCTGATGGGCGCTCCACCAGGCGTCGACCGTGCCGGGGACGTTGACGGTGACCGCGCCGTAGGGGGGCAGGTAGCCGTCCTCGGCCTTCCTCGACCGCGCCGTCTCCAGCGACAGGCCGCGGGGGCTGTTGCCCGAGCCGTTGAAGCCGACGACCTTCCGCTGCGCCGGGTCCCACAGCATGCAGAAGGCGTCGCCGCCGATGCCGTTGGCGGTGGGCTCCAGGAAGCCNGTTGATGGCGATGGCCGCGTCAATGGCCGAGCCGCCGCGCCTCAGGGTGTCGATGCCGATCAGGGTGGCGCGCGGATGGGCCGTGGCGGCGGCGCCGTGCGCGCCCCAGACGGTCGAGCGGCCGACGAACTGGACGCCGCTGTTGCGGTTGCCGGGGCCGACGCCGGCGTAGGGGTCGGCAGGCGCGGTCTGGCGGGGAGGGGCGGCGGTTGCGGCAGGAGCGCCGGCGGTCGCTGCACCTGCTCCGGCGAGGAGAGCGGCTGCGGGGAGGGTCGAAAGGAAGGTGCGGCGGCGCATGGGCGAGGCTCCCTGAACTGAGAAGGGGACCCTAGCGGGTTCGGGTGCGGAAGGAAGTGCAACTGCCGTTTCAGCCGTCGTCATCCCGGCGAAGGCCGGGACCCAGCGGCGCCGGAGCGAAGCGGAGGCGACGAGTCAGCCTGGGTTGGCGTGACAGGTTCGCGCTCTCGCGCGCCGCTGGGTCCTAGGGTCCGCTGCGCCCCCCCCGGGATGACGACAGCAGTGGTTACCCGCCCAGATCCAGCGAATAGCCCGCCGACCGCACCGTGCGGATCGGGTTGACCGTGCCCTCGACGTTCAGGGCCTTGCGCAGGCGGCCGACGTGGACGTCGACCGTGCGGGCCTCGACGTAGACGTCGCTGCCCCAGACGGCGTCCAGCAGCTGTTCGCGGCTGAACACCCGGCCCGGGTGCTGCATCAGGTGGTCCAGCAGGCGGAATTCGGTGGGGCCGAGGTGGATCTCGTTGCC